>CANQCD010000028.1 GCA_947589455.1 uncultured Lachnospiraceae bacterium | reverse complement strand
CTTTGAAATGGAGCTATACGGTTGCGAAAGCATCAAAAAAAGCGTTAGCCCCTGAAAGGAACATTTCAGGGGCTTCTGTACCAATATCGGTCAGGGCGCCCATGATAGTGCGGTCTTTCATTGAATATCTCTGTGACAGATAGCGCATGGATGCGCCCATCTCGCCGTCAGGCCCGCCATACTGACTGATAATAACCTGTGCCGCCTTTGCATTACACCTTGTGATATTTACCGGGTACTGCAGGCGCTTTTCATATTTCCACATATTTCCTCCAATCTTGAGCTCTTTGCTCGGATTTATTCATTTTTATTCCCATGGCCAGGGCGTCTTTACCCAATCCCAATAACATTCATTCTCATTTCCCGTGATGGAAAGCGGACCGTATTGTGTCGAATACTGTTTCACGGCTTCCCGGCGCATCTGGCGCAGCTTCTGGTAATATTCCAGTGCGTTTTTGTCGCAGGGATGCGTATCCAAAAAGAGAATCAGGTCATCAATGGCAAATGATACCTGGTCAATATACATAAGCAGTTGGTTTTGATTCATGTTCATGACTGACCTCCTTTACAGTAGTAGCCTCTTGGAATACAGCCGTAGAAAGGCAAGCTGAGAGATGGGAAAATAGTGCCCTTTGCCAGGCCTTCCTCCGGGCTGTAAGTGCACTCCCATTGCTGCCAGGGCACATAGCCCATGCCGACCGGCATACCCTGGAGGGAATCGCTGAACTGGCTGGAATTTTTGTCGCAGTCGTTGCTGTCACAGCTATTGTTACAGCTATTCTGGCAGCAGTTATTATTCTGCATAGAGCCGTACTGTGCCCTGTTGCCGAAATTTCCCCTGGCATTCATCCCATTTCGCATGTTTCTGTTGTTCATGCAGTTATTGGACGGACAGCTGTCAGAAGACGTCATTCGCTGATTCATATTATTCATAGTTTTCCTCATTTCTGTGCGGTTTTTTACACATAGCAGGCTTGTGATTACCGCACTTGCACAAGCCTGCCCTCCCGGAGAGCCGCAGGCGGTTTGCCGGGAGAATGTCTGATCATGCAGAAATACCATTCAAAAGGCTGCTATTTGTAGTAATCACCGTGCGGCGCGCGAAGAGCCGCTGCCGATTTTGCCGCCAGTCCCTCCTGTCGGGGCTGGATTTTCTTGAATAGCAGCTTCAAAAAGGAATATTATTATCTGCTAATTCATATATATGTAGAATTATGAGGACAGTGCATGGATTTTGCGTATCTGTCGAACAAGAGAGGCTGGCAGAGGGAACTGTCAAAAAGTATTCCCTCCGTCTATTGACTTTCATTTTTGAACGTGAGAACATAGGGATTGGCAGTATCACACATTCCGAAAAAAGATAGCAGAAAGTGGGGAGTGTTTTTTGGAGAGAAATCAAATGTCTGGAGAATATAAAATAGTATCTGCAAAGGGAAGAAAGAACCGCCTAAGGATCTTTGCTCTCTTCCTCTGTCTGGCGGCTTTAGGGGGAATTGTATATTACCGCGGCCAGAACGGAGACGGCTCCATGAGCACGATCACGCATCCCAAAGTGCAGGATTCGCGCACGGAGAAGCAGGCCAGGAGCGATTTTGACAAGTTGCTGCAGGATATTTTCAAGGAAGAAGTCTGCGATGATTCGGTGACGTTAAATTACATATTAAAAGATAAGAAAAAATATGGCATTGAAAAGATGGAGCCTACGCTGGGAAGTTATTCGCTGAAAAATATGGAAGGCAGCCTGCTTGTATCAGAAAACAGGGTAGCGACATTGGAGACATATGATTATAACAAGCTGACGGAGGAGCAGCAACTGATTTATGACATAACCTATCTGATGTCAAAACAGAATCTGGAATCGGCGGATTTCCTTTTATATTCTGAATGCTTAGGCCCGACCTCCGGAATCCAGGCGCAGCTTCCAGTTCTTTTATCAGAGTATAATTTTTATGAAAAACAGGATGTGGAGGACTATCTTGCCCTGATTGCGCTGGTTCCGGATTACTTTGGCCAGATTGTGGAATTTCAGAAGGAAAAGTCAAAGGCGGGTCTCTTTATGAGCGACACAACGGCGCAGGCAATCATAGAACAGTGCGGGGAGCTGATAAAAAAGCCAGAGGAATTTTATCTGATCAGCGTATTTGACAAAAAGATAAAAGAGGCGGAATGGCTTTCAGAGGAGGAAAAACAGGAATATATAGCAAAAAATAAAGAGGCGGTCACAAAAAAAATGATACCGGCGTACCAGAGTCTGATCGATGGTCTGAAGGGACTGAAAGGAACCGGGAAAAATGAAAACGGTCTCTGTTTTCTGGAAAAAGGAAGAGAATATTATGCCTATCTGTTAAAGAGGATGACCGGTTCAAGCCGTACGCCGGAGGAAGTCAACGACCTGTTAGATGAAAAAATCGATGGGCAGAAAAAAATAATGGCGGATATTATTGCAAAGAAGCCAGATGCATATTACGATGCGCAGGACGTCACATATCAATATAATACACCGCAAAAAGTGATCGCCCATATGAAGACGGCGATTCAAAAGGATTTTCCGGCGCTGGATGAAAATATCACCTGCGACGTCAAGGAGGTGGACAAATCGCAGGAGGAATATATGAGCCCGGCATTTTACCTTTCTCCCGCCATTGATAATTATCAGAAAAACGTGATCTATGTCAATCACGATGAGCGCTACGATTTATCAAAGGCATTTACAACTGTTGCGCATGAGAGCTATCCGGGGCATTTGTACCAGACCTGTTACTTTAATGGGACAAATCCCAATCCGCTGCGCAATATTATTGACGTTACCGGTTATACGGAAGGGTGGGGGACTTATGCGGAAATCTACAGTTATGATTTTGCAGAGATCAACAAGGACGTAGCGAATCTGCTCAAGGCCAATACGCTGTCCACGCTGTTTTTGTATGCCAAGGCCGATCTGGGCGTCAATTATCTGGGATGGGATTATGATGAGTTAAACGATTACCTGGGGAAATTTGGTTTTAGCAAAAGCAGCGCGCGGACGATATTTGATTCGATGGTGGCAGAGCCGGTCAGCTATATGCCGTATGCGCTGGGCTATCTGGAGATAGAGGCGCTTTTAGAGCAGGCGAAGGAAAGCCTGGGGGAGGGCTTTGCATTAAAAGATTTTCATGAATTTTTCCTGTCCATAGGGCCGTGTCCCTTTGCGATAATCCAGGATCGCCTGCCGGCATGGATTGAAGAGCAGAAAAAGGGTTCTTGACTTTTCTGGAAAATATATCTATACTTAATTTAATTTCTTACGACAGTAAGGTGCAGAGAAACAAAATACATTAAATCAGGAGGTTTTATTCATGGCAACAAAGGCAAATTACAAACTGGAAGAAATCGGCGCCGGCAAAGTTGGATTCCCAAAGACCGGCGAAGCTGTAACAAACACTCGCGCTATCATTGAAGCCGCATTTTATGGCAACAATGTTGTCAAGGTAAACACATTAAAAGAAGCATATAATCTGGCAAAAAACTCACCTGGAACGATAGTGACAGATATGCCTGTGTACAGGGGAGAAGAGTTTGGGCTTGACGCAGACGCCAAAGTGCTGCTTTTCAACGACGGCGCTGTGACAGGACGTTATGCAGCAGCGCGCCGTATCAAAGGCGAGCCGGGTGTTGATGCGGGGAAACTGGACAAGGTGATCATGGATGCGATCTATAAGACGCGTTTTAAAAAGCTTTACCATGCGCAGGTATATGTCGGTCTTGACCCGGAATTTATGGTAAAGGCGCATCTCCTGATCCCAGAGGGAGAAGAGAATCTCATGTATAACTGGATGATCAACTTCCAGTATATGTCTGATGAATATGTAAAGATGTACAAGGAGTCTAAGCTAATCGGCGACGGCAAAGAGGCGGATATCTATATTTTCTCCGATCCGCAGTGGGAGCCGACTGCAAGTCCGGATGTTGATTACAGCTGCTTAAGCGACGACAGGACGCTCTGCTATTTTGATACAAACCAGAACTGCGCTGCCATCCTGGGCATGAAGTATTTCGGGGAACATAAAAAAGGAACGCTTACCATGGCATGGGCAATGGCAAACCGTAACGGTTATGCATCCTGCCACGGCGGACAGAAGGAATACTCTCTTCCGGACGGAAGGAAATATGTCGCTTCTGTATTCGGCTTGTCAGGTTCCGGAAAATCTACGCTTACTCATGCAAAGCATAATAACAAATACGGCGACAAGGCGATCACGGTACTCCATGACGATGCATTTATCATCAACACAGAGACATGTGCATCAATTGCTCTTGAGCCGACTTACTTTGATAAGACGGCGGATTATCCGACAGGCTGTCCGGATAATAAATATCTTCTCTCTGCGCAGAACTGTTCTGCTACGATGGACGAAGATGGCAAGATTCAGCTGGTAACAGAGGATATCCGTAACGGAAACGGACGTGCGATCAAGTCTAAACTGTGGTCTCCGAACCGCGTTGACAAGATTGAAAGTCCGGTAAATTCCATTATCTGGATTATGAAAGATCCATGCATTCCGCCGGTTGTTAAGTTAAAAGGCGCAGCGCTTGCATCTGTTATGGGCGCAACCCTTGCGACAAAGACATCTACGGCAGAGCGCGTTGCAGCGGGAACAGATATGAACGCACTCCGTATTGTGCCATATGCAAATCCATTCAGGACATACCCGTTAGTAAACGATTATGAGAAGTTTAAAAAGCTGGTAGAGGAAAAGAATGTAGACTGCTATATTGTAAATACAGGCGATTTCATGGGCAAGAAAGTTCAGCCAAAGGATACTCTGGGAATCTTGGAAAACATTGTTGAAGGCAAGGCTTCTTTCCATGGATGGGGTCCGTTTGAGGATATTGAGATCATGGATTGGGAAGGATTTGAGCCAAACCTGGACGATCCAGAATATAAGGCGGCATTAAAGAATGCAATGCAGAACCGTGTTGATGCGGTAGAGGGCTTCGCAACGAAGAAAGACGGTTATGACAAACTGCCGGACGAGGCGCTTGAGGCACTCAAGAAGCTTGTAAACGCATTATAATTTATTATTTGGATTAAATTTTAACAGAAAAAAGACAGACAGGGCGTTACCCATTGTGGCGGCGTCCTGTTTTTTTGATACATGGAGACAGCACAGCGCTGCAAGAAGGCAAGGAGTAATAATTCTATTTTTTCTGCATAGGATGAAAAGAGCAGTTATCCCATTGGAATACTGGTAATGTTATTGATACATTTCGCAGAAGGGTTGTAATGTGAAAATAAGCGTAACAGCTTATTTTTTGCCAAGCGGAGTCGCTTTGTTTGGCAATTTGTGAGAAAAATGTTCCGTTCTTTGGAGCGCTCACAGAAATTGCAAGGTAGACGATGTTCGCTTTGATGGCATCCCATTGCATATAAAACGCAAAGCGAATACATACGCAAAGCGAATAAATTCGCTTAGAATGGAGGATTGAGATGGAAGAAAAAATAGAGGACGTTTTAAAAGAGTACCCCATCGCTTTTACAGGCAGAAAGAGAATACGCGGGGCAATCCTTTTAGAGGCGGAAGATGCAATATATACTTTGACAAACTACAAGGAAAGTACCAGAAGGCTGCTGTTCCAGGAGGCGGTCAAAGCGCAGCTGTCGGAAAATGGATATCCGTATGTAGATTTAGGAATCCCGAATAACAGAGGGGAATTGCTGACAAGGGACGGACAGGGGAACAGGATGCTTTTGCGGCAGTGGTTTCCAGGCAGAGAGTGTAATTTGTGGGACAGGAACGACGTGTACCGCGCAGCGGCGCATCTGGCATATCTTCATAATCTGCTGCAGGGATTCCAGATTCCGTCAGAAAAGGCGGTGATCCTGCCGGAAGACTTTTATGGACGGCGGGGCGATCTTTCGGATGAGGACGGAGAGGAGGAAAGTTTCTTAGAGGCGGCGTCCATGGCGGGAGACGCAGAGCAGACGCCCGCTGCAGATATCGGCACAGAAGACGTCGCGCCCAGGGGCGATGAGGGCGCAAAAGAGGATATCGAGGGAGCAGTGCAGGGGCAGGAGATCCAGAAAAGTCTAAAAAAGAGAAAAAATGAGATGAAACATGCCTACAATTATATTCGCAGGAAAAAGAGAAAAAATGAGATGGAATTATGCATTTTACAACAGTTTCAGCATTTTTTTGAGCAGGCACAGGAAGCGGAGGGATGTTTAGAGAGACTGGATATTTCAGGGATGTTGGAGCAGAATATCAGACAGGGGAGCGTCTGCCACGGAAGCTATAATTACCACAATGTACTTTTAGACGATCAGAAGATCATAACGACTAACTTTCAAAATGCGGAGCTTGGCATCCAAATTAACGATCTATATGATTTTTTGAGGAAAACAATGGAAAAGAATAACTGGAACCCGAAACTTGGGACCGTAATATTAGAGGCATATAGAAAAACGCGCGCGCTAAAGAGGGAAGAAGCGCAGCTGCTATATATCCTGCTGTTGTTTCCAGAAAAATTTTGGAAGCAGATCAATTTTTATTACAATGGAAAGAAGTCATGGATGTCTGGGAAAAATTATGAAAAACTGTTAAAGATCGCAGCACAGGAAGGGGACAGAGGGAAATTTTTGCAAGAGGCAAAAGGACTTTTATTTTAATGCCAATTATGCTATGATACCATATATGTGACAGATATCTGCAAAGAGTAGAAGCGGGGATGAAAATGATGAAAATATACAAAAGTGTCCTTTTGGGATGTGCTATGCTTTTGATCGTGGCAGCATTTACCTCGTGCGGTCTGCAAAAAAAGAACCGGAAAAGCCAGCCGGCGGCGTCTGCCAAGGCGGAACAGACATACAGGGGTATTGTTGTGGAAAATGATACCGCACAGCGTCAGCTTCTCTTGAGGGAGTTGGATTCTGATGTGATAGATACGTTCCTGTATGGAGCGGCGTCGGTCATTACAGATAAATACGAGGAGGAAATCGCCGGGGAGGACGTCACGCAGGGCATGATCTTAGATGTGGCGGTTCAGCGGGATAACACGAAGATCGTCACCGCAAAGGTGCCGGAGGAAGTGTGGGAATATCAGGAGGTTTCCAAATTTTCTTTTTCCAGTGATGATAATATGCTGGAGATGGCGGGGACGCGTTATAAATATACAGACGGAACGTTTCTGTCATCCGGGGATTCCGAGATTTCCATAATGGATGTGAATGAGCATGATGTTCTGACAATCCGGGGGATTGGGATTTATGTATATTCTGTTGTGAAGACGTCCGGTCATGGCTATATCCGCCTGAAAAATTATTCAGACTTCGTGGGCGGCATGGCAGTGCTGGGAGACCAGGATATTATCCCGATCACAGAGAATATGCTGATCACTGCGGCAGAGGGAAGTTACCGCCTGTCGCTGTCTAAGCGGGGGATTACTGCGACAAAGAATGTAACGGTGCGGAGCGATAAAGAGACAGAAGTGGATTTCAGCAATTATAAGGCGGCGGTTTCCAATGTCGGGGAGGTTACTTTTGAAATTGCGCCGGATGGGGCGGAATTGACGATTAACAGGACAGTGGTAAATTATTCCAAACCGATCGTGCTAAATTATGGAAAGTACAGTATCAAGGTATCCCTGACTGGGTATGAGGAGTATACCGGGGTGTTGGATGTGGAAGAGCCATCCAAAACAGTGCGCATTGATCTGATAGAACAGGTGGCGAAGGCGAAAGATAAGGATGAGAGTTCTAAGACGTCAAAGCCGGCGGCGTCTGCGCAGGACGACGATAATACTATCACAAGACAGATTGACAGCGGCCATACCATTACTGTTGCAGAACCGGCAGGGGTTGAGGTGTATCTTGACAATGTGTATAAGGGGCTTGCCCCATGTACTTTTACAAAAGTGATTGGGACGCAGACGATCACCCTGAGCGATACGGGGTATGTTACAAAGACGTATTCTGTCGATATTTTAGACGATGGAAAAGATGTGTCCTTATCATTTGCAGATTTGGTAGAAGCGGCGGCGACAGAAGCGCCGGAAACAACAATGCCTGCGGCGACGACGGCGACGGCGTCGGAAGAGCCTGTAGGTTAATGCATTTGCAAGAGTTTCAAGCCATGAAGAAATTGGCGGGCGTTCCTGTCGGAAGAGCCTGCAGGTTAATGCATTTGCAAGAGACGCCGCAACATGGTATGATTCAGGAAAAGGCGGCGGCCGCTTCCTGAGAACAGGAAAATAAAGGAGGATGATTCATGAATTACAAAGAAACTTATGAAGCGTGGTTGAGCAATCCGTATTTTGATGAGGATACGAAAAAAGAGCTGGAGTCCATTGCGGGGGATGACAATGAGATCAAAGAGCGTTTTTATACGGATCTTGAATTTGGTACAGCAGGGCTCAGGGGAGTGATTGGCGCGGGGACAAACCGCATGAATATTTATACTGTCCGCAAAGCGACGCAGGGTCTGGCAAATTATATTATAAAAGCAGGAAAGCAGGCGCAGGGAGTTGCGATTGCATTTGATTCCCGCAGGATGTCGCCAGAGTTTGCAGATGAGGCGGCGCTCTGCCTTGCGGCAAACGGGATCAAGGCATATGTATTTGAGTCGCTCCGTCCGACCCCGGAATTGTCTTTTGCAGTCCGGGAGTTAAAATGTATTGCGGGCATCAATATCACTGCGAGCCATAATCCGCCGGAATATAATGGATATAAGGTATACTGGGAAGACGGCGCACAGATCACGCCGCCGCATGATACCGGGATCATGGATGAAGTAAAAGCGGTGACAGATTATGCAGCAGTGAAAACGATGGACAAGGCGGACGCTCTGGCCAAAGGTCTTTATCAGCAGATTGGCAAGGAGATTGACGATAAATATATTGAAGAGTTAAAGAAGCAGGTAATCCATTGGGACAGCATTAAGGAAGTGGGAAACGAGATCAAGATCGTCTATACGCCGCTCCATGGGACTGGAAATATTCCGGCAAGGCGCGTATTAAAGGAAATCGGTTTTGAAAATGTCTATGTTGTGCCGGAGCAGGAGCTTCCTGACGGAGAATTTCCTACCGTCAGCTATCCAAACCCAGAGGCAGCGGAAGCATTTGAACTGGCGTTAAAGCTTGCAAAGGAAAAAGACGCCGATCTGGTATTGGCGACAGATCCGGATGCCGACAGGCTGGGCGTCTATGTCAAGGACAGCAAAACAGGGGATTATATTCCGCTGACGGGAAATATGTCAGGCTGCCTGTTAGCAGATTATGAGATTTCCCAGATCAAGGAGACAAGGGGGCTTCCGGCAGACGGAAAGCTGATCAAGACGATTGTCACATCAAACCTTGCAGACGCGATCGCAAAATATTATGGCGTTGACCTGATCGAAGTATTGACCGGATTTAAATTTATCGGCCAGCAGATCCTTGGGTTTGAGACAGGAGGAGAAGGAACTTATCTCTTTGGGTTTGAGGAGAGTTATGGCTGTCTGATCGGGACACATGCGAGAGATAAGGACGCGATCGTAGCGACAATGGCGCTCTGCGAGGCGGCGGCATATTATAAGACAAAAGGCATGACGCTCTGGGATGCGATGATCGCGATGTATGAGCGTTACGGATATTATAAAGACGGCGTACAGGCAGTGACGATGAAGGGGATTGAAGGCCTGGAGAAAATACAGAAGATCATGACGGATCTCCGGACAAATCCGCCAAAAGAATTTTGCGGTTATCAGGTCACTTCTTTCAGGGATTACCAGGCTGACAAGATCACCGATCTGGCAAGCGGGGCGGAGAAACCGACCGGCCTTCCAAAATCTAACGTGCTGTATTTTGATATGACGGACAATGTGTGGATGTGCGTCAGACCATCCGGAACAGAGCCAAAGATTAAATTTTATTATGGCGTTGTAGGCGAGTCTCTGGAGGATGCAGAAAAGAAATCTGCAAAGATGGCGGAGGCAGTGACAAAGATGGTTGCGTCATTCTAAAGGGAATAAGAATAGTCAAAGCAATATAGTCAAAGAAAAGACGGACGCTGTTTTGGGCGTCCGTCTTTTCTTTGACGTGCGTGGGGGGACGATCTGTTGCTTGCCGCGTGTGGTTAATGTCTGCCTGCTGTTCTTTCTTTGACGTGCGTGGGGGGACGATCTGTCGCTTGCCGCGTGCGGTTAATGTCTGCCTGTTGTTCTTTCTTTGGCGCGCGTGTGGGACGATCTGTTGCTTGCCGCGTGTGGTTAATGTCTGCCTGCTGTTCTTTCTTTGGCGCGCGTGGGGGACGATCTGTCGCTTGCCGCGTGTGGTTAATGTCTGCCTGCCGCTTTTTTCTTTTTGCGCGTGGGGAATAATCCGGCAAAGAGGATGGCAGGAAAGACAGTCCCGATTAAAATTCCTATATGGAGATTGTCCCCGGCCAGGCTGGAGACCATTCCGACCACAGACGGCCCTCCGCTGCATCCCAGATCCCCGGCGAGCGCCAGCAGTGCAAATAATGCGGTGCCGCCTGTTGGTATAGCAGCGCTGGCAATACTGAAAGTTCCCGGCCACATGATCCCGACAGACAGCCCGCACAGGCCGAATCCCAAAAGGCTGACGAGCGGATGTGGCGCAAGGGAGATGAGGAGATAGGAGATAACGCAGAGCAGGGCGCTGCCCGCCATAAATTTCTCCAGTGCGATTTTTTCTCCAAATTTTCCATAGAAAGTCCGTGCGCCACCCATCAGAATGGCAAAAAACATCGGTCCTGCCAGATCTCCGATTGCTTTTGTAACCCCCAATCCCTGTTCCGCAAAGGTAGACGCCCATTGGCTGACGCCGAGCTCGCTGGCGCCGGCACAGACCATAAACAACAATAATATCCAGAACAGCCTGCTGCGGAACAATTCCCCTATCGGCATACTGCTCTCTCCCTCGTGGATCAGCGTTCCGATGGGAGCGCGGAGAAAGACAAGACCATTTACCAGCGAAAAAACTGCCCAGGCAATCGCAAGGTCTTTCCAGCGTCCAACCCCAGCAAAGTGAAAATAGATGGTGGAGAACAGGACGACGCCTGCCTGTCCCCAGCAGTAAAAGGAATGGAGCAGGCTCATTGCCGTCTTCTTATTGTCAGTCGGGCACGCTTCCATGATCGGGCTGACGAGAACCTCTATCAGCCCGCCGCCGACGGCGTATATCATGACGGAGATCAGGATGCCGGTGAACGGGTCCGGCAGGATATCTGGCAGGATGGTCAGGCAGACAAACCCGGCGGCGCTGCACATATGGGCAAGGATGATCGACGCGCGGTAGCCGATGCGGTCTACGAAACTGATGGACACCAGATCCACTAACAGCTGCAAAAGAAAGTTAAAAGTAGCCAGCAGCGTTATCTTGGAAAGAGGGATATGGTATGTATCCTGAAAGGTTAAAAATAAAAGCGGCACATAATTATTTATGATTGCCTGGATCACATATCCGGCAAAACAGGCAAAGATTGTTTTCGTATAGTTTTTCTGTAGATTTTCTCGCATAAAATCCCCCATTTCATTGACTATTCCTGCTATTTTCATTATAATGGAAAAGTAGCAGACACGTAAATTCTGAAGCAGCAGGTATGTAAATCAAATAACTCTATTGTAGTAAAATTTTATTGAGAAGTAAAGAAGAAAATGAAAAATGATACGGAGGTAAACAGATGCAGGAAAAACTGGAACAGTGGATCAAGTGGGTTGAATATGATGAGATTTTATCAGGCTGTCATAATGCACCTCATAATATTCTGGGGCTTCATACTTTTGGCAAAGGGCAGGTAATCACCGCTTACCGTCCGGAGGCAAAGAGGATTTTGGTAACAGATGCAAAGGGCAGGAAAGAAATAGAGCTCCAGGAAGTAGAGCCGGGATGCGGTTTCTTTGGATATTATGTGGAAAACATAAAATATGACTTAGATTATCTTCTGCATATCCACTACGGCGAGGGGGATGTAGTGGTTACGCATGACCCATATGCATTTGAACCGCAGATATCGAGCGACGATCTATATGTTTTTGCTGAGGGGAACCATTATGAGATTTACCGTAAGCTGGGCGCACATCCGATGACGATCCATGGCGTCAAGGGAACGTATTTTGCTGTGTGGGCGCCACATGCCAGGGCAGTCAGCGTGGTAGGCAGCTTTAATATGTGGGATTCCAGGCTTCATCCGATGCGGACTCTGGAAGTGTCCGGCGTGTATGAGCTTTTCATTCCGGGCGTAGAGCCGGGGGCCGTCTACAAATACCAGATTCTGACTCGGAAAGGGGAAACCCTGATGAAGGCAGACCCGTATGCAAACTGTGCGGAGCTGCGTCCGGACAATGCCTCTGTCGTTGCAGATTTGACAAAGTATAAATGGAACGACACGAAATGGATGGCTGCCAGGGAAAAGGAGACCAGACAGGCGCTCCGCAAGAAGCCAATGGCAATTTATGAAATGCACCTTGGCTCATGGAGAAAAAAAGACGATGGGACAGAGGATGGATTTTACAATTATCGTGAGTTAGCGCCAATCGTAGCGGACTATGTATTAGAGATGGGATATACCCATATTGAGCTGATGGGGATTGCCGAGCATCCGTTCGACGGTTCCTGGGGTTATCAGGTGACGGGATATTATGCGCCGACCAGGCGGTACGGAACGCCGGAAGATTTCATGTATTTTGTAGATTATATGCATGAAAAGGGAATCCACGTTATCCTCGACTGGGTGCCGGCACATTTTCCAAAGGATGAACATGGGCTTGGGAATTTTGACGGTCAGCCTCTGTACGAGCATCCGGATAAACGCCGTGGGGAGCACCCTCACTGGGGGACATATATTTTCAATTATGGCAAGAAAGAAGTAGAAAATTTTCTCTTGGCGAACGCCCTTTTCTGGCTGAAAGAGTTTCATGTCGATGGGCTTCGTGTGGACGCTGTGGCTTCCATGCTTTATCTTGATTACGGAAAGGATGATGGAGAATGGCTTCCGAATGAAGAGGGCGGCAAAGAAAATACGGACGCTATCAAATTCTTCCACCATATGAACGAGCAGGTTGAAAAAAGGGCTCCGGGAACGATGATCATAGCAGAGGAGTCAACTGCGTGGGCGGGCGTCAGCTCTCCGGTTTCACTGGGCGGGCTTGGCTTTACTTTTAAGTGGAACATGGGCTGGATGAATGATTTTCTCGAATATATGTCGATGGATCCGCTGTTCCGTTCCGGAAACCACAACCGCCTGACATTTAGTATGCAATACGCATACAGCGAGAATTTCATCCAGGTATTATCCCATGATGAAGTAGTACATGGGAAATGCTCTATGATCAATAAGATGCCGGGACTGACAGGAGACAAGTTTGCCAGTTTAAGGACGGCGTACGGGTTTATGTACGGCCATCCGGGCAAAAAGCTTTTATTCATGGGACAGGAATTTGCACAATACCGCGAGTGGAGCGAAAAGAGGAGCCTGGACTGGGAACTTCTGGGAGAAGATTTGAATCGGCAGATGCAGGATTTTGTCAAAGAATTAAACGGATTATACCAGAAATACGATGCACTCTATGTCAATGATTATGACGTGATGGGCTTTGAGTGGATGAGTGTGGATAATGCGGAGCAGAGTGTTGTGAGCTTTGTAAGGCGTGGCGTCAGCAAAAAGGATCAGCTTTTGTTCCTGTGTAACTTTACGCCGGTTCAGCATGACGGATTTTCATTTGGCGTGCCGAGCCAGGGAAAATATACGATGATTTTGTCTTCCGATGAGAAGCGCTTTGGAGGAAACGGCATTGATAACGCAAAATCTGTGACAGCTAAGCGGGTGCCGTGCGATGGGCAGAAATATTCCATCACAATGAATCTTCCGCCGTTGTCAGTGACAATTTATCGATTTGACTTTAAAGGATAAAAAAATGGATCAAAAAAAGAAACATACTATTTGCTGCACAGTATTCTTATGGATTCTGTGCAGTGCAGTTTTTCTATCTGCGCCGGCTCCAGCGTCCGCTGCGGGACTTTTGCAGGATGGAGCCAGGACGGCAGAGGCAAAAAGCAAGAATACAAACAGGGTAAGCTGGCCAAAGGGGCCGGAAAAGAGCAGGCTTTCCTGCAAATCCGCAGTTGTTATGGAACTGTCCAGCGGTCTGGTTCTTTATAGCTTAAATATGCATAAAAAAAGATATCCGGCCAGTATCACAAAGATCCTGACGGCAATGCTGACAGCGGAGAGCTGTTCGCCGAGCGAAGTTGTGACCTTTTCAGAGACGGCAGCATATGGGATTGAGCCGGGAAGTTCTACGATATTTACCGATCCGGGGGAAAAGATGACGATTGAGCAATGTCTCTATGCGATCATGCTGGAATCGGCCAACGAGGTCTGCCTTGGCGTGGGAGAGCATATTTCCGGCTCGATAGAGAAGTTTGTCAAGCGGATGAACCAGCGGGTAGCGGAACTGGGACTGAAGGGGACGCATTTCAATAACCCGAACGGTCTTCCGGATCCAAAGCACTACACGACTGCATATGATATGGCATGTATTGCCAGGGCGGCGATGCAGAATCCTACGTTTCAGAAAGTAGCGTCAACCCGCAGTTATTTGATGGCGCCGACTAACACGCATAAGAAAGAGCGGGTGTGGAATAACCATCATCAGATGATAAACGGTTATGAACATCCGGAATACGAGTATAAATATTGTATTGGCGGTAAAACGGGGTATACGCACGCAGCCGGGAATACGCTTGTGACGTTTGCGGAAAAAGACGGTATGCAGCTGGTCTGCGTCGTGATGAAATCTTCTAATCCGGATTATGGAGAGCCAAACGAATATTCGGATACGATCCAACTCTTAAATTTTGGGTTTGAAAATTACCGTAAGTATCAGATTGACGGTGGCAATGTGAAAGACAGCGGCGAATTATTTACGAATTATGGAAGCTATTTTAATTCGGAAGAATCGCCAGTTCATTTAAAAAGCGAACCGTCGATTGTCCTGCCAAAAGGGGTAAAGCCCTCTGCGGCAAAGCAGAAAGTGACCTACGATAAAGGGAAAACCATAGCTGAGGGAGATAATGTCATTGGATGCGTGACGTATACTTACGGCGGCAAAACAGTAGGTTCAACAGATGTGATCTATACCAAAAAACCAGATGGTTCCAGGATTGTTCTGGATGCTGCATCAAGGACTATTGTCGATAAGGAGATTGACAGCATCCGGGCGACGGAAAAGAGCGATGCAAAGAAAGCAAACCTCTGGCGGAACATGAAGGGCGCAGTTACAAGCTTTTTTCACTTTAAGGCAGTACAGATTATCCTGTTGATCCTGGCGGCGGCGCTGCTGTTTTCTCTGCTCTATGTTATGATCCGCCACGTCCATTTGCCGAGCCTGCGCCGCAAGAGGAGAGGTTCCGGCGGTTATCAGAGCAAGCGCGGACAAAAAAACTATTACCGCAGACAGCGAGGGGACAATCGCGCGAGAAAGGCGGAAAAGAAAAGGACGCGGAGACGGAACCGGGGATATGTCAAAAAAGAAGGGCGGCGGCAAAAGACACAGAAACCGGGAGTGAGATATCACAAGAGGCATAAAAATACCAGAGAAAGCTTCGGGAAAAATTTCTTTGATTTTTAGGATAAGAGAGTCTATAGATAGGCGAGAGTTGGAATGGGTGCGGGAAATGATTAGAAAATTCTATTGCGGATAGGAAAGTCTGTAGATAGGCGAGAATGGAAATGGGCGATAGTACGAATAGAATAATGAAGGAATAATTAAGCCGCAAACCATGGAAGACCAAGGTTTGCGGCGGAATTTTCTGGCGTCCGCGAGGTGACTCGAACACCCGACCTACCGCTTAGGAGGCGGTCGCTCTATCCAACTGAGCTACGCAGACATACAATGAAATATTGTTTTTTGCGGTTATAAAACCAATCTCACACACTTATGCATTGTATCATAAGGGGAATTTTACGTCAAGACCATTTTCCGGGGAATTAATTTTGCGGGCGCATATTTGCGGGGAATTAGTTTTGCGGGATTATCACAAAGAAACGCATATATTTTAGAATCATATGAAAATAACAGAATATATTTCAATGCGACACAGAATTGTTCTGCATTACATTCTTCTTTTAACAAATAATCCTTGTTAAGATAAATAATTGAGGAGCTGTAATATCTTATATGGGCTGTATCATGTACATAAAGGAAATTACGGTTTCACAATTATCTGAAAATCAAGCTGAATTATGAAAGGAGGGCTTTGCTTTGCTGGAAGAACAATTTATCACGATGGGGAAACGGATCCGATTACGGCGCAAAGAGCTCGGTCTTACCCAAAACAAGTTAGCCGAATTATTAGAACTGTCAAATAATCATTTGTCTGCTATTGAGAATGGGAGGGAAAAACCCAGTCTGGAAAAATTTATTATCTTATGTGAGTTACTGAAAACGACTCCTGATTTTCTCCTTCTGGGAAACATCCATTTGTACAATGTTCCTCAGAATATAGCAGATAATCTCAGTCTGTGCAGTGCAGAAGACATTAGACTGATTGGGCAGATTGTTGAGCTCCTGGTTGCACGTAACCAAAAACTTTGGAATGGAGAGATCAATGCCGGTGAGTGAAACAGCACAAAAAGGTATCTTGAGGAATGGGGAAAATATGTTTATGACAAAGGAAAAATATACCAGAGAAAAGATATTGAACAACAATCATCTATTGCACATAGATTGTCTTCTATTTTAGATTGTGACAGGGTCTTGCTGGTTAAAAAGGAAGAAATGGCCGCGTTTGATACGCATGAAAATTTAAGGGAAAAAGAGTACGTATTATCATTTACTATTTCATAAACAACGCCTGCAGGGTGAAAAAAACGCACTGATGCGCCTGTTTTCACCCGAATAAGCGCCAATTCTGGCGAAACTCTTTTCGCTTTGCAAAAAATCAGGTAAACTATAAATAGAAGAAGCGTTATTAACCAATTCTAATATCAGGCTGTTGCAGCCCTTTATAGGAATTTGACAAACTGTCTATGCGAGGAGGGAAAGCTTATGAAATATGTGATCACAGAAAAACGGCTCGCAGCGTTTCAAGATGAGCTGCGGAGGGAAGAGAAGGGGAAACTTACAGTAGAAAAATACATGAGGGATTTAAAAAAGCTGGAGGATTTTGCAGCTGGCAGGAGTTTGGATAAGGAACTGGTCATCGAATACAAACAATATCTGAAGGACTGCGGGAAATATAAGACAAAGAGCATCAATTCTTATCTGGTTGCGGCGAACCGTTTTTTTGATTTTATGGGATGGCATGAGCTGCGCGTCAAGACATACAAAGTGCAGAGAGAGACATTCCGGCCGGAAAACCGGAATTTTACCAAGAAAGAATACCAAAAGCTGATCGCGGCGGCGAAGATGGCCGGCAACCTGCGGCTGGCGCTGCTGATCCAGACGATCTGCGCTGTCGGCCTGCGCGTCAGCGAGCTGCAGATGATAACAGCCGGCGCTGTGAAGAAGGGGATTGCGCAAATCTATAGTAAGGGAAAGGAACGGCAGGTTCTCCTGCCGCGCTCGCTGCAGAAACACCTGATGCATTATATCAGGAAAAAGGGCATCCACTATGGGGTCGTGTTCCGCACCGCCAGCGGCAAGCCGCTTGACCGGAGCAATATCTGGAAAGAGATGAAAGCCCTGTGCGAGAAAGCTGGCGTGGAGAAAGACAAAGTATTTCCGCACAACCTGCGACATCTGTTTGCCGTTACGTTTTATGAAAAGAGCAAGGATATTGGAAAGCTTGCAGATATTTTAGGACACGAGAATATCGAAACGACCAGAATCTATATCAGGACGTCCAGCTATGAATATCAAAAACGATTGGACGAGCTAAACCTGGTATTTTTGTGAAATCCGGGAACCTGTGCATTGCCACACAGTACCAATGCGACGCAACACCCGGCGCATACCACATAATAAGAATTATGTGGTATCCCCACTTAGATATCAGGTTGATTATATCACGATATCTTTCTGATTTCAATGTTTATTTCAGTTTTTTCTACCCGGTGATGCTGCCATTGTACCAAAAAACGGATGCATATCTTATAGATTTTACATAAAAACTTATCTCAAAGATGTCTCAAACCAGCATAAATACTGGGGTGAGAGCGTCTTACCACATAATTCTTATTATGTGGTAAGGGAATCAGACATCTAAGGGAAACGACATCTTTCTCCAGTTAAATATTGTTTCAGAATAAGGCAAAAGGAGCCTTACATTGAGTTTGTGTTTACAATTTTAACTGGATCTGCAATGTACCCCGTGCGCGTTTAGTTAAGAAAAGCCACGGAGCTTGCCATTCGTGCGCTTTTTTTTCAGTGTACCGACTCTTTTTGCCTTTTCTGGAAGATCAGATAGTGTGGCGCAGTCTTTTTTGTCGTTCGCAGACGGCGGCGTCGCTCAACAGGCGTTCTGAACGCTAATCAATCAACAGGTATTTGCGGAACATAAATTTTTGCCATAACAGCTGCAGATCGTGATATTAGCTATGTTATTTGCGTGAGAAACAGCGGCGATCGCTTATATTTTAGCTATATTTTTGCACGGCAAAGCGCAGTTTTCTGGCAGTTCCGCAATTACCTAACCAGTAAAGGAAGGTAGTGTCATGCAATTTGTGAAAAAATCAGCGTTCTTTGACTGTGACTCAAGGAAACGCCTTTCCCTTCTGAAATCATGAGATTGATTGGAGGGGCGAGATGATTTTAAGCGTGCAAAATTGACACTGCCAAAAGAAATGAGGAGGTTAAAACATGAGAAAAAGTTTGAAACGTTCGCTCAGCTGTTTTCTGGCGGCATCTTTAGTATGCACTATGCTGCCGGCAGGGAGTGAAAGCGCATCAGCTGCTGGCATTTCGTCGGGCAGGAGTGTTGTAAAACTGTCCAGTGAAGGGAAAACAGCAGAGGCAACAGGGACGCCGGAGGCGTCCGAGGCAACACCGATACCGGACAATGGTACATTTGGAGGGGAAAAAGACAGCCTGACAGGGCAGGTTACAACGGAGGATACCCACAAGTGGTCTTTTGATGAGGCTACAGGCGTCCTGACGATCAGCGTCCTGCCGGGGCAGAAAGGGGATATGCCGGATTATACCAGCTCTACCTATGTCCAGGCGCCGTGGTACCCTCATAATGAGAAAATCAAAAAAGTAGTTTTTCAAAAAGGAGTTACCAGCATCGGAGATTACACGTTCTATAAGGATTACCCTGCATTGACAGAGGCAGACGCCAGTGCAGAGGGAATCGCAGAAATCGGGAGCAATGCGTTCGCCTCTTCGGGGTTAGAAAAAATAGCCGGATTGGAGAAGGTCGAAACAATCAAGGCGAGTGCATTTGCAAACTCTGCTTTGAACGGCGACTTGACATTAACGGCGGCTACGGAGATTGGGACGTCTGCATTCAGCGGGACAGAGATCACAAGTGTGACGGCGCCTGCTCTTTTGGATGCAAGTACGGCAAATTATGTATTTTCAAAATGCGCTAAAATTCTGTCAGTCACTATGGAAAATGTGACGGCGATAGGAAGCAATTTTTTTGAAAATTGTACCGCAATGACTTCGGTTTCTATGGGAGCGCTTGAAACTGCAGGAGCCAATGCGTTTTCTGGCTGTAAAGCGTTAAAAACCATTAGTCTGCCGGCTTTGACAGAGATACCCAACAGGATGTTTGAAGGAACAAGTATAGATAATCCGAATCTGCCTCTGGCGACGTCTGTTGGAGAGTATGTTTTTGATGGAAGCCAGGCATTGACAACGGTGAACCTGCCAAAGGTAACGACGCTGGGATCAGGCGCATTCAGGAATTGTATCAATTTGACAGAGGCAATCTTTCCTGGGGTTGAACAGGTAAGGGGAAGTAATGTTTTTGAAAATTGCCATGCGTTAGTGTACTGCAGCTTTGGCGATAAGCTTACCACGTTAAACGGCGTATTTAAAGGAAAAGTATTTCAATCATTTCAAAGATTATATCTAAACGGCGAGGTATCATATGCTGTCGGAGATTTTTTGCCTTCGCTGGATATTAAAGTTTATGTAAAAAACGAAGCAGAAAAAACAAAATGGACGGATGCAGGCGTGAACAATGTGGAAGCTGTGGAGGATTTTGGCACTCTGAAAAAAGAAAACCGCCTGAGGATCAGCCAGTCCGATTATGACTTAAGCGACCCCAAAGACCCGGAAGTAGTGGAGAACACTGCAGCAAGCGATGGGGGAGCAGTGACATATAAGTATTATAAACGGACTTCTTCAACCAGTAATAAATTTGAACTGGTTGACAGCGACCATCCGACCAAAAGACCGGAGGAACCGGGGGAATACTATGTGCAGGCTTTTACAGAAGAAAGCGCGAATTATTTTGGTACGTCCAGCAACTTTGTCCCATTTACGGCATATGGCGAGACAAAGGGGAAGGGATGGAGTTACCATAATAAGACAAATACCTTTACAATCACGGATAGCAGTCTTTTGGAACAATCCTATACCTCTGCATCGGAACGTCCGTATAACCAATTCGCCAGCAAGATAGAAAATATTGCATTGGGCGAGGGGGTTACATTGAATAAGGTCACTCCCTATTTATTTACCAATATGTCCGAAGTCAAAGAGTTTCCGGTAGAGGATACTTTGGAATCTGTAGGAACAGCAGCGTTTGAAAGCTGTAGGTCGTGGGAAAGAGAAAAACCGCTGACGATCAAAGACGTCGGTGAAAATTCCTTTAATCAGTGTTCTAAACTTTCAGCGACTCTGATCGTTGCGGAAGGAGTGGAAACGATTCCGACTCAGGCGTTTGCAGCCGCTGGCATGAAAGAAATCAAACTGCCGGAAAGCCTGCGCACGATTGAAAGTATGGCATTTTCTTCATGCAGCGGGTTAAAAACGATATCCATACCGGACGGAGTGACAACCATAGGAGCGGACTGCTTCTGGAATTCTTCCAGCCTGGAATCGATTAAGCTGCCAGAGGGATTGACAGATTTAGGCAGTACCGCGTTTAATGGCTGCGCCAAATTGGAGACGATCGAGCTGCCGCCAAATCTTACCACATTAAAGCCGTCTACATTTAAAAAAGCAACTGGCTTAAAGACAATCTGCATACCAGAAACTGTTACGAAAATAGAAGGAATAGCGACAGATGATTCTGGTTTATTTGAAGGCTGCAAAAAGCTGGAAATGGTTGTCTTTGACCGGACAGATTATACAGAAGAAACCTTTGCTAAGTCTGGCAAACCGGCCACATATACAGTTGACGGTAAGGCAGACACATATACGGTTGACCAGACGTTCCATAACGTGTCGGCAAATGTGCAGGTCGTGTGTGACGGCGCAACATTTACCTTGTTACAGTCTTATGCGGATCAGTACAATTACAAGAAAAATAAGGGATGGGTCTCTAATACAATCCTTCATAAACCGGATGAGTACAAGACAGAGTATGAAGAGGTGCGCAATGCCGCAGCCGCATTAAATGAGGCAGATTTTGATAAGGATCTGTTTGCTGCGCTGCAGACGGTGATCAAAGAAGCTGACGAGCTTGTTGGAGAACAGACAACTCCGTATAAAAAGCTTTTGAACCAGAGAAAAGGAAAAGAAGATATCCTTGCTGCTGTCCGCGCATTTGTCGTGAAATCTTATGCGCAGACACTGAGTATTGTGGAATCGGATTATATCAATGATGACAGCTCAGAGGAAGTATTGGATCAATGGTATGCTTATCTGGATCTCAGGGACGACACAGAAAGCCTGTTAAATGATGGAACGGGGGCTACTGTTGACATTTATGCTGCCGCCGATAAGGATCTGAGGGCGGCGATGGCTCTTCTCACGCCGCTTCCAACAGAGGAAGCAGCTGCTGCAATGGAAGAGGTGTTGGCCGGTGCAAAGGCGCTGAATCAGGCGGATTATACTGAGGAGAGCTGGCAGTTTTTGCAAGACGCTATCACAGCAGCAGAAGAAGTCAAGGCGAACGGAAAGTGTATTTCTGAATTTGAAGCGGCACAGAAGAAAATAGAAGTTGCGGTTGAGGCGTTGGAAAAGATTCCAGGAGCAGACGCTACGGAAGAGCCGTCAGAGCAGCCGGAGATTGTTCCGACAGATGT
Organism: uncultured Lachnospiraceae bacterium; assembly: GCA_947589455.1. GTDB lineage: Bacteria > Bacillota > Clostridia > Lachnospirales > Lachnospiraceae > Butyribacter. Next base: position 172 of record CANQCD010000028.1, on the reverse strand, counting down.
ACCGTCAGAGCAGCCGGAGATCGTTCCGACAGATGTACCGTCAGACGCACCGTCAGAACAGCCGGGAGCACAGCAGACGGCAGAGCCGACAGATAATCCGGGAACAGAGCAGACGGAAGCGCCGACAGATAATCCGGGAACAGAGCAGACGGAAGCGCCGACGGATAATCCG
>CANQCD010000027.1 GCA_947589455.1 uncultured Lachnospiraceae bacterium | reverse complement strand
ATACGTTCCCTTAGAACAGGTGACTTCCATCAAAAAAGTCCCCTGATCCAGATTCATCTGCAAAATAGCGATCTCCTCGATCCGGATCGGCCTTGGCTTTCTCTCGACCGTGACGCCCTCCCTTGCCAGCTCGTATAATTTCCTTCCCTCGACTTTAATGGCAGAATACATAGGCGGTATCTGCATACTCTCCCCCTGGAAGGAGAGTACGGCGTCTTTTACTCCCTCCGGCGTGAGATGGGAAAATGTATTTTCTTCGATTATTTTTCCTGTCATATCCTGCGTGTCAGTGACGACGCCCAGACGGCACAGCGCCTGATACGTCTTGTCCTTATCGGTCAGCAAGTCGCAGACTCTGGTCGCCTTGCCCAGACACACAGGAAGGACGCCTGTCGCCGCCGGATCAAGCGTCCCGGTATGCCCTATCTTTTTTTGTTTTAAAATCCCCCGAAGCTTTGCCACCACATCATGGGAAGTATATCCTTCCTCTTTATACACATTGATAATTCCATCCATTCTTTTTTTCCTCCATGCTGTGGCTGTGAATCGTCTTGCTTTTACATCTGTAGCGCAAGCTGTTTCGTCAGATTGTTGATCACATCATGGATCGATCCATGCATCGTGCAGCCGGCCGCTTTTTTATGTCCCCCGCCATTATAGTAAACTGCCGCCCTGCTCACATCCACATATTTATTCGAGCGCATACTGACTCTGTATTCCTGGTCGCCCAGCTCGATCAGCAAAATCGCTACCTCAACCCCCTTTGTAATCCTCATCTGTTCTACAATCCCCTCAATATCCTCAGGTCCCGCCCCATAAAAGGACATCATCCGCCTGGTGATCGCCGCCACGATGCACTGTCCGTCCATCAGGCGCATACTGGCAAGGAGCGTTCTCCCCAGAAGCTGCGTCTGCGTATATGTCCTCTCATTGTAACATTTGTCGATATACTCCCAGAACGGGATCCCGGTATCGATCAGCTTCCCCGCGATCTCCAGCGTTTTTCCTGACGTGTTGGAGTAGCGGAACACTCCGGTATCAAACATGATCCCGATATACAAAGCCGCCGCGATCTCTTTATCCACAGATTCCGGCTCCATCAGCCCATATACCACTTCACAGGAAGAGCTTGCCGCCGGTTCTAATATATTTTCATCTGCATATCCCTGATTGCTGATATGATGGTCGATGCAGACTGTTTTTTTCGCCCTGTCAAAAGCATCCCTGACCCCTCCAAGGCAATCCGGCGCACTACAGTCAACCGCAATCGCCAAATCATATGTATCTTCCGGCACGCTGGTTGTGACAATCGTTCCCGCCTCATCCAAAAAAGCATATGCTTCCGGCATACTTTCCAGGAAAATCGTCACCTCCTTATCCGGGTATCTTCTCTTCAAGTAATGATACAGCGCAATACATGCGCCGGTACAGTCTCCGTCCGGCAGGCGATGCCCTGCCACCAGGACGGAAGATACCCCCTGTACCATAAGATCTAAGCTTCTCATTTTACTCTTCCCCCATATCTTTCTCTTTCTCCGGATGATTGATCTGATCAATCCGTTTTGACATATTGATCCCATAGGCGATCGAATCGTCAAGCACAAAGGTAAGTTCCGGCGTATTCCTCAAATTAAGGGATTTTGCCAGACAGGAGCGCACGTGGGAAGCAGCGCTTTTTAACCCCTGCTTCGTATTTTCCTGATCTGCCTCGTCCCCCAGGACGCTGACAAATACCTTTGCATATTTTAAATCCGGCGTCACTTCAACCGATACGACAGACGTCAGCGGATGAATCCGCGGATCTTTGATCTCCTGGGCAATGATCCTGCTGATCTCCCGCTGGACCTCCCCATTCATCCTCGAATATTTTATACTGTTTTTCTTCATTGATAGCCTCCGAATTTTTTCGGTCAGGTCCTTGGAACCTCTACCATAATGTATGCCTCAATCTGATCCTCCACTGCAATATCATGAAAACCGTCAAAGACAAGACCGCATTCATATCCGGCTGCGACTTCCTTTACATCGTCTTTAAAGCGCTTCAGGGAAGCTAAGCCGCCTTCAAATATCTGCTCGCCCCCACGGCTGATCCTGACTTTGCAGTCGCGGACAATCTTGCCGTCAAGCACATAGGAACCGGCGATCATCCCGACGCCGGACGCCTTAAATATCTGGCGCACCTCGGCGTTTCCGATAATCTTCTCTTCATACTCTGGATCGAGCATTCCCTTCATCGCAGATTCGATATCTTCAATCGCATTATAGATCACGCGGTACTGGCGTACGTCAACTTTTTCCCTGTCGGCAATCTCTTTTGCCATATTATCCGGACGGACATTAAATCCGATAATGATCGCATTGGATGCGCTTGCCAGCGAAACGTCCGATTCATTGATCGCGCCGACGCCGGCATGGATCACGCGGACTGCAACCTCATCATTGCTCAGCTTGAGCAGGCTCTGCTTCACTGCTTCCACAGAACCCTGGACATCCGCCTTGACGATCAGGTTCAGTTCCTTGATATTCCCCGCCTGGATCTGCGAGAACAGTCCGTCTAACGTCAGCTTCGCCTTCGTGTCGTCTAACAGTTTTTCCCTGCCCTGCTTAATATAAGTCTCGGCAATATTCCTTGCCTCTTTATCATTTTCCGTCGCCATAAAAATCTCCCCGGCGTCCGGCACATCATGCAGCCCAAGGATTGCTACCGGCGTGGACGGCAGCGCCTCTTTCACACGCTGTCCGTTGTCGTTCATCATCGCGCGGATCTTGCCGTAAGCAGAACCCACCGCAATATTATCCCCGACATGGAGCGTCCCTTTCTGTACCAGGACAGTTGCGACAGGCCCTCTTCCCTTGTCAAGCTGCGCCTCGATCACAACGCCCCGCGCCAGGCGGTTCGGGTTTGCTTTCAGCTCGGAAACCTCCGCCGTCAGGATGATCATCTCCAAAAGCTGGTCGATTCCCTCTTTCGTATGGGCGGAAACCGGCACAAACACCGTGCTGCCACCCCAGTCCTCTGCGACCAGTTCATATTCCATCAATTCCTGTTTTACCCGCTCAACATTTGCGCTCGGCTTATCAATCTTATTGACCGCCACAATGATCTCTACCCCTGCAGCCTTCGCATGGTTGATCGCCTCGATCGTCTGCGGCATAACGCCGTCGTCGGCAGCCACTACCAGGATCGCGATATCGGTGGACTGTGCGCCGCGCATCCTCATCGAGGTAAACGCCTCATGCCCCGGAGTATCCAGGAAAGTAATCTTCTCGCCGTTGATCTCTGTCACGTAAGCGCCAATATGCTGCGTGATGCCTCCCGCCTCTTTATCTGTGACATGCGCCTCCCGGATCGCATCCAGAAGAGATGTTTTCCCATGGTCGACATGACCCATGACGCAGACAACCGGCGGACGCTTCTTCATCAGGCTCTCGTCTTCTTCGTCCTCTTTTAAGATCTCTGCGATCAGGTCTACCTTTTCTTCCATCTCTGCAATACAGTTGTACTCTAATGCAATCTCTTCCGCCTCTTCGTAAGTGATCTCATGGTTCATTGTGACCATGGTTCCCTGCAGCAAAAGTTTCTTTAATACTGTTGCCACCGGCACCTTCATAATCTCAGCAAGCTCTTTGATCGTCATCTTTTCCGGCAGGACAATATTGCGGATTCCATCGTCCGGCTCCTCCGGCTTTGCGACCGGTTCCGGCTTGATAAACGCGCCCTTCCTGTTCGGGTCTTTCTTCTTGCGCCCCTTATTCTGGTTAAAGCGCTCCTCGTCCTCGTAATCCCTTCCCCTGTCTTTTCCATGGCGCTGCTTTGCGCTTCTGGAATCTTTATTCGCCCTTTGCTGGCGGGACTGTTTTACTTCGGACTTCATGCTGTCCATTGGAGCCGGAGCGCTTCTCCTGCTGTCTCCGCCCTGACGGTTTCCGCGGCCGTCCCGATCCCGGCCTCCGCGGCCGTTTTCTCTGCCGCCCTGTCTGCCGTCCCGCTCTCTGTTGTCGCGTCCCTGTCTCCTGTTCTCCTTTGCGCCCTGTCTGCTGCCATCGGACGAACGGTTATTTCCGCCCTGGCGTTTTTGTCCGTTTTCTGACGGCTGTTTTTTCGGCGCTTCCTTTTTCTCTTCTCTTTTGGCGGTCTTTTCTTCCGTCTTTTCTGGCTTTTTCGCCTTTTCTTCCGCCGTCTTTCCAGCCGCCTTTTCCTTTTTCGGCTTAACTGGCTCTTTCTGCTCGACAGGTTCTTTCTTCGGCTCTTCTTTCTCTGTCTCTTCTTTCTTTGGCGCAGGTTCTTTGACAGGCTCTTTGACTGCTTCTTTTGCCGCTTCCTTTGCAGTCTCTTTGACAGGCTCTTTTGCCGTCGTTTCCTTCGCCGCCCTGGCCGGTTCTTTTCCTTTCTCTTTCTTTGGCGCTCCCGCTTTTGCCGGCACGCTCTTATAATAATTCAGCAAAAATCCAATCGCCGCATCCTCGATACTGCTCTGGGCGCTCTTCGCCTCAAAACCGTTCTTATTCAACAGTTCGATCAAATCTCTGCTTTTCAGATCAGGAAATTTTTCCTGCAGGCTCCTCGCTATATCATATATTTTCATTTTTGCCATATGTTTCTATGACCTCCTAGTCCATTTTCTTCAAAATTGCCTGTGCAAGGCCTTCATCAGTTACTGCCAGGGAAGCGCGAAATTCCTTCCCGATGGAATGTCCCATCTCGTCTTTTAAGGAATACTCGCGAATCGGTACTTTATAAAACCCACACATATTCCGAAACTTTTTTTTGGTATTGTCCGATGCGTCCTGTGCTACGATCACCAGCCTGGCGCCGCCGGATTTTACCGCATTTTCTGTCATAAATTCTCCGCTGGCTACTTTGCCCGCCTTTTTTGCCAGACCCACCATGCGAAGAACGTTATCCATTCCCATCTTGTACCATCTCCTTTGCCAGTTCCTGATATACCTCCTCTGGAATCGACACCTTCAGGGAGCGCTCTAATGATTTCTTTTTCCTGGCAAGGGCAAGACAGCCGGTGGAATTACATATATATGCGCCTCTTCCGTTTTTCTTGCCAGTAAGATCGATCTCGATCTCTGCCTCCGGAGTACGGATAATACGGATCAGCTCCTTCTTTTCTTTCCGTTCGCCGCAGCCAACGCACTGCCTTGCAGGCGGCTTTTTCAGACGCGGCGTTTTCTTTCCTCCCATTTTAGCGCCTCCCTTCCAGTCCATACAGACTAAGTATTTCTCGCAGGACTCCCTTCCTGCAGTTCTAAACCGTTTTTATGTCTATTTTGTAGCCGGTTAATTTGGCGGCCAGCCGGGCGTTCTGCCCCTCTTTCCCTATTGCCAGGGAAAGCTGGTCTTCCGGCACGATCACCCTTGCCGTCTTGTCTTCCTCATCAGCGTCTACCAGCGTGACGATCGCCGGGCTCAATGCATTCTCTATTAAGATTTCCGGCGATTCGCTCCAGTCGATCACGTCAATTTTTTCCCCGCGCAGTTCCTCGACAATGGCGTTGACACGGCTCCCGTTCAGGCCGACGCAGGCGCCCACGGCGTCCACATTCGGGTTTTCTGAATATACCGCCAGTTTTGTGCGGGAGCCCGCCTCTCTGGCAATGCTCTTGATCTCGACTGTCCCGTCCTGGATCTCTGTCACTTCTTCTTCAAACAGGCGCTTGACAAATTCCGGATGCGTGCGCGATACGGTAATGCGCGGCCCCTTCGGCGTATCCTTGACCTCTACGACATATAATTTAATATGTTCTGTCGGCTTGAAACGTTCCCCCGGCACCTGCTCGCTCTCCATCAAGATCGCATCCAGCTTATCCAAATGGATACAGACATTCCGTCCGCTGTAACGCTGCACAACGCCTGTGATGACTTCTCGTTCCTTTTCCAGATATTGCACATAGAGAAACTTTCTCTCCTCCTCGCGGATTTTCTGCACTACCACCTGCTTTGCCTTCTGTGCGGCGATCCTTCCAAAATTCTTCGGAGTGACCTCTCTGCGTACCACCTCGCCGATCTCTGCATTTTCATCATATTGTAACCTCGCCTCTGTCAGGCCGATCTGCAGTACATCATCTTCGACCATGCCGTCCTCAACGACCTCCAGCTCCGCAAAGACGCCGACTGCGCCCGTCTCCCTGTCAATGCTGACTTTTATGTTCTCCGACTTTCCATATTGATTTTTACATGCGGCGAGAAGTGAATTTTCGATTGCCTCTATAATAATATCCTTACTAATCTGTTTCTCCCTCTCGATCGCATCCAAAGCTTCGATCAGTTCTGTACGGTCGTTCACTGTTGCCTTTTTCCTAGCAGCCATTTTTCCCTTCCTCCTTCATTTATCCTATCAAAAATCGATTGTCAGCTTCACCGTAGAAATATCGGAACGCTCTATCTGATACTCCGCTGCAAAATCTGTCTCTAACGTCACGGTATCTTTGGTAAATGCTTTTAATATCCCTGTGATCTCTTTGGCAGAAATTTCTCCGCCGTTTTTTCCCGCCGGGATCTTCCTGCTCTTATAAAACCTGACGTCTACGCTCTCGCCAACGCTCCGCAAAAAATCCTTCTCCTTTTTCAGCGCCCGCCCAAGCCCTGGGGAGCTGACCTCCAAAATATAAGAGTCCGGTATAAAATCTTCCCGGTCCATGATATCGCTCCAAATGCGGTTGACCAATTCACAGTCGTCTAAGGTGATCCCTCCCTCCTTATCCACATAGGCGCGCAAATACCAGTTGCCGGCCTCTCTGACATACTCCACATCCACAAGTTCAAAGTGGTATTGTTCCATTACCGGTTTTAACAACTCTTCCGAGCGTGTCTCATATTCTTCTCTCTTCGACACAATCCGCTACCTCTCTTCTTCCATATAACGCTTCAGCAGACCGGCGGCGCCCGCCAAAATACCGGCAGTTCCCCGGATGCCTGCTCTCTGTAGTTTTCACAACATGAAAGAGTGGACTCGACCAGTCCACTCTTAGCATAATCAACTATTTCTACTAAATACTAGCACCGTTATAAAAAAAATGCAAGACTTTTATTAAAAAAATATAAATTATTGCGATCGCCCCGGCGGAAACGCCGCCTGCAGGGCAGCCCCGCTACTCGCCATAAATATGATATTCCTGCTTCTGCTCCTCCGTAAAATCAATTTTCTTTACATAATCTCTTGCCAGCCTGACAATCTCCGTATCCTTATAAAGCGGAAATTTATAAAGCGAATGGTCTCCGTCATAGACGACGATCTGGCCGTCCTTTGCCGTAGTGACATAGTTGGGGATCACCCCCACGATCTCCCCTTCGTATTCCTTGCTGTACAGATATGCGGTATTGGTCCCCGCTGATTTTCCGGAAGAACGGATATTCCCACTCTGATACCAGACTACAAAATATGGGAGGTCGTCTGTCGTAGACACGCCGTAAACCCCGGTGCTGATCTCTGACAGGTCAAGTACCTTTTTCCATGTTTTGGTATCGTAAACAGCGTTGTAATCATTCAGGAAATAATTGCTGTCGTCAAAGAGCATCGTGCAGGAATAAACGCCTGCATCCCCGGAGCAGACATTCTTCTTTTCCTCCAGGGAATACGCATACCACTTTGTCCCGCTCACATTGCGGTAAAATAACAGCGATTTCTTTTCGCTGAAACTATAGATGACCGCATCGCGCAGCTGCTTGACCACCTTGCCGTCTTTTTCTACCAGAATCGAAGAATCGTTTCCAAATATCTGGCAGCCGCCGACACAAACCCCTCTGTCATACCCGCTCCGGATGGGGATCTCTTTTTGCTTTTTCCCATCCCTGGCGCGGTACGTCACCAGCTTCCCTTCCTCTGCAACCGTGATCTCCGTGCGGTCGTCATTATAAAAATAATACGAATCTTCGTCAAAAGTAAATACTTTTTTCATCGTCCGGCTGTCAAAATGGGCATTCTCGCCATAGGCATAATCAATCGTGCCGACGTAATCTTTTGCCGCATCCACTGACAGATTAGAAAACGATTCATAATCCATATCCCGCAGCGTTGTGGAAGACAACAGCTTTAAATTCTCTGTCGAAAAAGTCAATACCCTGTCGGATATCCCATTCTTTAAATCCAGCAGGAACGTATCGCCCCCCGACGCCGCCGTATACCACGCATCCGGCACGGCGTCGCTGACAGAAGAAAAATCTTTTGCCAGAACGTTTTTTCCGGTTTTCTCACTGTGGCGGTAAATCCTGATATTCTGCCCCCAGTAGTCCTGCAGGCAGGCATAATCCTCCCCCAGCGCAAGCATGTAAAACGGCTCCCCGTTTCCGGTAACGATATTGATCAGTTCCTTTTTCCTGGAATGATAAAAATAACTCTGGCCGTCCGCAAGCGTCACCGCCAGATAATCCCCGGCCGCCTCAATCGACTCCACATCCGCAGAAAACGCATTCTGCCATCGGATCTTTCCTGTTTTTTCGCTGATCTCATAAACGTCCTGTCCGCTGTAGAAAAAGCATGTCCCATATCCGGAAATCGCCACGTCCCCGATATTTCGGTCTGTATCTACCAGATAATCATCCGTGTTTTTGTTCAGGTCGTATACAACAATATGGCTCCTGCCAATCTGGGAGTCCTGCCTGACAAAACAAAGGCTGTGGTCGTCAATAAACTGGATCCTGCTGCAGCTTTCCACTTTATCTGCAAACAGCGCCGCCCCGGAATGAGTATCGGTCAGCAAAATCCCCGTATTCTTTTTTGCGTCCTGCGACAGCACGGCAATGCTGCTGTCCGGGCTGATGCAATATAAATTATATTTCCGATCCGTCCCTACGTCCGTATCTGCGATCTTTGTTCCAGAGGAATCATAATAATATATCATCCCTTCCTTGCTGTTATATACTGCAAAAATATCTTCTTTTTCACTTAATACCATCTGATATCCCTTTTTCCCGGAGTAGCTCTCTTTCCCGGAATAGATATCGACTGCGCGGACTCCGTCCTCCGCCAGATACAGTAACGTCTTATTATCCTTTAACAGCCTGGCGCACCTTGACAGGGAGTGGCTGCTTGTCTTCGGGATATCGGCGAGCTCGTACTGTGCAATCTGCGCCTTGCTCTCCAGAAAATACAGATAGACTGTGCCATGCAGCATATTTCCTGCCGCAGACTGGTACTTTTCTACCAGGAGGATTTTTCTGTCGCTGCTAAGCTCCACCTTGGCGTCATAGGATTCTTCCTCAAAGCGGAACACCTCGTCCGCCTGGTATCCATTGCTGTAATCATAGACTCCCAGCGCTGACGTAAGCGCATTCATCACACTCGGCACATACGGCCTGTCCGGTTTTTTGAGGTTTTCAGGCAGCGCTTCTAACGCCAGCAGCGCCGCTGTCGTCCTGTCTCCGTTTGCAAAAGCCTCCGCCGCATATTCGGACAGGTAATACGACTGCCCTTTCAACGTCTGCTGCATCGAGCTGTCCAGCCTGCCATACGCAACGTTCAACTGGAAATTTTTATACAGGATCGTCCCGATGAATATGCTCAGGCCGGAAAAAGCCGCCAGGGAAACTAAGATTGCCTGGCGTTTTCTCCTCTCCCTCTGCCGCTGCCTCAAATCATCATAATCCATATCCAGCATCTGGGAGATAAACCGGAGTTTTTCCCTTGAGACAAGTTTTAAAACCTCCCTGTCGCTGTCTGCGCGGACGTCGACTGCCAGCGGCTCGATATGTACTGTCTTTCCGTTTACTGTCGTCTCTGTCAAAATCTTTGGGAAGCTTTCCTCCGGCTCCCCCTCTGCGAGGACGACAATAATATTATCCCTGCCGCGGATTTTCATAAAATATTCGATTTCTTCCATGCACCAGGGAGACTCCTGATATCGCCTGGTGCAGACGACGATCAGATATTCCGACTCGTCTAACCCCTCTTTGATAATAGCGGATAAGTTGCTCGCCGCGCGCAGGTCGTCTGCGTCGCGGAACACCTTCCCCAACGTATGTTTTCCCACTCTTTTTGCGATCTTTGGCGGCAGGCGGTATTTCTCAATCTCTTTTTGCAGACCTGTCGCGATCCGTTCGTCAATCCCGCCGTGGCGGTAACTGATAAATGCTGCATATTTCATTGATACAAATCCCCATTCCGGAGCGCAGCGACGAAAAGTGCGGGCAAAAACAGCGCAGCTATTTTTGCTCTGTACTTCAATACTATTTGTGGCGCTCCGGCACAAATAGTCAATCTATCTCCTCATATGTTTTTAAGAAGATATCTCTTCTCACTACATAGATATCATGCACATCGTCTTCCCGCATTGCAATAAAGTCGCCGACAACTCCACGGTAATATTTATTTTCATCCCATGCGGTAAAAATCTTTACATTCCTGTCAAGCTCTTTTGCATAAATCTTTGTCTCACCGGCGGCAACGCAGGTTCTCATCCTCTCCATCAACTGATAAACGGCGCCGTCGATATTGTTGCGAACGGTAGGCGCATATTCCATCTTCATATCAGCCTCTGCGTCCACAAACCGGTACGTCCGCTCAAACTTTTCTTTCCGGATCGGATATACTTCCCCTTCTATGCCGATCATAAAATACAGATCGTCCTCTACTATGACGTCAACGTCCCCCTCCAGCGTACGGATCAGCACAGGCGTCCCCTCTTTCAGAAAATCGGTTGCGACCACGACGCCCACCGGAAGCGGCTTTTTCAGATACTGCTTCATCGTGCTCTTATCCATCTCATAATTCTTTGCATAAATGATCGTATAAGAATCAAAATACTTCCGGATCCTCTCACTGAGATATTCTGCCATCTCCATGCCGGGATACGCCTTTTCAAAAGAATGCAGGGCAATAAAGCCGCCCGCCTTCGTCAGATGCCCTCCTCCGTTTCCAATGCCCTCACAGAGAAATTCCGCCAGTTCGTTTGCCTTCGCCTCTTTGATGCAACTGCGCACAGACAGCTTGTATCCGCCCGGATTCGGATTAAACGCCACGCAGGCGTCCATCTCTTCGACCTGGATCACAAAGTCGCTGATAATTCCCAGGATATTGGGATCGCATTGCCCGGACGGAATCACGGAAAAATGATATTGCTCATTATAAATGCGTTTTGTCAGCGCCGTACTTGCGATCGTGAGCTCTGTCAGCGAAAGGTTTGTATTCATCAGGCGGAACAAAAGCATCTCATCCCGCGGAAGTTCATCGCGCATATCTTTGTCAAGCGGATGATAGATCTCCTCAAACTGGCTGGTATCCATATACAGCCCATAATACAGAGCCGTCGATACATTGATATCGTCGCTGACACGGTATCCGGTATGGCGCAGAAGGCTCCACACTACCGTAGCGCAGCTTCCTAAGTTTGATTTGATACAGACATTCTCATTCTGCATCAGGCCGCACTGATGATGGTCGATCATTGCGATCTTCGGCGCCTCAAACAGCGTCACATTGCCAGCCCCATACTGGCAGTCTGTCGTCATGAGCAGATCGCACTCCGGCAGTTCCGTTACATATTCTATTGGGATCTTTAACTCTTTTATCATTAGGATGAGATTTGACTTGGTGATCCGGTTGCTGCCGCTATAGATAAAACGAACGTCTATGCCTCTGCTCTTGTAATAGCAATACAGCGCATATCCTGAGGCAAGCGCATCTGCGTCCGGATTATCATGGCACTGGATACAGATTTTGTCACAGTCAAGATAACGATTCAAAAACTCATTAGACTGCTCCATTTCATCTTTCCTTCCCTCCTCCGCCCCCTCCATGACTTCCAACACCACCCGCATTTGTTCTTTCATATAGTTCCTCCCATCGTTTTTTTAACAAGGATTTCTTCTCATCGCATTGATTGTAACATAAATGCCAGACAGAGACAAACAACTTTTCTAAATCTTTAAAAAAAGAAAATCTCCAAATACATCCGTCATTCTTTCAGACAGGTCATCACTCTTGCCTCATAGCCCAGATCAAACAGTTTCTTCTGCTCTTTCTGCGCCTCGGGAAGCCCTTTAAAAAAGCCGTGGCATACTCTGTAAAATGTCTGGACCGGCTCAATAAAACAGTCAAAGCCGTCATTTTGCATCTGGACTGCCAGTTGTTTTGCATTTTCATGATGCATAAAAACGCCGACTTCTACACAATAATGCTCCAGCCCGCTGGTCTCTACATTCGCCCCCTGGATCGTCTCTAAAATCCCGTCGGCGATCGCCGCCGCAATCTCTGGAAATTTTAAGTCAAACAGGCGGTTATCCTGTTCTGTGTTGATAAATCCGACCTCTACTAATGCCGCCGGCATTTTCGTCCTCCGCAGGACTGCAAGGTTCGGCCGTACAGAAATCCCCAGGTTGGCAAACCCGACGCGCTCTAGTGCATCATTGATGTTTTCTGCAAACAGCGCCGGAATCCCAGCGTCCCGGAATACCAGCGTCTGCACGCCGGAATACGTATTCGGCGTCTCGCTTGAATTGCGGTGGATTGAGATAAAATAAGAGGCGTCGCTTTCATTTGCAATATTGGCCTTTTCCGTTGGGGACTGATAAAGATCTGTCGTCCGCGTATATAAGACGTCAATCCCTCTGTTTTCCAAAAGATTGCCTACTGCCAGAGTGAGATTTAAGGTGTCGTCCTTTTCCAGCCTGCCGTTGTAAGCTGCGCCTCCGTCTCTCCCGCCGTGGCCGGCGTCCAGCATAATTGTCGCCATAACTATTTCCTCGTAAAATCGTTTTATAGCATTATATGACGCCGCAAAAAAAAGGAAACTCCTTTTACGGAATTTCCTCTATGCCGTCCTATGACAAAGGACGAAACGCTGTCCCGCGCCCTGGCAGGATTACTGCAAAATCTCTTTTACCTTTGCAGCTTTGCCGACCCTGTCGCGCAGATAGAATAATTTTGCACGTCTTGCCTTACCTCTGCGGACTACTTCGATCTTCGTGATGATCGGTGAGTGCAGCGGCCATGTCTTCTCTACGCCGACGCCGTTTGAATTTTTGCGGACGGTAAACGTCTCTCTGGCGCCGCCGTTCTGCCTCTTTAACACAGTGCCCTCATAAACCTGGATACGCTCCCTGTTCCCTTCGACCACTTTCGCATAAACCTTAACCGTATCGCCGACACGGAAGTCAGTTATGTCTGATTTCAGCTGTGCGTCTTCAATCGCTTTAATAATCTCGTTCATTGCATGAACCTCCTTCATCATGTTGACATTCTTAATACTTCTGTGCTCTATCGCAACCGTAACAGAGGAATATCTCTACTCGCAACTTTATCAGAATATCATACCTCAATCCAGAATGCAAGCATTTTTTGCCGGAATCCGCTTTGCTTCTTTGCCAGCGATTTCTGTCGGAATCCGCTTTCCCATTTCTTCCAGAATCTTCTTTTTCAGAGATTTCCGTCGGAATCCAGCAACCATTTCTGCCACAATCCGCTTTGCTTCTTTGCCAGCGATTTCTGTCAGAATCCAGCAACCATTTCTGCCCCTCGCTCTAATGGAATAATTCATATAATTCCTCTGCCGTCAGCTGATTTAAGAAAATCTCTCCGGAATCAAGCACGTTTTCCGACAGCTCTTTCTTTTTTTTCTGCAGCTGATATATTTTTTCCTCTATGGAATTTTTCATCACATATTTGATCACATGCACTTTTTTATCCTGTCCAATCCGGTATGCCCGGTCGGTCGCCTGTTCCTCCACCGCTGGGTTCCACCACGGGTCAAACAAGATCACCGTGTCGGCGCGCGTCAGGTTCAGTCCGGTCCCGCCCGCTTTCAAGGAGATCAAAAACACTTTCGCATGACCCTCGTTAAAGCGCTTTACCATCCGTCTGCGCTCCGCCGTTTTGGTAGAACCGGCAAGATAATAATACAAAATCCCACTATTTTCCAGCTCTCTTCCGATAATCGACAGCATTGTCGTAAACTGGGAAAAGATGATCACGCTATGCCCGCCGTCTAAGATCGCCGGGAGCTGCTCCATTAAAAGCTCCAGCTTGCCGCTTCCCCCGGTATAGTCCTCAACAAAAGTACCCGGATGGCAGCAGATCTGGCGAAGCCTGGTCAGCGCCGCCAAAATGCGGATGCGCCCGTCCCCCGAATCAATGCTTTTGTTCTCTTTGATCTCCTCCTGAATCCTTGACAGGTAGGAAAGATAAATCTTCTCTTGTTTTTTCGTCATCTCCGCCATGCGCATTGTCTCAATCTTATCCGGAAGTTCCGGCAGCACTTCTTTTTTCATACGCCGAAGGACAAACGGCTGGATCCGCCTCTTTAGTTCAGAAAGCCTCCCCTCGTCGCCGGCGCGCATGATCGGCTTTTCATATGTCTCGCTAAACTTGCTGTAGCCCTGTAAAAATCCCGGCATCACAAAGTCAAAGACAGACCACAGTTCGGACAGTCTGTTTTCTAACGGCGTCCCGGACAGCGCAAACCGGTGTTTTGCGCGCACCGCCTTGACTGCCCTGGCGCTTAAGGAAGCATGGTTTTTGATAAACTGCGCTTCATCAATCACCATATTGTCAAAAACAATCCCCTCGTAATTGGCGATATCTTTGCGCAGAAGCGGATATGTAGTGATCAGCACATCCACGTCCAGAGCATGGCCGATCGCCTCTTTCCGCTCGGCAGGAGTCCCGCCGGCAATCTGTGTGCTGACTCCGATTGTAAACTTTTCAAACTCCTCCTGCCAGTTATAGGCGAGAGACGTCGGGCAGACGATCAGCGTATGCTCCCCCGGATGGGCGCATAGATAGAGAATCGTCTGTAATGTCTTTCCCAATCCCATATCATCTGCCAAAATCCCGCCCATCCCATAGGCGGCAAGCGTCTGCATCCAGCGGTAGCCAGTCTTTTGATAAGGCCTCGGCTTTGCCGTGATATTAACCGGTATTTCCCATTTTGTCTTATCCGGCTCGCCGATATCACGGATCAGCGCCTCATACGCTTTATCTTTTTTTATCTTATTGTCTTCCGGCAGCAGCCGGTCCAGATAGAGCGCTGTATTTTTAGGGAACAAAAATTTTTTCCCATCCTGTTTCCCATTCTGCACCAGCCACTCAAGCGCCTCTAAATGGCTGTTTGGCTCCAGCAGGTCGATAAACGCCCCGCTCTTTAACCGGTAGTATTTTTTCTTCAGGCGGATTGAGCGGAAAAACTCGGCAAGCTCTTCTTCCGGAATCTGGGAATACCCCAAATCCATCTCCAGAAAATCAATCCCTGTCTCCAGCCGAATCTCCCCTCCGATCTGTCCCATTTTTTGTACAGATGTTTTCTGATACTCTTTTGAGTAAAAGACCTGGAAATTCTCGGTCAGCAGCGACATTTTTTCCGTCATCAACGCAAAAATATCTTCATCACGGCGCAAAAGGAACGCCTCGTCCGTCACTTTAAAATTCAGATCATATAAAATCTTTGTCAGGCGCTCCTCCTCTTCCCTGTCACGCACGAGAATATACCTGCCGCCGGAAAACGGCAGCAGCGGGTTGATCTTATAATTCCCATAGACAAACTGAATGGATGCGCGCACGTTGCACTTCGTTTTGGAGCGTTCCATATCTAAATATAACTGCGGGACCAGCTGCTCCACAATATAATTATTCTTTAACTCGGCAGGGAGCGTTACCTGAACGGACTTCTTGATGACCGGGAGCACTTTTTCAATAAAAGCCCCCTGGTTTTCCCCTTTAAATTCTAACCGCTTTTCCTTTCCCGACAGCAGCGTGGAATAAAACGGCAGGATATTGCAGATATAATCTGCAGAAGGCAGATAGATGTTCCCCTCATAAAACAACATGCTGCCATCGTCCGCAAGCGCCCACAGCTTTCCTTCCGTCCGGTTTTCCACCGTCAATACCTCCTGCTCAAGACCAATCTCAAACTGGATCTGCGGGTTTTCTTTTTTGATGATCACATCATCAAAGCTCTGCCCATACAGTTTTAACTTGCAGGTCATTCCCTCCGCGAGCCCGAGAATCTTTTTTAACATTTTCTTTGAAAGAACAAAGTCCTGTCTGCTAAACAGATTGGAGTAATACGTTTTTCCAAGCGTTTCCTGTATCTCATAAATTTCGGTCAGATAGTCGAGGATCGGGACTGCGTCCTCGTCAAATGCGCTCTCGCCCGGCACAAAATCAAATTCTTTGCCGAGGCGGATTGTTTTTCCCTGATAATATTCTTCGATAAATTTCTTTGCATTCGGCACTCTGTACATTTTCCTGTCGCCCGCAGACAGGCTTAAATATGCCTTGGAATTTTGCTCTTTTAAAAACTCTGGGACGGCGATCTGAAGCTCCAGATGATAATACTGCGGCGTCAGCTGACGGTATTCCCGCTTCCTGAAATATTCCACGATCTGATACGCAGTCTGCCCCTCCACATCATGATCCTTTTGCATACTTTCCCTGCTCTGGTAATCCACGATAAATAAAAGAGCGGCGACTACATGCTTGCAGGCGCCAGCATATTTTACATATGCCGGACAATTACAGCGGTATATGATCTCCTGCTCCCCAGGCTCGATCATAACCTGGTACTGATTATTTCCCTGAACGATCGCCCGGTACTGCTTACTGTAATCATTCCATGTCACATGGCTCACAGCATGGGCGGCATAATACCGCATCCCCCGGTAAAAAACAGTTTCCGAAGAGGCTAACTGCCTGATCGCCTCCCTCGTTATTTTCTGCATATCTACTCCATTTCCGCGCCGCCGCGCTCCTGTCTTCCTACACCTCTTGTCCTTTCTTTACGCCGCCGCGCTCTGATCAATCCGCATTCTCTTAGCCCTTTGCTCCCTCAGGGCTTCCCCTCTTCTCTCCCCCTCTTCTCTCTGATCAATCCACTTCCTCTTATCCCTTTCCTTTTCTCCCATCAATCCACATTCTCTTATCCCTTTCCTCCCTCAGAGCTTCCCCTCTTCCCTCTGATCAATCCACTTCCTCTTATCCCTTTCCTTTTCTCCCATCAATCCATATCCTCGTATCCTTTCTCCCTAATCCCTTAAAAGATGGAACTTGTCCGCCACAATGGACATCCTGCGCCCCATCGGAAATTCATATAATTCCTGACGGTTTAATCCGCCAAGCTTTAATACACAGACAAAATAAACGATAACCGCCGCCGCTAACGCCGGAAAGATCGCAATATATATTTTCCGGGTAAGCAGCAGAACAATCCGGTACACCCCATAAGTGCAAATCCCCATCACACAGGAGGACAGCAGCGGGATGCAATACGTTTTTACTACATCCTGCCGATAATCTAGCGCTTTTCTCACAGAGCGCGCATTCAGGTAACATACCAGGATCGGATACGTCACATTTCCGACGACCAGCGCGAATGCTCCCAGCGACGTATACTTCAGCAAAACAAAAACCAGTACGATATGCAGGATCAAAGACAGGAGCGAGTGCAAAACCGGCAGGTTCATTTTGTCAATACTTTGCAGCACGCCGCTTGTCACAGTAGACAACGCATAAAAAATAACGCAGACAGAACCTGTCATAAGCATCGTCCCGCCCAAAACATAGTCCGGAGAGGACGGAAACAAAAGCCGCACGATCGGCGTGGCAAGCACTGACAGCCCCATTGCAGAGGGAAATGCTATGACCATATTAAAACGGATCGCCGAACGGATCTTATAGTGGAGCGACGCCATATCTCCCTGCAGGACAGACACTGCCAGCCCCGGCACCATAGACGAGGCGATCGCTGTGGAAATAGCAATCGGCACATTGACCAGTGTCCGATATTTGGTACTGTACACGCCCAGCAGCGTGCTGACCTCCCTCGCCGCAGTCCCCTTCTGCCCCATCACCGAATTAAACAACGTCACATCGACAATGCCGCTTAACTGGTACACTGTCTGGCTTAACACGATCGGGATCACCGTCAGGACGATCAGTTTATAACTTGCCCCGACAGATTCTCTCACAGAAGCCACATCACGGCGTTTTTGCCTTCCCATGACCGGGCGGTACAAAAGGTAGATCAAAAATAGGATAAGAAACGCCGTCAGTGCGCCGATGCAGGTCCCAAGCGTACTCCCCGCAGCGCCCCACACAGCCTGATCCGCCTTTCCCTGGTGTTTTCTTACCAAAAACCATGCCGCCGCCACGCTCACAAAGGCATTGACGATCTGCTCAAAAATCTGTGAGACTGCCGTCGGCATCATCGTCTTGCGCCCCTGGAACAATCCGCGTAACGTCCCCATAACCGCTACGATAAAGATCGTCGGCGCCAGAATCCTCAACGGTATGGCAATCCCCTGATATTTTGAAAAAAAACGCGCCTCCAGCATATCCGCCCCAAAATAGATAAACAGTGCGGCAGAACCGCCGGTAATAACAGAAAATATCATGGAATAGCGAAATAGCTGGTATGCATTTTTATATTTTTTCTCTGCACATTTTGCCGAGACAAGTTTAGACACCGCCATCGGCATACCATAAGATGAAATGATCAGCATGATATTATAAATCTCAAATGCCGCAGAATAAATCCCATTGCCCTCATCGCCGATAATATTTGCGATCGGGATCCGGTATATCATTCCTATCACGCGCACTAATATTGACGCCAGCGCCAAAATACTGCCCTGCTTGATTATATTTCCGGCAGCTGTTTTTTCGGAAGCTCCCATTGTATTCTCTTCCCCTTCTATCAATCTCTCGTAATTCCCAAAGTCTGTAACACCTGTCTCTGTTTTGCTTCCATAACATTCCTCTCCTCATCCTCTATATGGTCATATCCCATCAGGTGAAACATGCTGTGTACCGTCAGGAAAGCTAACTCCCTCTCAAGGGAATGGCCATACTCTTCTGACTGCTCCCATGCCCTCTCAAGCGAGATGACAATATCTCCCAAAAGAAGTTCTCCTGTTTCCATGTTAAAATACCGGCTCTTGTTCTGCAGGCCGTCAAGATGGGAAAAATCTCCCGCCTCCCTGTACTCCACCATCGGAAACGACAGCACATCCGTGGGCACGTCCAGGGCGCGAAATTCCTGGTTCATCGTCCGGATCCCCTCATTGTCCGTCAGCGTAACATTGATCTCACATTCATAAGGACACCCTTCCTGTTCCAGCGAAGCAGCGATCACACGGCGCAAAAGCGCTTCCCAGTCAAAGTCGAGTCCCTCTCCCGTCTCCTTGTCAAAATAGATTGTCATTTCATTCTCCATTCTGCCGTCCCGGCCAGCCTAAATCATCTCCGGGCTAAATCTATGCCATCAACCTTTTATATCAAAAGCAAACTGGATATAAAACTCTTTTAATCTGGAGAGCTGTTCTTCTGTGATCCCACTCTCGTCCAAACTGCCCTTCTCCAGCCGATGCAAAAAAATATTTTCCACCAGGCGGCGGTCAGAAATCCGTTCTCTCTTTCCGTTTTCCGCCAGATAATCGCTTGTCGTAATAATACAGTCGCTCAACATCACGATCGCCGCTTCCACGCTCTTTGGCTTTTCATACCCGGCGCTGTGCTGGCGTATCACGTCAATCAGTTTCTCAGGAAATCCATATTCCGCCGCAATGCGGGCTCCCGCCTCGATATATTCTTTCGTATCGTTTAACTTTCCCGCTTCATGGTACATCCCCCCAGCCTTCGCAAGCTTTGAATCCGCCCCGGAAAAAACTGCGGCGCGCTGTGCAAGATTCCCAATCCGCATACTGTGCTTATAAAGCGTTTCGGAATGTTTCCGGATTTTCTGCATCAGATCGTACTCTTCCGACAAAATCAAATCCCATGGGAAAGAATCTGCCGCTTCTGCCGTCTCGGCTGGCTGCTCTGCGGCTGGCGTCTTTCCTTTCGCCGCCCCGGCTGGCTGCCCTGCGGCTGACGTCTTTCCTTTCGCCGCCCCGGCTGGCTGCTCTGCGGCTGACGGCGCCTCATCCTGTCCGGCGCCGGATTCCCCTGCCAGGATCTCAAGCTGCTCTCTTTTCTTCTCTTCTCCCATGACCCGCGGTGCTTTCCTTTTTTTCCTCTGTTTCTCCGCCGCTTCCGGCTTGTCCTGTCCGGATTCTTCTCCCACGTCTGCTGTCGGCAGACAGACCATGAGAACATATCCCACGGCCACAAGCAGGATCACACTCAGGAGTTCAGCCAAAACGACCGTCTTCTGCGCCGCCAGCTTCTCCAGATCAAACTGGTATACCACCATCTGGAGCACACCGTCACATGCCAGAAGCACAAGCGCAAGATATGGCATGGCGCGCCTGGATTTTACATTTGCAAAAAGAAGGATCATCAGACATCCCAGGATCAGGCACGACAACAGGGCATATACATCTATTGTGCATCCAGCCTATCCCCAGCGGAGCTGTCTCGCCCGCTCCAAGCAGCAAAAACGACAGGAAAAAACTTCCCCAAAAAACAATGGTGCGAACATCTGCAAAAAGCAATGTCACAGAATATGTCTTCAGATAGAAATGAAATACTCCCGCCAAAAGAATTGCCAAAATGCAATTAGACAGCCATGTCTGCAAAGCGTCATCCTGCAGGCTGCAATTTAATACCACTCCCGTGAGCAGGGAAACGTAGATCACAGCCGTGACAAGCATCTTTCCTCTTCCGGCTGTCCCCTGTTTTTCTCCGTCAATCTTATCGTTTGCCAATGTCCTTTATCCTTTCCCTTTCCGCGCCGCTGATTCTGATTTTTTTGCGGCGGAAACTTTATTTTTACGCTCCTGCTTTTTTTCATAATCATCATAGGCAGAAACAATCTTTTGTACCAGCGGATGGCGCACCACGTCCCGGTTTGTCAAATAAGAAAAGCCAATCTCCTCCACTTTCCCCAAAATGGCAAGCGCCTGTTCCAATCCCGACTTCTCATGGAACGGTAAATCTTTCTGCGTCAAATCGCCCGTCACGATCACTTTAGAACCAAATCCAATCCTTGTCAAAAACATCTTCATCTGCGCCGGCGTCGTATTCTGCGCCTCGTCTAAGATAATAAACGAATTGTCCAACGTCCGCCCGCGCATATATGCTAACGGCGCTACTTCGATCAGGCCTTTTTCCACATTGCGCAGATAACTCTCCGCCCCCATGATCTGGTAGAGCGCGTCATAAAGCGGCCGCAGGTAAGGGTCTACCTTGCTCTGTAAGTCGCCCGGCAGGAAGCCGAGTTTTTCTCCCGCCTCGATCGCCGGCCGGGTCAGTATGATCTTGCCGACTTCGTCATGTTTAAACGCTTCGATCGCCATTGCCATCGCAAGATACGTCTTGCCGGTACCCGCCGGCCCCACGCCGAACACGATCATTTTTTTGCGGATATTGTCGACATATTCTTTTTGCCCCGCCGTCTTTGGCTTGATCGGCTTTCCCTGTACCGTATGGCACACAATATCAGAATCAATCGCAGCCAGATCCGGTTTTTTCTGCTCCATCGCAAGGGCAAGCAGATAATTTACGTTTTGTTCCGTTATCGTATTTCCCCGGCCTGACAGTTCTAACAGCTGGGAAAGGATTTCCTGCGCCTGCCTGACATGAGTCTCCTCCCCTGTCAGCTTCAGGCCGCCGCCCCGCGCTACCATCGTGACGTTTAGCCCTTTTTCCAGCTTTTTTATGTTGTTGTCGAAATTTCCAAAAATATTTTGCTCATGCTCGATTGGTATCTCAACTGTTGTTTCTGTTATCGCCATTTGATTTCTTTTCCTTATTTTCTGTCCTTTTCTGGATTTTCCGGTAGGCCTTTTGTGTCTGCCGAAAGACAAGGTTTCCCTGCAGAATATATTTTCCCCCATCCTTCCCAACAGACACCGCTTCTTTTTGAAGCGTATTTCCCTTCTCCTTCTGTCGCTCCAGATAAGAAGCATATCTCTCTCTCAATATTTGTTCTGCCTCTTTTTTGGAATAAACCGCCTTTTCATAGCGCACTTCCCGAAACCGCTTTTCATAGCAGGACACAGGAGAACGCAATGAAAGGAAAGGGCAAAGCTGCCCGCCTTCTCTTAGTATATCATACTTTTTATAAGTTTCCAAATTTTTTAACGGATTATAGAAAAAAAACTTCTCTCCAAAAAGGTGGATCTCACCGACCGTCCTCTCCCTGCCAGTATAAATTTTTTTGTTGTAGCGCTCGCGCAGCCCGTCACGGTATTTCTGTCTCCATTCCAGGACAACCGTCCCCGCTGCGCGCACCTGTTTTTTGGCGACTAATTCCTGGTTGTCTCCATAAATTTTTAATGTGCCGGAAATTAGCACCTGTCCTTTTTTCACACGTTTTCCGGCTTTGACTTTCGCCGTCCCTCTCCTTGTCACGATGGATACCACCCGCCCCCGCCTCGCCGCCACGAGATGGCCTGGCGCTCTCTTTCCGGCTTTTTTGATCAGGGTGACTTCTTTTATCCTGACACGGATGACACTGCCGCTCTTTTCCACGGAGGCCCAGCCGATATCCTCAAACCGCCTGCGCAGATTTTCTTCCAGCTCGCCGCACTGGATCTCTTTTACCGGCATCCCTCCGTATACCTGGACAGAATTTAGATATTTCAGAATACTTTCTTTTGTGTGATAAGATTGTCCCTCTATCTCAATGCCCCAAAGCCTGGTGGACAAAAAACAGACCAGCGCGCAAAAACAGACGACGCCAATCCAGAAGCTTCCGCGCTTTCTCATATCTCTGATCAAAAACGGCATACCATACCGCCCTACGACAACCGGACGGACGCGGCCTTTT
>CANQCD010000026.1 GCA_947589455.1 uncultured Lachnospiraceae bacterium | reverse complement strand
GGCGTCTCGCCCGGTGCAACTCCCATATTCTGATATCGGTTTTTCAAGTTGCTCTGCTGCACTTCTCCCTGACTGCCCATATTCTGCGCCGAGCCCGGATTAGCTCCGTTCCAGCCGTCTCCATTCTGGCCGCCCATATTCTGCGCCGAACCCGGATTGGCGCCGTTCCAGCCGTCTCCATTCTGACCGCCCATATTCTGCGCCGAACCCGGATTGACTCCGTTCCGACCGTCTCCATTTTGACCGCCCATATTCTGCGCCGAGCCCGGATTGGCGCCGTTCCAGCCACCCATACTCTGCGCCGAGCCCGGATTAACTCCGTTCCAGCCGTCTCCATTCTGCGCCGAACCCGGATTGGCGCCAGTCTGCCTGTTACCGCCCTGCTGCATGGCGTATGGTATCTCCTGTGCAGAAATAGCAACCAGCCACCCCTGCCGATTCATCGAAAGAAGCATGATTGCGATCATCGCCAAAAGCACAATAGTAACTGCAATTCCGCCCTCTGCTCCAAAAGCTCCGCCGTTGATCCATTCCTTTCCCTCTGTTACCGTCGTGCCAAAAACACTTGGCAAAACTCCGTTGCCGCTGACCTGCACTCCAAACACATTGCCCTGCACGAAATTCCATACACTGTGAAAAGCCGCAACCAGCCAGATACTCTCAAACCTTATAAACAGCAGCGACATAATAACTCCAAACAAAAACAGATTAAACAACGACAGCATCGTCATACCCTGATTCATTCCATGCAGCACCGCAAAAAACGCAGAGCTGACCCAGACAGCTCCAAACATGCTGCTCCGCCTGGAAAGGGATACCAGAAAATATCCTCTGCACAACACTTCCTCTGCCATTCCCTGCACCAGAAAGCCCGCCAGAAACAGCGCAAAATAAAACGGCGTAATCGGATCATCCGCAGTATGCCCAAAATCCACGCTTCCCGTCAGCGCCAAAATCCCATATACAAGCGTAAAAGACACTACTCCAATGGCAGCTCCCGCAAAATATTTCAGGATGCAATGTTTTTTCTGAAATCCTAATGTATATAATTTTCTCTTTTCCAGAAGACGACAATACAGGCATACAATAAGAATCAAGCCCAACTCTGACAGCAAAGACGCCGCAAAAACCCACGGCGGCATATCAGATGCAAGCCGGATAATAGCCTCATAATCAAAATCAGGGCTGGCAATCATTTGCAGATATTCTTCATTGGTAAACAGATAAAACATCATACACGGCACCTGGAACATCCCGACTACAACCGTTCCTACAAAAAATACAAGCAGGGCAATCAATAACTCTGCAAATGCCGCATGGCTTTTCGAACTCATCGCTCCCCTGACAAAATCAGGTCTTTTTATATCTTTCATATTTCCTCACAATCCGCTGTATCCACAGCACGGAACAGCAATGTCATCTTTTGTAGACTATTGTACCACAAATCATTCTCAATACGCCATTAAATTTTAATAATTCCCCTCTTTTCTCCCGCGAAGATAGCAATAATGATAATAGATCCTGTCTATCTGGTCTTTTGACAGACTATCATGATAGCGTCTTCTGATTTCTTCTCTTCCGGGCGCATTTGCTTCCTGCAATAACTTTTCCGCCTCGTTTTTTACTGTCTTCTTATTCAACCTGTTTCCTCCAGTCTCTGCCATTCCAAAAAACTTCATAAAAAGGGCACCACTACATTTCAAAGCCCTCCTATAAGAGGGCTTGCAATTTCCTATTCCATAAAAATAGTACCATATATTCTTTTCTAAGACAAATATATCTTAATACTTTAATTCTTATTGCTGTTGCTCCAAAAATATACTGACATTACCGTTATTTTTCGATGTGTTATACTCATACAGTTTAAATTAATGTCCAGAGGAAGAAAATAAGATAATTTCCTGCAGAACCAGAGCCAGCCTCTTTCCTTTTTGGAATACGCCATTGCTCTGCCGTGCGTCTCCGCGCCGCAGATACCGGCTTATTCTTTTAGGGAAAGAGGCTGGCTCTTTTTCTGTCTTTACTAAAAAATTATTTTGCGGGCTCTTTTCTGCCTTTTCTAAAAAAAACTATTTTAATTCTTTTAAAAAGGACTCTATCCTGTCCATGCCTTTCTCAATCTGCTCCATAGCAATCGCATAGGAAAGCCTGAGATGGTTTGCAAATCCGAAATCCGCACACGGAACGACTGCTGTATTATAATCGTTGATCAGAATCTCCGCCATTTCTGCAATGCTCCCAATTTTCCTGCCCTGATATGACTTCCCAATTACTTGCGCTGCGTCCACAAACACGTAAAACGCCCCTTTCGGCTCAATCGTATGGATCAAAGGCATATCACAGATACGCTTGTAAATATATTTACGGCGTCGGTCAAATTCCGAATGCATTTTTTCCACAGAATCCTGCGGTCCATTCAACGCCTCTACCGCAGCAATCTGCGCTATGGAATTTGGGTTCGACGTCTGATGGCTCTGTACGCTTCCCATCATTTTGGCAATTTCTTTTGATGAACCAGTATAACCAATCCTCCAGCCGGTCATGGAATAACTCTTTGCCAGCCCGCTGCATGTAATTGTCCTGTCGTATATTTCCTTGCCAAAGGAAGCAATACTGATATGCTCCTGCTCGCCATAGACCAGTTTCTCATACATCTCATCGGCCACAACATAAATATCATTTTCTATCACAACGTCAGCAATCGCGCGGAGCTCTGCTTCTGTATACAGCATACCGGTCGGATTGTTTGGCGTATTGATGACAACGGCTTTTGTCTTATCCGTGATCGCTTCCTTTAATGCCTCCGCTGTCAGCTTATATCCCTGTTCCTCTGTCGCAGTCACAATGACCGGAACGCCGCCTGCGAGTTTAACGATCTCCGGATAGCTAAGCCAGTACGGCGCGGGAATAACAACCTCGTCTCCTGGATTTAAGAGGACTGTAAAGATATTAGTCAAAGAATGCTTGCCGCCATTGCTGATAACAATCTGATCCGGTGTGTACTCCAAATGATTAAAGCTTTTAAATTTTTTACAGACAGCCTCTTTCAGCTCATGAATGCCGGATGCCGGCGTGTATTTTGTAAAACCATCATTGATTGCTTTTATCGCAGCATTACAGATATTTTCCGGCGTGTTAAAATCCGGCTCGCCTGCGCCAAAACCGACTACATCCTTTCCCTGTGCCCGCAATTCTTTTGCTTTTGCTGTGATGGCAAGCGTAGAAGACGGCTTCACCTCTGCAGCTTTCTTTGATAATTCTAATGACATGTCGTTTGCTCCTTTCTATCTCGTCTCCATTTGACATTTGCGAAACGTTCCATTATTCCATGCCCATTGTGCAATACAATCTTTTGAGCCGTTTTGCAATTCCCTATCGTCTCTATTTCAGCGTCTGCGAAACTACTATTGGCACAGAATATTCTGTATCAGCCTTATACAAAGCATTTTGTGTCAATGGTACTCTGCAGCCATCGTGCGCTCTGCACAATATGTCACTGTTTTCTGAGCGCTTCGCCGCTGCCAGCTCTTTTTGATAATAGAAAACATACCCTGTTTCGTCACATACTACTATTTTATACCACAGATGGTACACACGTGTCAATGTATAATTGTATACAATAGAAAAAAGAAAAAACCGATGGGATTAGCTGCTCTCAGCCAAAACCATCGGTATGCTGTAACGGCAAAACGAATCGATCCGCTTTCTTTTCTGAAATTCCCATACCTTCCGTTTACTGCCCCGTCGTGATATGCGCATTCTCCTTTCCAGAATCTCCGCCGTTATCTAAAGCGCTCCCATAAATAAATTTATGCATCTCGTCCACATTCTCATCTAACGGACTGGCAAGGATAACCGACATTCCCCGCACTCTGGTGATCTTATAACAGCCCTCAACCGGAACATTCAACGTCTTGATCTTTGGATTTTTATCCCTTACCCTGACTCCCGCCGTCAGATAATTGACAATCTCATCCTTTTTAATATTGGTAGTCAGCATCGGCAGGATTTTTGGTATCATCGCAACCAGGTCGAGCGTTGACTGATCCATCAGCTTGTCATAGATTGCTTTCATAACAGTCCGATGGCGAAGCGTTCTTGCAAAATCGCCCACAACACCATCCTTTCCCACATAGCGGACCCGGGCATAACCAAGCGCCTGATTGCCGTTCATATGGTTTACCCCTGTTACAAGGGTGCGGTTGGAAGGCTCGGAAATATAGTTTGTCGTATTCAGATAGCTGACCTCTTCTTCCGAAAGTTCAATATCTACACCGCCGACCGCATCGATAATGTCCTGAAAAGAATCAAAATTCACCAAAACATATCCGTCAACAGAAATGCCAAAATTCTGTTTTACCGTTTCAACCAGCGTTTTCATACCGCCATTATGATATGCCGCGTTGATCTTATTATCGCTAAATCCCGGGATGGCTACATAGGTATCCCTCATGATAGACGTCAGGCTAAGGCGGTTATCTTTTTGGTTGATCGTAGCGATCATGATACTGTCTGTACGCCCCCTGTCGTCATGGATCGCCTCTTCCCCACATATCAAAATATTGATAACGTCCTCGCTCTCCTTTGCCTGGACAGCGCTGTCAAGCTGGATACTGTCAGGATCTACCTCTTTCAGATTATCAACATTATCGTCCTGGTCAAAATATTCCTCCTCACTCTCTACGACTGCATCGTCTGTCTCAATATTCATCTGGTTATAGTAATAATCTACCATCGCATATACGCCGGCGCATCCAAGCACTAATACAATAGCAACCCCTATCAAAATCTTCCCTGCAAGGGGAATGCGCCTTCTTTTCTCCGGCTTTTCTGGTTCTTCCACGGCAGCCGTATTTTCCGGCTTCTCTGATTTTTCCTGACTGCTCTTTTTCTCGGTCTTTTCTGGTTTCTCTTCGGCAGCCGTATTCTCCGGCTTCTCTGATTTTTCCTGACCGTTCTTTTTCTCGGTTTTTTCTATTTTTCCTGTCCCGCTTTCTGTTCCTGCCTGTCTCTCTTTTTTCTTGTCATCCCCCATAGTTTTCTTTATCCTTTCCTGCTGGATTGTTCTGATTAATTTTTAAAGCTGTGGATCGGCGCCGGGATTCTGCCGCCCCGGTTGATAAAATCACTGCAGTCAAACTGATTCACCGGCATGATCGGAGCATAGCCCAAAAGACCGCCAAACTCAACCGTATCGCCTACTCCCTTGCCAATCGCGGGAATCAGCCGCACAGCAGTCGTCTTTTGGTTGACCATCCCAATCGCCATCTCATCCGCAATGATCCCTGAAATCGTTGAAGCCCTGGTATCCCCCGGAACGGCAATCATATCCAGCCCAACCGAACAGACACAGGTCATTGCTTCCAGCTTTTCCAATGTAAGGGCGCCATCCTGGACGGCATGGATCATTCCCTGATCCTCACTGACCGGAATAAAGGCTCCGCTCAATCCCCCGACATAAGAAGACGCCATAACGCCTCCTTTTTTTACCTGATCGTTTAATAACGCCAAAGCCGCCGTCGTCCCCGGCGCACCGGCGCGCTCCAGCCCCATTTCTTCAAATATATCTGCAATGCTGTCTCCCACGGCCGGCGTCGGCGCCAGGGACAGATCGATAATGCCAAACGGGATGTCCAGCCGTTTCGACGCCTCCCTTGCCACAAGCTGCCCTACGCGGGTGATTTTAAACGCCGTCTTTTTTACCTTGTCACACAGCGTTCCAAAATCAGCTCCGCGGACAGATTCCATCGCCTTGCGCATTACCCCGGGACCGCTGACGCCGACATTAATGACTTCATCCGCCTCTGTCACGCCATGGAATGCCCCCGCCATAAACGGATTATCATCCGGAGCATTACAAAATACGACTAATTTCGCACATCCAATGCTTCCGGCGTCTTTTGTATTCTCTGCCGTATCTAAGATCACCTGTCCCATCAGTCTGACTGCATCCATATTCAGGCCGGTTTTCGTAGAGCCAAGATTGACAGAGCTGCAGACAAATTCTGTCTCTGCCAATGCCTCTGGAATAGAGCGGATCAACAAATCTTCGCTTCTTGTCATCCCCTTTGGCACCAGAGCGCTGTACCCGCCGATAAAATTCACCCCCGTTGTCTTTGCGGCACGATCCAGAGCCATGGCAATTTTTACATAATCCTGTGTTGTCCTGCACGCTGAAGCTCCTACTAACGCCGCAGGCGTAACAGAAATCCTTTTGTTGACGATGGGAATCCCATATTCCCTCTCAATCGCATTTCCGGTTGAAACCAGATTTTCCGCCGTTCTTGTAACCCTCTCGTAAATATTTTCGCAAAGACGGCTGACATCTCTGTCAACACAGCCTAATAAACTGATTCCCAGTGTTATTGTCCTGACGTCCAGATTCTCTTTTTCAATCATCTCATTTGTCTCAAGGACTTCATGTATATTAATCATAGTATTTTCCCTTCTGATTTATTATATGCGGTGCATACTGTCAAAAATGTCCTCACGCTGCGCCTTGACAATACACGACATCTCTTTTCCGATTTCTTCCAATTCATCCGCCAGATCGCCAAACTCCTTTTCACAGGCAGCCAGATCCACAATCATCATCATGTTAAAAAATCCTCCCACAATAGTCTGGGAAATATCCAATATATTAATGGCATTATCTGCCAGATAAGTACAGATTCTGGCAATAATCCCCACGCTGTCTTTTCCTACTACAGTGATCACTGTTTTTTTCATCTCTTTGTTCCTTTCTCTTGTTATTTTATTGAGGCAATCGCGAAACTGCCAAAAACTGCCCAGAGCAGACGGAACGTTTCCAACCGTCTCCCGGCTTTATACACATAATAATTCTGACGGCATATCCCGTTTTGCCACCATCATATGAAACGGCAATGCATTCATCCCCATTTCTTCCCATATCTGACACTTTACCGCCTCATATGCAAGCTCCGGATAATTATTCTCTTTGGAAAGGTGCGCCAGTACAACGTGGCGCAGCTTTTTGTGAAACAGCCTGCATAACAGTTTTCCAGAATCTTCATTAGACAAATGGCCTCTCTCTCCCAGGATGCGGCATTTTAAAGAATAGGGATATTTCCCCGCCTCTAACATGCTGATATCATGGTTTGCCTCCAGGAAGAGGATATTGCTCCCTGCCAGATGCTCTACCGTATATGTATCATATACTCCCAGGTCGGTTGCCATACCCAGCTTGCAATCCCCGGATTCTACCGAGTAACAGACGGGTTCTGCCGCATCGTGGGACATATGAAACGGCATCACCTTTAACCCGCCCGCCTTCACTGGCCTGTCGGCATACAGCTGATACAGCCTGTCTCTCTTAATCTCCTGTTTCTTATCGCGGCGGCAGATTTCATCCAGCGTCCCGCCAGTAGCAAACACCGGCGTCCCAAACATTTTTACCATCATTGGGATTCCACTGATATGGTCAATATGCTCATGTGTCACAAAAATCCCATCCAGCTGTTCCGGCGAGACGCCAATCTGCTGTAATCCTGTAACAATCCGTTTCCGGCTCACGCCGGCGTCAATTAAAATATGATTTTTCCCATCGCCAACGTAAATACAGTTTCCGCTGCTCCCGCTGGCAATACTGCAAACTCTCATAAAAATCCCTCGTTTTCATTCCATCTAATCTACCCACTGAATACGCACTTCATCCCCCGCCGCCAACGGTTTTGTAAAATCACAGTCCACTCCGTTGACAAGTGTTTCCAGATGGTCTCCATGGGCGATTGAAGTATCGATCGGATAAAAATCAAGCACGTCTACCAAAATATATTCCGGCTTATTCTTTAAAATTACCGGTTCGCCATTCACTGTGATCGCCACGTCTACCGCAGCCGGTTCCTGCGGTACAGGCGGCGCAGGCCTGTCCTTCCTTCTCCCGGCGTCTGCACTTGCCGCGCCGTTTTCAGCATACGTTTCTCCATCGCCATCTGCATCTGCCGCACCGCCTCCTTCATACGCCTCTCTTTCACCGTCTGCATCTGCCGCGCTGGCTCCTTCATACGCCCCTCTTTCGCCGCCCGCATCTGCCGCGCCGCCTCCACCATACGTTTCTCTATCACCGGCTACATCTGCCACGCCATCTCCTTCATACGCTCCTCTTTCGCCGCCCGCATCTGCCGCGCTGGCTCCTTCATACGCCCCTCTTTCACCGTCTGCACTTGCCGCGCCGCCTCCTTCATACGTCCCTCTTTCGCCGCCTGCATCTGCCGCACTATCCCCATTCCACTGGCTGTCAGGATTAGCCGCTCCTTTGGAAACCGCCTGCCCGGACGAGTCTTCCTGCGCGAAGTCCATTGGTCTCTGCTCTTCCATGTCGCACATGACAGTAAAATTATCATATATCTTCGTGTCAGGATTCGCCGGGATATTATTGACGGTAATATTTTTATACTCAATAATATCCATAAAATCCAATACTTGTTTTAGCGTATAATAGTCTAAAATCTCTATCCGGTCATCTTCCTGAATCGCGTGATACTCCGACACCAGTTCCCCATTGACAAGCACAAAACGGGAACAGTTAATCTTTTTCCCATTAAAATAAAAGTTTAAATTTGCTTTATATTCCGGCAGCTTTCCAACTACCATTTCCGCCGGTTCTCCAACAGTCGACGCCGTAATCTCAATTTTATCATTAGACTGGATCGGCGCGTTGATCCCCGTCTCTTTCCCATTAATACGGATAACGGCAGCCTCTCCCGGCTCCCCGCGCAGCATCCTCTTTTCGCCGGCGACATAATAATTCAACGCCGCGCCGCGCTTTGGGAACAGATCTTCATTTGGATAACCTACCTGCATCGCCGCATCCATAATAGTCAGTTTATTGTTGTCATATAATTTTGTCCTCTCGCCGTTGATCGTGACAAAAATAAAATTATTCTTCTGCTCATAATAGTTCAGGCAGATACCGATCGGCGTTACCAAAAGGGAATCTACCGTGATATCTTCCTGTAAAAATTTTACATTGCCAAGCACTTCAGAACCACGCAGGGCGACTCGCTCTTTCACAATCCCCTGGTACTCTGCCAGAGATTCCACAAAACCGCCGATCTTACCGCCGCCGCCTACCACGAAAATAGCGCTGACCGGTTTGCCGCCGTTTAATTCTATGATCTTTTCCGAAATATTTTTCGTGATATTGTGCACCGTGTCTTCCACTGCGGCTACCAGATCGGAAGATGGGATTTTCTGCGGAAGTCCCATGATATCATGATATGTGACCTCGTCCTGATCTGTACTGGCGCACTTCATCCTGTCGGCCTCGGTAAAATCCGTCAGATAATGCCTTGCCACGCTCTCTGTCACTTCATCCCCCGCAAAAGGAATCATGCCATAGGCAATAATACTGCCGTCTTTCGTAATAGAGATATCGGACGTCCCCGCCCCGACATCGACTAACGCCAGGTTAAGGAGACGGAATTTTTCCGGGATCGCCACATTGATCGCAGCGATTGGCTCCAAAGTCAGATTCGCCACATATAAACCAGCGCGTTCCACCGCCGCATATAAGCCGTCGACTACTTCATCCGGCAGAAAAGTCGCGATCAGCTCCGCTTTCATATCAGAACATTTATGCCCCTCCAGATTAGAAATCGGATAATCATTCTGATAATATTGCTTGACGGAATAACCGACGCAATAAAATTTTACATCCTCTGATTGCAGATCAGTGCGCAGGGTATCATATGCCTTTTCCACGCCAAGCATATCCAAAGAATAAATGTGTTCCCTGGTGACAACCGTCTCAGAATTAAAATGTATTTGCGCCTCTGCCTCAACAGTCTTTAACACTCTCCCGGCAGCCGCAATACAGACATCCTGAAATTTTCGTCCGGTCATTTCCTCCAAACGGCTCTTGACCTGCACGATCGTCCCTGCCACCTGTTCAATATCGTGAATCTGACCGTCCAGCATAGCTCTTGTCTCATGCTCAACTGCAACCTGCGCCACTACCACAAACCCTCTGGTACTCCGCTTAAATCCCACAGTCCCCACGATACTCCTGGTGCCTATATCCAGTCCAAACACCAGATCTTCCGGAATATTTGCCATATTTACTTTGTGTTCATTCGCTGTCTGCGTAACAGAATCCATTCTTTGGAAACCTCCTTGCCCTTGCGTACTTCAAACTTCATTGTAGCATACTTGAAACTAATTTTGAACCCCTTAAAAAGGGGGAAATCTAAGGATAAATTTCCTGCCCGCCGTGGTTATTTCTATTTTTTTGTGGCAGAAAACACGGAATAATGGTATACTATTCCTATGCTGCTGCCCAGACCGCTTAAGCCGTCTTCTTTTGGAGCAGACAAAACGAAGCGGGCAGTGAACAGTAACATTGATATCACTTTGCCGGAAGGGGGCAGTGTATGAAGTCAAACGAATCATTAGAAAATTATCTGGAGACGATATTGATCCTCAGCAAAAAACTTCCCGTTGTCCGTTCTGTTGACATTGCCAACGAACTGGGATTTAAAAAACCGAGCGTTAGCATCGCCATGAAAAATCTCAGGGAAAAAGAGCTGATCACCGTAATGGAGCAGGGATATATTTTCCTGACTGACAGCGGGCGCGAGATCGCAGAAATGATATATGAACGCCATGAATTTCTGACTGACTGGCTGGTCAGCCTGGGCGTCAACGAAAAAACAGCAGCAGAAGACGCCTGTAAAATAGAACATGATATCAGCAAAGAGAGTTTTGCCGCAATCAAAAAATCCATCACACTAAAATAGATATGCAGACAGTACGGAATGTTGTTCCGTTTTGCCGCAATCAAAAAATCCATCACATTAAAATAAGATGCCCGAAAAGCATCTTATTTTAATGTGATTTTTCTCCTTGTCTACTGGTGGATAAATTTTAAAATATCAGCCTTTGGCTGGGCTCCTACCGTCTGAGCCGCAACTTCTCCCTCCTTGATCAGAAGCATGGTCGGAATGCTCATGATCCGATATTTCTGCGCCAGCTCCTGCTGTTCATCTACGTTTACCTTCGCGATCTTTACATCCTCTACCTCCTCTGCGATCTCTTCGATCACAGGTCCTACCATCTGGCATGGTCCGCACCATTCCGCCCAGAAATCAATAAAAACCGGTTTGTCAGAATGTAAAACCTCCTCATCAAAATTCTCCTTCGTCAAATGCAATACTGCCATAAAATCCTCCTTCCCGAAGCGTTTCCAAATAGCTCTGGACATTATCTTCCAGCGATTGGAAAACGCTTTACTCTGTGTATATTGTACAATCCGCACAATATATTACAGTTTTTAATCGTTTCCAGATTACCTGATTTTAGTATCCTCTGTGGTATTCGTTTTATTCAATACTACAGAGGCAGAACCGCTTTTCTTCGGTTTTGCCCGCAGGCAGGTTCCACACAATGCCACGCGCTTTGGGCGCACGGCGGTATCTACTGCCTTACTTTGATATGCGTCTCGCGAAGCTGCTGCTCTGTCACCTCGCCCGGTGCGCCGCACATCAGATCCTGTGCATTTCCATTCATCGGGAATGGAATGATCTCGCGGATATTTTCCTCATTGCGCAATAGCATGATCATGCGGTCTATCCCCGGCGCCATGCCGGCATGTGGCGGCGCTCCAAACTGAAATGCATTGTACAGCGCCCCGAATTTCTCCTTTAGGTCTTCTTCACTGTAACCGGCGATCTCAAACGCTTTCACCATAATATCCATATCATGGTTGCGCACGGCGCCGGAGGAGAGTTCAATCCCATTGCAGACAATATCATACTGGTATGCCAGGATATCCTGCGGCTCTTTTGTATTTAACGCCTCCAGACCGCCCTGTGGCATAGAAAACGGATTGTGGGTAAAAATATATTGCTTTGCCTCACTGTCATATTCATACATGGGAAAATCATTAATATAACAGAAACGGTATGCGTTTTTCTCTAACAGCTCCAGACGCTCTGCAATCTCCGTGCGAATCTGTCCGGCGTACAATGCGGCGCGCTCTTCCCTGTCTGCGATAAAGAATATCGTATCGCCCGTCTCCAGGCCGGCGATCTTGCGCATTTCCGCCTTCATATCGTCCGGGATAAATTTATCGATCGGTCCCTTATAGCTTAAATCTTCTTTTACCTCAAGGTATCCCAATCCTCCCATGCCAATCGACTGGGCAAATTTTAACAGCTTTTCGTGCTGCCCCTTGGACAACTTGGCATGGACATTGATCGCGCGGACAGTCTTTCCATGAAACGGCTGAAACGTACATCTCTGAAAGAAATCCGTCACATCGACGATCCGAAGCGGATTGCGCAGATCCGGCTTATCCGTGCCAAATTCCAGCATTGCCTGGCGGTAACTGATAACCGGGTACGGCGCCTGTGTTACCTGAGAACCTTCCGGGGCATATTTTTCAAAAACTGCCGTCAGCACTTCCTCGCCGACACGGAATACGTCTTCCTGCGTTGCGAAAGACATCTCAAAATCCAACTGATAGAACTCTCCCGGCGAGCGGTCGGCTCTTGCATCCTCATCACGGAAACAGGGGGCGATCTGAAAATACTTGTCAAAGCCGGAGACCATCAAAAGCTGTTTATATTGCTGCGGCGCCTGCGGCAGTGCATAGAATTTCCCCTTATATTTCCGGGACGGCACAATATAGTCCCGCGCTCCCTCCGGAGATGACGCGCACAAAATCGGCGTCTGGATTTCCAGAAATCCAAGCTCTGTCATTTTCTGGCGCAGGAATGAAATGACATGAGAACGGAAGATCATATTATCCCTTACCTTTGCATTTCTCAAATCCAGATAACGGTACTTTAACCGCACATCCTCTCTCGTCTCCCTGGACGTCACGATCTCAAACGGGAGCTGGCGGTACACGCGTCCCAGAATCTCTACCCTATGCGCCTCTAACTCGATCGTCCCTGTAGGGATCTTGGGATTATATGTCTCCTCGTCGCGAATCTGCACCACTCCTTCGACACAGATACATTCCTCCCTGGCAATCCCCTTCAGCAGACTGGTATCACGCATGACAATCTGCATCACGCCATACATATCGCGCAGGTCAACAAAGGACACGCCGCCGTGGTCACGGATATTTTCTACCCATCCGGCAAGCTTTAATTCTTTTGATACATCGCTCTCACTGACGTGATCTAACGTCCTCTCTCTGTATTTGTTCGATAATTCCATGAAAGTTCCTCCGTTTCATACATTTAAAATCTGTCTCCTATAAAGCAAAAAAGTCCGCCCCAAACCTATGCTCAGGACGAACGATAGAAGTCCGCGGTACCACCCGGCTTACTGTATCACAGTCTCTTGACAGCTTTCAAAAAAAGCTTCCCGCTTATCGCGCAGGACACGGCGCACCTACTTTGGAAAACTCTCCTGTTCAGATTGCGGCTGGTAAAGTGTTATTCACATCAATTCACTCTGCCGGGTTTCCACTATCCCCCGCTCACTGGAAGCGATAACCGACGCTACTTCTCTTCGTCATTGCCATGTTCCAAATTATAGCGCACGCCGGCTTCCTTGTCAATATACCGCAAAAAATTTGACTTTCCCCATACACCGCAAAATTTAGCTTTCCCCATTTTTCAGAGAAGAAAGAATTGGTTAGAAAATGCAAAAACACATCCTAAATGTGATAATCAGATCACCGCAAATAATAAAACAATAATAACAAAACATACCACCCGGCTGACCAGAGCAAAATCACCTAGCGCATCCTGCCGATGCCGACACATCTTTCCCGGCAATACCGGTTTCCCAGACTGGCGCCAATCTGATACCATTTGCCTGCCTTTTTTTCTTCATGCAGGGACAAATACAGATCCGCAAGGTTTGCGATCGCATTTTCATGTCCCTGCAGCGCCGCCTTTTCAAGCCAGAAAACAGCCTGTCCAGTATCTGCTTTTACTCCGTCGCCAAATCGATATTTCATGCCAAGGATGCATTGTGCGGTGGGAAATCCTTTTTTTGCCATTGCCATATAGATCTGAAAGGCTTTTTCCTTTGCATTTGGTATTTCCTGCGAATTTTGGTCATAGAGTTTCCCCATCTCAAAAAAAGCTCTTTCATACCCATTCTTTGCCGACAGGGAATACCATTTAACAGCCTCTCCATAATCAAAGTGTCCGCTATTGTCCTCTGAATAATAATCGCCAATTTCGCATTGGCTTACTGCGTTTCCCATCCGCGCTTTTTTTAACGTCCTTATCTCCCTGCTGTTCATAAGGTGAAAAAACTTTGCGCTGCTGATATCACCTTTTAAAATATCCTGCTGTCCGTCTGCCCCGTCGCCTGCGCTGTCCTCCTCAGGCTGATCCGCGCCGCGCTTTTCCGCTTCCAGCCTGCCTTTGTCCGCCTGCGATACGTCCGCCCCTTCCTTCCATGGAATGGGGGCTTCCAGTCGCCCTTTTGAGGAAGCAGGTTCTGTAGTCCTCTCTTTCTGAACAGTCTTTTTTGACAGGGAACTTTTTTTGCTTTCGTCCCTTCTTGCCGCTTCTGGCGCATTTTGCGCCAACCCGCCCACAGGATATTGTTTTGTCCGGTCGAACTCTGTCTTTTCATGAAAATTTGCCCTGTCTGGCTCCGGACTGTCCCATTTTCGTTCTACATCGAGGCTGAAAGGAAAGCCAAATACAAACATAAGGCTTTCAATCAGCATAACCGCAGATTTTTCAGAGACAAAATCGACAAGAATGTTTACCGACGTCTCCACCCATGTCCTTTTTCTCCATTCTGCCTCCTGCATACAGTCAAAAAAGCCTTTGACAATGCCTTTATCATATGCAAGCTGCAGCAAATCTGTTTCTGAGCGGTCTTTATATCGGTCTCCATATTTTCTGACAAAATCTTCGCTGTCCCGCATCGCATCGATATTCCCTTCCACCAGCCGTTTCAGCCGAAGCAATAGCGGATGCGGATATGTAGCTTCAATCCTGACATATGATCTTGGGTATAAATCCCTCTCCATCAGTTCCTCCGTCCATCACGCCAGAATCCCGGAACCGTTTTTTTAGGACGTGTGCAAAAAGATACAGCCTGGAATCCTGACAGCATCCTGTTACGCTCTGAGAAGCTGCAATATGCCGTCTTTGCTGCTGTTGGCCTGCGCAAGCATAGAAAAGCCCGCCTGACTTACAATATTTAATGCGGCATACCGAACCATTTCATCCGCCATATCCGTATCGCGCAGCTTCGACTCAGCAGACTGGAGGTTTTCCGAGCTATTCTGGTCATTGGCATAAGCATGTTCCAGCCTGTTGTGTACCGCCCCCAGATAAGCCCTGTCATCTGTCAGGCTCTCGATCGCATGATCCACCCTTAACAGACTGTCCGGCTTGTAGGCAGTAAACTCTATGTCCTTTCCGCCGACGATTTCCGTTATCGTACCCGTATATGTCTTCGTATAACTCCCCAAAATCTCTACACGCGAATATCCTGCTACTCTTTCCCCATGTGCATCAATATACGGCGGTACCGTAACAACATTTGTAATATATTCTGTATAATGGCTTGTTACTTCCCGTGTCTGCTCATATCCGCCTACTCTTGCAGAATACCTGTGATTGCCCAGATATTTCGCGCTGTCTAAAAGCTCTGGATCCCATTTCCCATCTTTTGTGGCCGAGCATCCACCTTCCCTGAATATATTATAATCCAGAAAATCCAAGGCCTCCAAAGATGTATTCGGAAGATCCACCTCCACTCCCTGCCATGAATTGGCGCCAGCCTGGATGTAATAATCATAGATATCTGATCTGGCCAATTCTACCGGATAATTTTTCACTAAAACCCGCGATTCAATATAAGCAGTCGCCTGGATAAAAGAAAGTCCCCCGCTGGTATCTTTGATCGTCGCTGCGTCCCTGAAATCATAAAAATCAATCTGATAGGGATTTGCATCATCCTTGACGATCCG
The DNA here is from genome assembly GCA_947589455.1 of uncultured Lachnospiraceae bacterium. Taxonomy (GTDB): domain Bacteria; phylum Bacillota; class Clostridia; order Lachnospirales; family Lachnospiraceae; genus Butyribacter. The sequence continues at coordinate 7,628 of CANQCD010000026.1, read as the reverse complement.
TATAAAATGATCGTCATATTTTGCCCCCTTCTGCGCGATCTCATCTACAATGCCACTGGCAATGCTCTTTGCCGCCTGATTGATATATGTACTGTAATCAGCGCCTAAACTTGCTTTCTGATCTGGCGGCAGGGCGTCATATTCTTCTTCTGCGAGAAGGTTATTCACGATATCACAATATTTCTGCAGATCGACTGTCTCGCACTCTTCAGACGGCGAAGTGCTGTACCCGCTTCCTCCCACTTCCTGTCTCATCCGATATATGTCTACTAATCTTACATCATTTGTAGAAAATCCGATCACCTGCATCCGTGCGCATGTCGCACATCTATATCCAATCGCTGTCCCGGCAAGGTCTGCCATATATTGATACAGGTCTTCTCTGGTTGTCAGGCCTGCAATCGCTGAAAAATCAATTCTCGCCGAATATTTATCCTGCACATTGTTCGACCATTCCCCCTGCCAGTTATGGTTCGCTATCTTGTCGTCAGGATCATCAGGCGTCGGACCATAAGATACTTCCGGATAGTTTGCCTGATCTGGATTGCCCAGGTTATATGTTGTATAAACAGAAGTATCTACGTTGCCCGGATCAACCACAACCGACGGATTCGGCGACTGCATCTGCGTGTCATGTGTGGCCCACGTCGGAAAGTCCCTCTCTGTCGGCACTTTGTAGCAATATTCTGTATATTCTGTAGACGGATATATTGTCTCTGTACTCCAAACCTCTTTCGGTCCCTGCAGCACTTTTATCGTATTAAATTCCGTCTGGTCTGTAATCCTCTGCAATTCAGCAGAAAGTGCATCAACCTCTTTCTGGATCGCTATGCGGTCTTCATAGACATAAGTGTCGTTATATGCCTCGATGGTAAGCTCCCGGATGCGCTGCAAAACATCAATCTGTTCTCCGATCGCGGCTTCTGCCGTATCGACCATATCAATTCCTTCCACGCAGTTTTGCGCCCCTCTGTTCAGTCCTCGTATCTGCCCGCGCATCTGCTCGGAAATCGCAAGCCCGGCAGAATCATCCGCCGCCCTGTTGATCCGATAGCCCGATGCAAGTCTTTCTGAGCTTTTAGCCAGAGACTTATTTGTAATATTTAATTGCCGATTTGTAAAATTAGCCACGATATTATGCGCAACTACCATATATATCCCTCCTTAAATGCCTCTCTTTTCCGTCTGGTGCAACGAATCCAAAATAGTAAAATCCCACTTTCCCTGCCACGCCAGCCAAAAAGCAGCCGCGGCCTGCAGCGATGGTTTTCTGTCCGGCAGCCGAAACAGCCATTCTGCGGAAAGATATCAGAAACTTTGCATTCGTTCTATTAGAATATCGGCACGATACAGAAAAATATTATACCTATTACGTATATTTTTTCTTTTTTATACGGTTCACTGGATTATTTTTTTAACAGATTCCGCCTATAATATACTTATTACGTTGTATTTTGCCGTAAAAAGAATCGCACGAAAAGCCACTACCCAGGCACACGGCATCTTTTTCACACAGCTATTTGTGCAGGGCGCCGCAAATAGCACAGCAGGCGGATATCGGTCAAGATTCTGCTCCGCCGTCTGCATAAACGCCCAGGAATGGAGAGCAACATGGAAAATTATAAGCTGCAGATTGGACTGCGCCTGAAACAACTGCGAAAAGAAAACGGACTTACACAAGAAAAAATCTCAGAATTACTGGGGATTTCCCAAAAGCATTATAGCGAGGCGGAACGCGGCCTTACCGGGCTTTCTGTCAAACACCTCATAAAAGCCAGCGATATACTAGATATCAGTTTAGATTATCTTCTAAAGGGAAGTGTAGCAAATGTGTCTCCTATCACTTTGAATGCAGGTATGCAGATCAATGAATTATATTATTCTTCTTCTGAATATACACAGCAGCAGATGCTAAATTTGCTGAAAATAGCCAAAGATATTGAAATACACTCCCGGCTGTAGCAAATTACAGCCGGGAAAAAATACATTTTGTAATATAATGAGCCAAACGCCGGCAACCCTTTCATCGGTTGCCGCATCAATCGATCACTTTCACTTTTTTGATCACTGGCTGGTTTTCCTTCGCTACTGTCCCATTATCATCTTCAACCTGAGTGTCTGCGCAGATGTCATCTACAACCTCGATCCCCTCTGTCACATGGCCAAAAGCGGCATATTGCCCATCCAGAGACGGAGTATCCTGATGCATGATAAAAAACTGGGAGCTTGCGCTGTCGTAATCCTGTGAACGCGCCATAGAAATCACTCCCCTTGTATGGGAGATATTGTTTTCTACTCCATTTGCCGAAAACTCGCCTTTGATCGTCTCTTCTGAGCCGCCAGTCCCATTTCCTGACGGGTCGCCTCCCTGAATCATAAAACCGGAGATAATGCGGTGGAATGTCAGACCATCATAAAATCCGTCTTTTGCCAGTTTTACAAAGTTCGTCACAGAAATCGGAGCGACGTCCGCATCCAATTCCAGAGAAATCGTTCCATAGTCTTTTACTATGATCTCTGCATGATGTTTGCCGGAAAGAAGGTCTTTGTCCTGCGTCTCTCCATCCTGGGACTGGCTATCCTCTGCCTGTGCGTCCGTTCCATCGTCAGAGACCTGCGACTCCTGCCCCGCCGCCTCTGTACTCTCCACTGCTGCCGCCGGCGACGTTGCATCATCGCTGCTTTCCGACGCGCTGCCACACCCTGTCATCCCGACAGTTAATGCAAATGCCATCAACATTACTCCAAGCCACTTTTTCATAATTTGTATCCATCCTTTCTTATTCTTGCCTGTCCGGGCAACCATAACGCTTTATAGCCGCCCGTTTCTTTTTGCTTTGCAGGCGATCATACTACTGTATTACACAATAGGAAACTTTATGGTCGCCCGTTTTTTTGCTTTACAGACTGCTTTTATAAAATCCCGCAGACCGCCCGCCCCCTATCCTGCGCAGCATGTCTCCCTACCCTCCGGAAGCTTCCGTAACATTGTGAAGCCATCGGTACGTCCGGTAACGCCATATTGTAATCGGCACTTTTATCTCCTCATCACAGAGAATAAATGCAATGACGACAAATACATTTGCATGAAACACAAACGCCGCCAGCGCACCGCCCAAAATGCCAATCCCCCACATGATCGACACATCTAAAAAGAAACCAAATTTAGTATCCCCGCCGCCGCGGAAAATACCTACTACAAGAGTAGTAGTCAAGGATTGCGCAACAACATACAGCGACATCAGCCAGAGCATAAAAGAAAGATTCCGCCTGGCGGGTGCAGACAAGGTCATAAAATGGAGCGTCAGCGGCCGGACTGCCAGGATCAGCAAACCGCCAAAAAGCCCTGTCCAGATTGCCAGCCAGATAAATTTTCTGCCATACCGCCTTGCCTCGCCTGTTTTGCCCTCGCCAATCGTGTTGCCGATCACAACCGCCGCTGCACTGGCCACGCCAAATGCAACTACCGTTGCCAGGTTTCTTACCACCTGCGCCACAGAATTTGCAGCTGTCGCCTCGCTCCCCAGATGTCCGAGGATTGAAGCCATGGCAGACATTCCAAGCCCCCACATCAGCTCATTTGCAACTACAGGCGTAGAATACTTGATGAAATCCCGCAGCAGCCTTTTATCCTTCCGAAACAAATACTCCATCCGAAAACGGAATACATCATTATAGAATCTGTCATAGACAATAACAATGATGATTTCTACAATCCGCGCGCAGAGCGTTCCCACGGCAGCCCCTGCCACGCCCATCGCAGGCAGCCCCCAGAGCCCGAATACAAGCAACGCATTCACAATGATATTCGTAATCAGCGACGCCAGATAGACTACCATTGCCACAAAAACTTTTTCTAAACTCCGCATGGAATTAAGGTATACCATTGTCAATGCATTGACCGGATAAGACAGGCAGACGATCCTTAAATATTCTGACCCCTGCCTCACAACTTCCCTATCCTCTGTAAAAAGCCGCATCAGCTCTCCAGGAATACAAATTGTTACCGCCATAAAAAGCAGGCTGACCACCACAGAAAGCTTTGCCGCAATGCCAAAAACCGTCTCGATCGCCCTGTGATCCCGCTTACCCCAATACTGCGCAAGCAGCACAGACGCCCCGGAAGTAATCCCAAACAGCACCAGGCACATAATAAAATGCACCTGTGCTCCTAAGGACGCCCCCGACATGATCTTCTCCCCGACAGTCCCCAGCATGAGCACGTCAATAGAAGAAATCCCGGTATTGATCAGGTTCTGCGCAGCAATCGGCAGCACCAGCCTTAACACCTTGTGATAAAATTCTCTGTTTTCCTGCGTCATATTGCTTTTTTCCGTATTACAATCCTTTCCTCTTCCATAGTCACTATCCATATTACGGAAACGATTATAACACACTCCCCAAAAAATGTCACTGAAATATCCCGAACCTTTCAGAAGAATATGCCAATCCCCATTCCATCCAACCTCTAAGAAAAAACTCCCGTTCGAAAATGCCCGCCGTTTCCTGTCGCCTGGCAAGCGCCTCGCAGGACAACGAAAAAAAATCGAACCATCTAACCAATCTAACTAATCTAACCATTGACAAAAACAGTTAGAATGGTTAGAATAAAAACAGAAAGAACAAAGCGCCTTATAATGCGCAGATTAGCCAGCGCAAAAAGCGGTTAGAATAAGAACAGATACAACAGGGAGGTGGTTAAAATGTTTTTTAAAGAGAGCGAAATCGTCGAATTAAAATCAATCGTAACCGAAGATATCAAAAAAGAAATTATCGCATTTGCCAACAGCCAAGGAGGAAAATTGTTTCTTGGCGTTCAGGACGATGGGACCGTATCCGGTCTGGACGACCCGGATGGAGCCGCCCTCCAGGTCAGCAATATGGTACGGGACGCCATCAAACCAGATATCACCATGTTTCTTCATTATAAGACACTGGAAGCAGAGGGAAAGCAGATTGTTGCCATCACGGTTCAGCGGGGAACCAACCGGCCGTATTATATCGCCAAAAAAGGACTTCGCCCGGAAGGAGTCTATGTCCGTCAGGGCTATTCCTCCGTGCCGGCTACCGACACGGCAATCCGCCGGATGATCAGGGAAACAGACGGAAACCGTTTCGAAGAAATGCGGTCTCTGAAGCAAAACCTGACTTTTGAGACAGCCAAAAAAGAGTTTGCACTGAGAAAACTCTCCTTTGGCCAGACGCAGATGAAGACAATGGGAATGATGAATAAGGATAACGTTTATACGAATCTGGGACTGCTCCTGTCAGATCAGTGTATGCATACGGTCAAAGCCGCTGTTTTCGAGGACATCGGTCAAAACCAGTTCAAAGACAGAAAGGAATTTACAGGTTCCCTGTTCCAGCAAATGACGGACGCCTATGAATTTATTGATTTTCGCAACCAGACACATTCCACCTTTGACAGGCTTCTGCGTATCGATCAGAGAGATTACCCCGAAGTAGCGGTCAGGGAAGCGCTTCTGAACCTGCTGGTACATCGCGAATATTCTTTCCATGCCAGCGCATTCATCAGCATCTATGCAGACAGGATTGAATTTACATCCGTAGGGGGACTTGTTGACGGTATCACATTGGACGATGTGATGATGGGCATTTCTGTTTGCCGGAACGAAAAGCTGGCAAATGTATTTTACCGGCTGGAACTGATCGAGGCCTATGGAACCGGGATTTCCAAAATCATGGGCGCTTATACAGGAACCGGGAAGAAACCGCAGATTGAAGTCTCTGACAACGCATTTAAAATCATCCTTCCCAATCTGAATATGACGCCAAAAACAGAAGCAGCCCTGTCCGAACCGCATGGCATTTACGGGACAGAAATAAACGCCATGGCAGAAACAGCAGTATTTGCCCCCAGAAGAAACGTTTCCCATAGAACAAATGCAACGCCGAGAACAGCGGCGTCCGCCGCATCCGGAAGCCAGACCAGAAAAAACATTGAAACAGTCCTGTTTTTAGCACAGGAGCACGGTTCGGTCACAAGAAAAGAAATCGAACAAATACTAAACATCAGCCAGACAACCTGCGGACGCCTGTTGAGGCAAATGGTAGAAAACGGGCTGCTCTCTCAGGAAGGAAAAGGCAAAAACACCTGCTACCGTATACGGTAAAAGGACAGAGAAAGCGCATGGCAGAAGATGATCCAAAGCGAACAAACCCGCAAAACAAATTATTTCTATTTTACTTGTAATGTGATATCATTTATTTTTACATTTCAAAGCCCTCCTCTTCAGGAGGGCTTGCAATTTCCTATCCCATCAACAAGGGCAATAACAAACAGCCGCATACAGCGCCTTGTCTCTCACGCCACTATGATCTGTCTTTTTTTCGCAGCCACATCAATCCGGCAAGATATCCTATCCCCAAAAGGAAGAGCAATACCGCAAATATCTGAATGACTGTCAGATTGTAATACAGCTGCGTCCCCCTCTTATCGATCCAGAACTCTGACAGAAAGATAAGTGCAGAGAAACCGCACAATATCCCGCCAAATGCTTCTTTCCCACGGTGAATAAAAAATGCCGCTGCAATTAACAGAACCGCTGCGCCGATTATCTCAAACAGCTGAGATGGAAATACCGGATAAGATACTCTCGCATAGGGAAAAACCATAGAGAAAACGCCATTATACGGGATACCATAACAGCATCCGCGAGAAAAACATCCAATCCTCCCAAAAATATGCTGTATCAGGATTCCTACTGCCAGAGAATTTGCCACCATCCAAATATCGTTTTTCCATTCTCTGTTTTTTTTGTACAATAGCTTATGGACTAACATCGTACACGGCACAAATAAGACAGCGATCACAATCACTGTACCAATATAGTGCTTTCCATTATCACCAAGGATATTTTTTAACAGGCTTCCCTCTAGTTCTCCATCAGCATATGACAGAATCCGTACCAGCGAGCTCATATACCCGCCAATCCAGCTGTACAAACCATACAGAGCCGAAAATAACACACTTCGAAAATCTCCAAACCAGCGGTGCAATAATATCATCTGGATCAGGACTGAAATGACTGCCCCGGCTATCTGCGCCGTAGAATATAAATTGATTCCTCCCCAGGGAGTATTTATCGTTGGAAACATATCACTACCTCACTCTTTTTACTCTTATACTTACGCCCGTTTTGTTTGACACAGGCGGCTGCTTTATAATATTTTCTTTTCTTTGTTACCTTTACCACGACAGATGGTTTTTTTACCTTTTTGACCAGACGGTAATCCCCCTTTTTCCTCGAAGAGCAATACAGGTAATATGCAGAAACAGAAAAGTTTCCCTTTATTTTAAATGTAAGCCTTGCCTTCTTTCTGGTCCGCAGATACTTTCGCTTGATGACAGGAGCTGTCTTTTGCAGCTTTTTTATCTTCTTTTTCGCTGTACTCTGCTTTTTAGAAGCGCTCCCGTCTTTCTTTTGATCGTCTGACTGCGCCCCCGCATCTCCTGACGAGTTCCCATCTCCCGGCTGCGTCCCCGCGTCTCCTGACGAGTTCCCATCTCCCGGCTGCGTCCCCGCGTCTCCTGACGGGTTTCCATCTCCCGGCTGCAATGTCTCCCCGGGATTCTGTCCTGTATCACCAGACGGACTCCCATCTCC
>CANQCD010000025.1 GCA_947589455.1 uncultured Lachnospiraceae bacterium | reverse complement strand
CGACAAGCAGAACGGGAAGACGTCGAAGGCGTCGAATCTCGCAAGCAAGGCGATGTCCGGCATCGGAAAGGCCGCAAAGACAGCGTTCAAGGTCGCGGCGGTCGGCGCAGCCGCCGCCGCGACGGGCATCGGCGTCATCACCAAACAGGCTTTGGACGCTTATTCGAGTTATGAACAGCTCAAGGGTGGCGTCGAAACACTATTTAAGGATTCGGCTGGAACCGTTCTCGCCGACGCTCAGCGTGCTTACAGAGAGGCCGGAGTCAGCGCTAATTCGTACATGGAGACGGTAACTAGCTTCTCGGCATCGCTCATCAATTCACTTGGCGGCTTATCTTTTCCGAAAAAGCTCCTGGCAAGCCTGTTCCAATCTGTCACGACCAGAACGGCAGGTTTTTTTACCATTCCCCAGGAGGCGCTAAAACCCACTACGATTCTCGTCTGCCTTTTCCTGATGTTTATCGGCGGCTCTTCGATCAGCACTGCAGGCGGAATCAAAACCTCCACCGCCGCACTTCTTTTTCTCAGCGCGCGCTCAACGATCGCGGGAACATCCCATGTGGATGTTTTCCATAAAAGGATTCCTCATGAAACTATTAAAAAAGCATTGGCAGTAACAATCGTCAGCCTGTTTGTCCTTTTAACCATGACCGTCCTTTTATATGAATTAGAAGGCGGATCCATGCTCGATATCATTTTTGAAGCGGTCAGCGCCATTGCAACCGTGGGATTGAGCCGCAATCTGACGGGAAGCCTTCATCTGCCCAGTAAACTAATCGTGATCCTGATGATGTATCTGGGGCGTATCGGTCCAATCTCTATGGCTGTCATTATCGGGAAACGCCAAAAGAAAGCGCTGATCTCCTATCCCACAGAAGATATTACCGTAGGCTGACACACGCCGGCATCGATAGCTTCTGTTAATCTTTTTCCAGAACCGGCGCCTTGCTGCAGGCAAACGCTTGCCAGGCGATAGGCTGCCAAAATACTATGATCTATTGATGTTACTGACATTTTGGGCTGTTTATGCTATACTGAAATACGAAGAGGCGTGGGATTTTCTAATAAAAACCCCGACAGAAAAATCTTCCCAAAAGCTGACATGCAGTATTTTTGCTTAAAGTATTGCTTACGTAAAAGACAGGCATATAGAAAAGAGGAGAAGAAATAATGAAAAAATCAATCGCAGTCTTTGGACTTGGTATTTTTGGAGAAAGTGTTGCCATTGAATTGGCACAGGCAGGATGTGAAGTTCTCGCAGTAGATAATAATAAAGAACACATACAGAATATTTCCGATCAGGTCACTTATGCCGTTGTTGCCGACGTCTGCGACACGGAAACGATGAAATCGCTGGGTATCTCAAATATGGACGCCGTTGTCGTTGCCATCACCAAAAACCTGAACGCCAGCATATTGGCCACAATCTTTGCCAAGGAATCCGGCGTTCCGCTAGTCGCCGCCAAATCGGTTGACAAACTCCACACAAAAATTCTAAAAAAAGTCGGCGCCGACAAGGTGATCGTCCCAGAACATGAATCCGGAGTCCGCATCGCCCATCAACTGCTTGCCGACAGCATTATCGACCTTTTTGAACTTTCTAACAGCAGCCGGATGCTGGAAATCCAGCCAAAAACGGAATGGGTAGGACAGTCTCTCCGCACGCTGAACCTCCGCAAAAAATACCATGTCAATGTCATCGCCATCCGCCAGGGGGAGCATATGAATTTTCACCCGGAACCAGACGAACTGCTGGCCGAGAACAGCACACTGCTTATCGTGGCAGATCAGAAGGATCTCCACCGGCTTTTATGATCAAAAAAAGCGACGCACTCATTGCCGCTCAAAAAAACCGCACTGCTATTTCCAGTGCGGTTTCGTGTCACATATAAAATCTATCTCAATCAATCTACTAATCACCCTTTAATGTATCAATCTACTGAGCACCGCTTTCCTATACACTGCATCCCCTCCTGTCCAATTCTTTATTTTTTCTTTCCCACACTCTAATCCCCTTATTCTGATACACTGATCCCTCTCCTGACATTTTCCTTCTAAAATGAAATACTGAAATCCAGCGATTTCCCATATTTTCCTTCTAAAATGAAATACTGAAATCCAACAATTTCCCATATTTTCCTTCTAAAATGAAATACTGAAATCCAACAATTTCCCATATTTTACTTCTGCCAATTTAAAATATAAGAATCGTATCTTCTCTATTCACATTGCCGTCTGGCTAAAAATTCGCCACACATAGAAAAACTATTCAAAATACTTGTTATTGCAATAATAGACATAACCATATCTTTCTGACAGCAAAAAAACAAGATACCGATCAATGTTTCAATTACGGCAATAATAATTGACATCTTTTTAAAATAGCATTGTTCGCTATCAGATATTTTCCTCTGTTTCACATTGACAGGTGCGTATTTTATCAAAATAATCCCACAAATAAGCTCAATTATTATAAAGCCAGACACATTTAAAATTGCGTTTATTTCCCTTGCAATCATTACACCGGATATCAGAAATGCCCCTGACAAGATCGCACATGCCCACCTGCTCTTTGCATGATATCCCCCAGAATAAACACGAAGCGGAATAAACGTAATACATAATGTAAGCACTTCCCATACCGCATCCAGAGCGATTGCAATAACTACGCTGATCAAAAAGATATAGAGCTTTTCAATCAGTAACGTATATCCAAACTCATAGATTTCTGCCTCATTCTCAGCAATTTTTCCCTTTTTGATACTGTCGGCTACTACACTATGTACCCATTTATCGATTCCTGCCGTCATTCTATTCTCCGTCTAATGTTTTTTGAACTTATTCGCACTCTCTGGAAATTTAGGTTGATGAAAAAACCACATGCAAGCCTGATTTGCACTCTGGAAGACCAAAAGCAACGCTAAGCTATTCAACACGCCAGCAGACATCAGTCGTTTTAAGTAATTCTTTCTTTTCATATGAAAACCTCCAATTAAATTTCTTTTCCACATTATTCCATATAAATCGACAAAATTCAACTGAAAGTCTCTTTTTTGCGTACTTAGTATTGATTTTTGCATAAAATATTTAATTATTTTCTTGCACAGGCAAAATAATCGTTGTCACATATACTCCGTTCTCATGCTCCTGCTGTATATAACCACTATATTTCTCCACAAGCCGTTTTACATTCTGCAGTCCAATTCCATGCCATTCCGGATTTTCTTTTGTAGTCAATAATTTATTCCCCTCGCTTTTTAGTCCCCCTGTCACATAATTATTCTCAATCCGACATACGGAAAGGCTTCCGCCATTTTCCATATATAGCGCAACAGAAACCAAACCTTTCTCGCACTGCTTTGCAGCTTCCAGCGCGTTATCAAGTAAATTTCCCAAAATAGAAGTAATATCAATCTCTTTCACAAACTCAATATGAAACCCTGCTTCTACAAAAATATCTGCCTGAACCTGATTCTTTTTCGCCGCACCCCTGTAATCAACCAGAAGTGCATTCAAGAAACGATTACTACAAATGAAATCTTTCTCCTCTTTGTAAATTCCCAGTTGTAACTCAGACAAAATATCTGCGATCTTTTTATACTGTCCCTCTTCTAAATAAATGCCAATTTGCTTCATATAATATTTAATATTATGAATACGTTCTTTATACTGCTCATCTAACGCTCCCGCTTTATCATAACTTTGTTTTCGCTCCTCATACCGCACCTCGCTTACTTGTTGTAACATTTGCTCCTCCAGCATTTGGCTATACCTTGTGAAAACATAAAACAGTATAATATTTCCGGTCAACAGCAACAGATAAAATAGGAGAAGAACAACATCCCAGCCGGAGAGCGTTCCCCTCACATCCCGGATATAAGGGATCAAAAACATAACGCCAAATGTCGCAATCGGTATCAGGATAAAGGAAGCAAACACTTTTGCAGATACCTTTTTTACCTTTATCTTCGACATCTGTTTAATGATCACAAGGAATATAAACTCCAGCAATTTCATCGTCATAATGCTGCTGATCATTACAAACTCATTGTGAAAGATCTTATTTGTTGCGTCTTCCGTGGATATCTGTAACAAGCATGAAAAAACCATTTCTGCACTCATTCCGACAACTACCAATAATAGCCAATGAAAAATACGGGATAAAATATTTCCTTTCACAAAAATGATGCAGAGCAAAAAATACAAGCTGGTTATACCAAGAAAATTATACAGACTATTATTCTGCAAATTGATAAAAACATTTATCAAGACAATAATAAACCCCAAAAGAAGCTGCCGCGATGTTTTGCTAAAAATACTTCTTGTAGAATGAAATGCTTTATAAAAGTCAAAAGCAAGATAGATTTCCACAACTGTGGATACAACCATGCACAAGTTATAGACCTCTTCATAATTCATTTTAATTTCTCCTTATACTTCTTCCTTGTATAATTTGCTAAATCATTTAAAAAAGCTTCTTTTTTCCCACGCGACATCGGCAGCTGCTTCCCATCCGCAATAAAAAATTCTGTTTTGGGATTAAAATTAGAAACATAACGCAGATTTACCATATAACTGTTATGCGGGACAGAGAAATCTGACAGCTCGAGTAATTCAGACAGTTGTTCAAAATCATAGGGAACAATGATCTTTCCCTTCTGATAGTTCTTTTCTTTTTCACTGTTAAGATGTAAAACACTTCCCTTGGGATGATGCGTAAAATAGACAACATCCGCCACACGAAAATGCCTCTTCACCCTTAAATAAGAACCCTCTATTTCATAGCACATCTTTCTGGCTGCCATTTGGGACAGAATTTCTTTCATCTCAGATATCGTCTTTTCTCTCGTATCCTGCTTTAGCAAATAACGATAAGGCGATATCTTGATTGTTTCCGGCGTTGGCATAAATATGCCCGAACACTGCACCAACACTCCCTGATATCCCTTTTGATTTAATTGGACGGCCGTCTCATTCCCATTCATTCCCTCCATTTGAATATCCAGAAAAATCACATCCATATCATCAATCTCGCTATGTAACAGTTTTTCTCCACAATCAAAATCATAAAATTCGATTGACAGCCTTTTTTCATTACTTTCCAAAATGATATCTTTTAGTTCCTCAATATAATCTTCGTCATCGTCACAAATAGCAATTTTATACATGACAAACTCCCTCCGCCAAGCGTGATTTGCTCAGTCTATCTTTGCATTACGGATTTACCTGCCTGCTTTCTTTTGAAATTCATAACCGTTCAAGCGCCTTCCGCAGTTGTTTTCTCAGCTGCTAATATAACGCGTTTACAAAACAGTTCGAAGATACCATTTGTTATTTTATCATAACTATTTGTTGCTATTCAAGAAAAATATGAAAACTCGGCTGTCTAAGCGCTCCATCATCTTCGCTGCTGACAATTCCAAAGCGACCTCTTCTCTGAATGACAAGAAAAATAGGAAACTCTACTCTGTCTGAGCGCTCTGTCATCTTCGCTGCTGACAAATCCAAAGCAGCCTCTTCTCTGAATGATGTGAAATTTTTAAAATGAAATGGAATCAACATAATTGCCACCTCTTATGCCATCATATAAATCCCTGGCTGCCGTCCTTGACAGCAATGCCACAGTCTCTGCAGCAAATATCCCAGTCGGATCAACAGATAACATCGCTTGTAAATCCACTTGCCCCGGAAAGTTGGAATTGATTTTCTTTCCAGAACAAGGTATACTGATAGTAGCAATAGTAAAGACAACTTTCATAGAAAATTTAGTGCGAAACACCACACTGACGTGCTGATTTTCACACCACTATTTGTGCCGGAGCGTCGCAAATAGCCATGACGGCATAGGGAAAACCGCTTTTTCCGATTTCTTATCACTGCCGCAGAAACGCTTCAGAATGGAGGTTTTTATGAAATGCAGACGTACCTCATTGGACTGTGAAGTAATAAAATACGAAACAGGTTGCAACCTGGAAGATGGCTTTGAGCTCTTTTCCGATGTGATCACGACCGGCTGGATCGTGACAGACCATCTATTAAAGATCACAAAAGACAATGGACAGATTGTCTGCCCATATGTTTCACACCGCCGCGGAAAAACCTTTATCAACGAAGACGACTACATAATCATTGACAGCGATGGGACGAAACATGTCTGCGGCGCAGATAAGATCTGGAACCGCTTTGAAAAAACAGAATAACGTCTTCTCACACCGATACCGGCGTACTGGTTTTCCACGCTGGTGCGGAAAGCAGTGCAATCGCCTGATGCTGGATTCAGGCTGCTTTGCACTGTGAAAAATCAACACAGCCGTTTGATTGTTCACGCTACTCTTTTAAGATATTTTATTCTTTCAGGTGATTGCGAACCTTCCATTTAACCGATACCTGTCGTGCAGTCTGTACATGATAGGATGGTTATTTGACAGCTTCGTAATCACCTGCTTATTTCTTTCAATCTATGCCGCCTTACTTGCTGGACAGACGCAGCGCTGCAGAACAATTAAAATTAATCATAAAATGGAAAATACGCATCAAATCGGTTTCAACCAGAGATTCCCGCAAGATGCCAAGGAATCCTACGACTTGATCTACATAATGGAGCGGAAACAAAAGCACTGCACTATCTGCAGATTCTCCTTTGATCACTTCCGGCATCATATTTTCTATCATACACTGCGAATAGGAAATCTCCCCATTCCGCTTATATATTGTATGCATCACATCGGTATACGGATTCTCATGATATGTATGCCTATTTTCCTTGCCATCCATAATCTGCAAATCGTCATTAATGCAGATAAATGCATTGTCCGGTATGTATTTTTCCATCAGAGACTGGAAATCGGTATCTGATTTGCTCTGGAAAAACTTCTCAGACATCTCCCTGTATAACTGCAGGTCGGCGCGGTAAGCCGCCAGCGCTCTGTTTAATTCAGTGATAAGCCTGTCGCGGTCAAATAATTGTTCCTCCTGGCATCCGCATGACTGGGATAACCGGATGTGATATTCTAACTCTGTTGTGACCGGAACATCTTTTCCTTCCATAATACCGTTCACCAGCGCAATAATCTTCTTGGCGTCGTTGACGTCGTCGCGCACTGCGGTAGTGATTCCCGGAGAATGCTGGATTCCTTCTTCAATCCCGTCAATCCCCGTTACAATGATTTCCTCCGGCACCTGGACTCCCCGCTCTTTTAAGAAATCGGTAACTGCGACTGCCATAGAGTCATTTGCACAGATAATTGCTTCCGGCGGAACACGGTCTTCCCGCATAAACTCTTCCATGACCATACGCGTCGGTCCTTCCCAGAAATCGCCATAGCCGACACGTTCTTCCTCAAACAGGATCTGATTGTCCTCTAACACTGTCTTATAGATCTCCAACCGCCTGTCAGATTCGGAAATGCCTTTCATGCCCGCAATAAAATTCACTTCCCTCATCCCATGATACTCTATCACATGGCGCACCAGACCCTCAAACGCTGAATCTGTATTATAGACCACATTATAGCAGTCCTGCATTTCTTTTCCTATTGACATTACCGGTATATGAGCCTTTTCCGCTCCCTCGACAATATCCGTGATCACTTCTGCGTTTTTAATCGTATCTGAAAAGACAATGACCATATCAATCGATTTATAACTCATTAATTGAAAAATAGAAGCATCTCCATAGTCCCCGGCATCCATGTAATATAAGATGGAATTTACTCCGAACACTACTACATAATGGCCGCTATACTGCAATTCCCTGATAATGCGGTTTAAAAATTTCACATGAAACTGTTCCTGTAACTCTGATGTACAAAGTGCAACTACTTTCTTTCCATTGTGCATATAAATTCCCCCTGCTGCTTTAGTATTTGCAAAAAAAATATCAACTACCAATATCTTGTTTCATTATAACATTATTTATGCTCCAGAGCAAGGAAAAGTAAGCGCAGAGGATAACAAATTCCTGCACAAATTTCCGCAAAATCACTCCCTGCAAATCCCATGGCCAGAACCAGATACACTGGATAGCGGCAAGCGACCGCAACGCCCGCCAATCTCCCAAAATCCCATAGCCAACCGGATAAACTGGATGGCGGCAAGCGACCGCAACGCCCGCCAATCTCCCAAAATCCCATATCTGAGACCAGACGCTATAACTCTTTTGTATTGCACCCTCTAAAGCCCCTATACGGTAAAAAGCCTTGAAAATCAAGGCTTTCCGAAAACACTGCGGATAACAGGAGTTGAACCTGCACGTCTGTTGACACTAGAACCTAAATCTAGCGCGTCTGCCAATTCCGCCATATCCGCAAAAAACATACTGGTTTTGAAACCAGCGCTTGTAAGTATAGCATCTCTTCCCAAAAAAGGCAAGCAGATTTTCCCTTTTTTCCACTTCAGCACTTGCCTTTACCACCGTTTCATTTTATAATTATGAGTGTATCAGTCTGTCTCAAAGCAGAGGCGGACGGACTGCTTGCAGGCCGGACAGACTATGCTTTCGAGACGACAACAGAAATGAGGAAGTAGCGCAATAGCGCGGATTCCGAATTTCTGTAGAATTGCGGGAGCACGCAGTGCGGAGCAATTCGTAACTGATACACTCAGAAACGTACAGTCTGTCTCAAAGCAGAGGCGGACGGACTGCTTGCAGGCCGGACAGACTATGCTTTCGAGACGACAACAGAAATGAGGAAGTAGCGCAATAGCGCGGATTCCGAATTTCTGTAGAATTGCGGGAGCACGCAGTGCGGAGCAATTCGTAACTGATACACTCAGAAACGTACAGTCTGTCTCAAAGCAGACAGACTAATATATTTATTAGATATTTTGGGGTTTTATGACAGAAAGGTATGGTCAGGGCATGAAGAGGAAAAAAATTATTGGGGTGTGTGTATCCAGCATCCATAAAATTGCTGTACACCAGGTTTTAACTGCCCTCAGCGAAAATGCGCAAAAGCACGGCTATTCGCTTTATATTTTTGCGCCTTTTTCTGATTTATATCACAAAGCAAAGGATGATGAAGCCCAGCAAAAGATTTTTGACTTTATTCCCTATGAAAAACTTTGTGCACTAATTGTTTTCAGTGAATTGATAAAAGACTTTGCCGTTTTAGATCATCTGGCAAAATCCGGCAGAGAACATGATATCCCCGTGCTGACGATCAAACAGACTGTCGACGGGTGCTGCAATATCAAATACGACTCCGAAGACGCTTTAAAGACGATCATCAGCCATCTGATCGATGTACATCAATGTAAAAGGATTCTATTCCTGTCCGGAGTGAGGGGAAATGACGTTTCAGAAGGGCGCAGCGCTGTTTACCGCAAAACACTTGCAGAACATAATTATCCGGTCGATGAATCACTTATTTTATATGGAGGCTTTTGGGCGGTGCCCACAAAGGAAGCGCTGGAAGAATTTTTTGCCGGCGATCCTGATCTGCCCGATGCCATTGTCTGTGCCAATGATGCAATGGCGCTTGCAGTCTGTGAGTTCTTATCCGACAGAAATATCCATGTGCCGGAAGATATCATCGTAACCGGTCTGGGAGGCATCAATGAACGCGAATACCATCTGCCCCTCTTGACCACAGCTATCTATGATCCGGAATTAACTTCTGTCTATATCATAGATATTTTACAGCAGATTTTAGATGGGACAACGCCTCGTGAGACGACATTGTTTATTCCGTGTAAAATCGTATATACAGAGTCCTGCGGCTGCGTGCTGCACGACAAGCATGAAGCAGAGCTCCGTCTGGTGTCCCTCTTTTCCCAGCTGGAATCTGAGCGCGGCTACTGCCATGCCGCACAAGAGTTTTCCTCCTTTGTAAATATCGAGGGGACGATTGACGCATTGGCAGAGCATCTGCCAAACTACATTTCAGAACCGGGCATTTCAAAATTAAACTTATATATCCGCACAGATTTTATGCGTATGACGGAAACCGGAATCCCGGAAGAGACAACGGCGCCATTTATCTTATTTTCCCACATTACCACAGAGGGAATGACAAAGCTTTTGCGCCCCTGCACGCTTGACAGCCTGTGGGAGAGGGAAGATGAAGCTTTCAACGGACAGCTGCTCTCCATTCCGTTAAATCTGCAGGATGATTTTTTTGGCTTTATTACGCTGGAATACCGTGGTAAAAATATTATCCACGAATCACTATATGAGCTTGTCATGGCAATGGATAATCTGCTGGGCGGCATCAAAAAACGCGCAGAGCTGATCTTGATCAACCAACAGTTAAACGATGTGTCGGAAAAGACCATCCAGTCCCTTGCAGAAATCGTAGAGGCAAAATCAGAATTTACCGGACTGCACGTCAAGCGCGTATCAGAATACACCCGCATCCTGGCCGAGGCAATGGGGTATTCCCAGGAAGATGTAAACATTATCCGAATCGCTTCTATGATGCACGATATCGGTAAAATCAATATACCGGCGGAAATCCTTGAAAAACCAGGGAGATTAACCGATGAGGAATTTGCGATCATCAAGACGCATACAACAGAAGGAGAACGCCTGCTCCACAATGCGCCCGGAAAGATCATGGAGACGGCAAAAGTGATCGCGCTTCAGCACCACGAGAAATGGAACGGAACCGGCTACATTGGAATGAAAGAGGAGGAAATCCTTTTAGAAAGCCGGATTGTAGCGCTGGCGGACGTCTATGACGCATTGGTGAGCAAGCGTCCATACAAACCACCGTTTTCTGACGAGGAAGCCAAAAACATTATTGTAAAAGACAGCGGAACCCACTTTGATCCCGCAGTTGTCGATGCATTTATCCGGCATTTTGACAAATTCCTTGAGATACACGCAAATTATCCGGACGAGGAAGGAAAGTAACGCCGTAAGGTGCACTCAAATCATCCGGACGAGGAAGGAAAGTAACGCCGTAAGGTGCACTCAAATCATCCGGACGAGGAAGGAAAGTAACACCGTAAGGTACACTTAAATCATCCGGACGAGGAAGGAAAGTAACGCCGCAAAGTGTACTCAAATCATCCGGACGAGGAAGAAAAGTAACGCCGCAAAGTGTACTCAAATCATCCGGACGAGGAAGGAAAGTAACGCCGTAAGGTGCACTTAAATCATCCGGACACGAAACAAGGACAAATTTCTGCGCCTGTGTACTGCCAGCCGCAGGATTTCCTATATATAACTACATAAACAGCAGTGCAGAAAGAGGTTAAATATGAAGTATCAAAATCCTGTAATCCGTGGAATGTACCCTGACCCGAGCATGTGCCGCTACAAAGATAAATATTATATGGTATGCAGCACATTCCAGTATTTTCCGGGAGTACCTGTATTTGAGAGTACCGATATGATCAACTGGAAACAGATTGGCCACTGCCTTACCAGACCGTCCCAGATCGCCCTTCACAAAGTCAACAGCTCCGGCGGCGTTTTTGCCCCAACAATCCGTTGCCATGAAGGACGTTTTTATATGGTGACTACCAATGACACCTACCACGAGAACTTTTATGTCTATACAGATGATATTTATGGAGAATGGTCAGAGCCGATCACTGTAGAACAGGATGGAATTGACCCCTCTCTCTTCTTTGAAGATGGAAAAACCTATTTTATCAGCAACGGCACTGGCGCAAACGGACTTGGCTGTATCCAAATGTGTGAGATTGATATCGAAACCGGAAAAAAACTTACGCCAAGCAGGGAATTGTGGCAGGGTACCGGCGGAAGGTTTTTAGAATCGCCGCATTTATACCGTTTTGGTGAATATTATTATCTAGTAGAAGCGGAAGGCGGCACCGAGTATGGACATATGGTAAATTATGCGCGCAGCAAATCCATCTGGGGACCATACGATCCGTACCCCGGCAACCCGGTTCTGACAAACCGCAATCTGGGCGGCTATCTTTTACAGGCAGCCGGTCATGGCGATATCGTAGAGGATGCAAATGGGAACTGGTGGTTCTGTCATCTGGCATTCCGACAGATTGATAAATGGCTAACATTCCACCATCTCGGAAGAGAAACCTGCATAGAGCCTTTGCAATGGCAGGACGACGGCTGGTTTACGATTGGCGTCAACGCAACGGCGCCATTAGAAGTCGAACTGCCGGACAGCATTTCGTTCGCCCCGCAGCAGCTGTCATACGAAAAGACTTTTGAAACCCTGTCCCAAAAATTGGACTGGATATATTTGCGGACTCCGGAAAAAGAAAATTACCGTTTTGAACCAGACTCTCTGTCGCTTGCCGGCACTGCAGTCACATTGGACGAGGCAGATTCCCCGACCTGCGCTTTTGTGCGGCAGACAGAATTTGATCTCACACTGGATTGTACGGTTCAGCCAAACGGACAGGAAGCCGGAATTACATTTTATATAGATGAACTGCATCACTATGAAATTGTAACACAGACTGCGCCAGACGGAAAAACCTGTCTCTTTGTGCGCCAGACGATCGGTTGCGTCAGCCATGATTTTGAAAAAGTAACTGTTGCAGGAGATACCGCTTCCATCCACGTTGTGGCAGATGCGATACAATATCATTTTTATCTGTCCGCAGATGGCAGGCAAATCCATCTGGGCGATGCATATACGCGTTATCTTTCCTCCGAAGTTGCGGGCGGCTTTACCGGCGTTATGATCGGTCTATATGCCGTAAATACCGCTTCCGAAAAAATATGGTCCCGCTTTAGCGGATTAAAGATCAGCCATCAGGAATAACGTACGAGACGTCACTGCACCCAGCGCAGCCACGCAGACAAAACTGCAAAAAAACAGCACGAGATATCTCTGCATCCAGTGCAGCCGCACAGACAAAGCTGCAAAAAGCAGCACGAGATATCTCTGCATCCAGTGCAGCCGCACAGACAAAGCTGTAAAAAACAGCACGAGACATTGCCACCGCAAAGTGTCATGGGCAGCAATTAACAGAAAAAACAGGAAAGGCGTATTCATTATGGAAATCAGCACAAAAAGCAAACTGGATGAATTGACAGCGCGCCGGCACAGTGCTACGCTCCTCTCTCCCACACAGGATACCACGGCAAAACTGTACCGCGATATCCAGGCTGGAGATGTGAACGTCCTGCTTGCCGGAATTAACGTTGCACCCACCAGCGATATGGGGATTTTATCTGAAAACCCTCTCCGCAACCAAAAATACCATCTGGTCATTTTTGTGGCAATGATCACCCATTTTTGCATTGAAGGCGGACTGAGCAAGGAGACTGCCTATACAATGAGCCGCCTTTTTATCCAGGCGATTGATAAAGCAGAAAATCCGGAAACGCTGGTAAAAATAAAAAGAGACGTCATGAACAATTATACGCTGACGATGAAAAACCTCTCTCATCCCAGTGACTTGTCGGCTCATACCCTGCGCGCCATGGAATATATTGACAACCATCTTGCCTCCTCCATCAATAACCAGATGGTTGCGGAGGCGATTGAAGTCAATGCAGATTATCTTTCCCGCCTGTTTAAAAAAGAGCTGGGCGTTACCCTTTCGCAATACATTACGCAAAAGAAATGTGACATGGCAAAATATATTTTGGAAAACAGTAACATTTCCTGCAAAGACATCAGCGCTTATCTCGGCTTTGCATCCTGCAGCCACTTTATTGTCCGCTTTAAAAAGACAGTCGGACAGACGCCGGAAGAATATCGGAAACAGAATTATAATAAAAATTTTTCATATTAATTTCAACTAAAAGCCACTATCCACGCTATCCCACAGCGTCTGCAGATTTTCGCACGATATCAGACGGTCGGGGACAGCCACTATTGAAGACGAGGTCAACTATGCAGACAAATTATCACACACACACGGCCCGCTGCCAACATGCAGCTGGCGAGGACAGGGAATATATCGAAGCTGCGATTGAAAGAGGCATAAAGGTACTTGGTTTTTCGGATCACTGCCCCTGGATTTTTCCAGGCGATTATGTCTCCGGAATCCGGATGCTTCCGTCACAGACAGACGATTATTGTCATTCTCTGGAATCTCTGAGGAAAGAATATGCCTCCGATATTGATATAAAAATCGGTTTTGAAGCAGAGTATGTCCCATCCCTGATGGAAGCACAGGATCGCTTCCTTGCCGATTACCCGATTGACTATATGATCCTGGGACAGCATTATCTCGGTGAAGAACCGGGCTCTGTCTATACAGGCTGGGAAACAGACGATTACCAGATTTTAAAAAAATATGTCGATACGGTGATAGAAGGGATGGAATCCGGCAGATATCTCTATCTGGCACATCCGGATTTGATTTATTATGTCGGTTCTGACACACTTTATGAAAAAGAAATGACAAGGCTCTGCGAATATCTGAAAAAGAAAGAAAGCCCGGTAGAACTCAATCTTTTGGGCGCCCTGCAGAAACGCAACTATCCGTCAGACCGCTTCCTGCGCGTCGTGCAAAAAACAGGGAATACCTGTATTTTAGGCATTGACGCCCACGCTCCGGCACAGATCCTGAATATGGAAGGCTATGAACGCTGTATCTGCTGGATAGAAAAATATGGTCTGACCCGCACAGAGATCATGCTTCCAGAAAACCGATGAAGAAGGGCAAAACCAGCGTTTTGCCCTGACAAGAAACACTTCGTGTTTCTTGTTGGTGCACCACTATGTTTCAAAGCACTCCTTTAGGAGGGCTTGCAATTTCCTATCCCATGAAGTAGGGCAAAACCAGCGCTGGTGCTCTTGCACCCCGCTACATTTCAAAGCCCTCTTTTAGGAGAGCTTGCAATTTCCTATCCAATAGAATACAGCC
The DNA here is from genome assembly GCA_947589455.1 of uncultured Lachnospiraceae bacterium. Classification (GTDB taxonomy): domain Bacteria; phylum Bacillota; class Clostridia; order Lachnospirales; family Lachnospiraceae; genus Butyribacter. The sequence continues at coordinate 9,045 of CANQCD010000025.1, read as the reverse complement.
AGGGATGTTTGCGCACCCCTGGCTGTTCTAAAATGTCATGCCTCATCTCTATCTCTTTTCTTGTGGTCATGCCCGGTCTTTTTTCTTTTCCTGCGGTCATGTCTCCATCTCTTACTTTTTCTCTTCGGTTGGCGTCATAAATTTGCGGATAACCGTCACAATGCCGTCTTCATCATTGCTCTCCGTAACATAATCAGCCGCCTCTTTTACCTCTTTCTGTGCATTTCCCATCGCAACCCCCATGCCCGCACAGCGCAGCATCGGCAAATCGTTAAAGCTGTCTCCTACACAGATCACTTTATCCTTTTTCATATCCAGATGACGGAGCAGTTTCTGAACGGCAACGCCTTTATCAATAAATTTTGGAAGGATCTCTACATAAAATGGATCGGATCGGAAAATATTCAGCCTGTTGCCAAATTTTTCCTGCATGATCTTCTCGACCTCTTTCATATATTCCGGATCGCCGGAAAGCAGGAATTTATTGACTGGGAAATCCATCGCAGCCATCAGGTCGTCAACCCTGCGCAGCGTGACATCACATGCCCTGGCATCCGCTTCAATATACTGGTCAACGCCATTTCCCGCGATCAGCTCCTTTTTCTGGTCATGATATACCGTAATGCCGACTTTCGCCTCTTTCGCCGCCTGATAAACCGGAAGATAAAACTCCTGGTCAATCACCTGATTAAAGATGCACTCTCCGGTCTTACAATTCACTACTGTCGTTCCATTATAGGCTATAACATAACCGCCAAAATCCTCCAGAGAAATCCTTGAGGCTGTTTTTCTTATGCCGGAAATCGAACGCCCGGATGCGATTGCCACGGTCTTTCCTCTCCTTTGCGCTTCGATTATCGCATTTCTCGTCGCCTCGGAAACCACTTTTTCTGAAGTCACTAATGTGCCGTCGATATCTAATATCAGCGCATCAAAATTATCTCCCTCCGGCTCTTCCAGCCCATTTACTTTGCGGAAAATTTTCATAAATTCCCTTCCTGTTATCGTCTCGTGCTCTATCAGATACTCTGCCAGTTTATCCAGGGCTTCCCTGCTCCCCGACAAAAGTTTTACTGCCTTTGCATAGCATTCCTTCAGGATTTTCATGACCTCCTGATCAATCTCCGCCTCAGTTGCGTCGCCACAATTTAACCGGGGTCTTCCATCCAGATATTTGCTCTCAACCGATTCTAATCCGATCAGTCCGAATTTTTCTGTCATACCATACTGCGTAACCATGGAACGCGCCAGGGAAGTCGCTTTCTCAATATCATTGGAAGCTCCGGTGGTAATTGAGCCAAACACAAGCTCCTCTGCGGCGCGCCCGCCAAACAGAGTGACAATCCGGGTGAGAAGCTCTTCTTTGCTCATCAGGTATTTTTCTTCCTCTGGCACCTGCATCACATAGCCAAGCGATCCCATTGTACGCGGCACAATCGTGATCTTCTGCACCGGCTCCGCATCCTTCTGCAGCGCCGTGACCAGAGCATGTCCCACTTCGTGGTATGCGACAATCCTCTTTTCCTCCTTGCCCAGAATACGGTCCTTTTTCTCTTTGCCGGCAATCACCACTTCCACCGCTTCAAACAGATCTCGCTGATTGACCGCCATCCTTCCGCTGCGCACCGCCATGATAGCCGCTTCGTTTATCATATTGGCAAGGTCTGCGCCAACCGCGCCGCTGGTTGCCAGGGCGATAGCGTCAAAGTCTACCGATTCATCCATCAACACATCCTTGGCATGAACCTTTAAGATATCAACACGCCCTTTTAAATCCGGCTTTTCTACAATGATCCGCCGGTCAAATCTCCCTGGACGCAGCAATGCTTTATCAAGAACCTCCGGGCGGTTTGTCGCCCCCAGAATGACCAGTCCTTTTGAACTGTCAAAACCGTCCATCTCCGAGAGGAGCTGGTTTAACGTCTGCTCCCGCTCGTCATTGCCGCCATACTGGCTGTCGCGGCTCTTTCCAATCGCATCAATCTCATCAATGAAAATAATACACGGCGCCATCTGCTGTGCCTGTTTGAAAAGATCGCGCACCCTGGAAGCGCCGACACCGACAAACATCTCCACAAAATCAGAACCTGACAGGGAAAAGAACGGCACGCCAGCCTCGCCCGCTACCGCTTTTGCTAAAAGCGTCTTTCCGGTTCCCGGCGGTCCTACCAAAAGAGCTCCTTTTGGCAGCTTTGCCCCAATCGCCGTATACTTTGCAGGGTTATGCAGAAAATCAACCAGCTCCGTCAGGGAATCCATTGCTTCTTCCTGCCCTGCCACATCCTTAAAAAGGACTCCTGTCTCTTTCTGGACATACATTTTCGCATTGCTTTTTCCTACGCCCATCACACTGCCTGAACTTTTCGACACCATGCGGAATACAAAAAACAGACCGCCCCATAGCAAAAGAATCGGAAGAAATGTCGATAACAGCATATATCCCAGACTAGATGAGCTGTCCGACGTATCCCGCGAAAATTCCACGCCAGCAGCGTTAAGCCGCTCCACCAGCTGGATATCCATGGTGATCAGCCCTGTATAATATGTCACCCCATACAGGGAATCGCCCTGCTGAACCGGTGTGATCTGCAGCTCGTCCGACTTGATGACAACAGACTTGACATTGCCGTCAGACAGCATCTCCAGGAATTGATCGTAAGTAATTTCCTTATTAGTAGCGCCTTTTACCTGACTGTTCATAAAAGAAAAAATCAGAAATGTACCCAGTGCAACCAAAAGACAAAAAAGTATCCCTCTCCAATTTCCTTTTCGATTATCTCCCGCGCCTCGATTGTTATTTTCCACTTCCGTCCTCCTTAGAAACAATATTACTAACTTTCCCAATTTATTCAAATTACATACTATGTCAAATCTGGTAAACGGTAAAGATACTGAATAAATACATATCACATCCAAGTATAAAACGAAGAGACAGGAAATGCAATATCTTAAATGCAAAGAAAATGTGAAATTAGCCGAAAATAAAAATAATTATTGAACTACCCCCATTATATAAGGTATAATAACTTCCAGAATCTATTGCTGCCTTGTCAGTTGAAATCAAATGCTCACTTTGTTCGCGCTTGATTTCCTGCTGACAGGGTACATGTGTTTTTTTGTATCGATTACAAGGAGGATAAAAAAAATGGCTGTCAAGTATGTATTTGTCACCGGCGGCGTTGTTTCCGGTCTTGGAAAAGGAATCACGGCGGCATCGCTGGGAAGACTGTTAAAAATGCGGGGATATCGTGTTACAATGCAAAAGTTTGACCCCTATATCAATATAGATCCAGGCACTATGAATCCAGTTCAGCACGGAGAAGTCTTTGTCACGGACGATGGCGCCGAGACAGACCTTGACCTTGGACACTATGAGCGCTTTATCGATGAGCGGCTGACAAAACAGTCCAATGTCACCACAGGAAAGGTGTACTGGTCTGTCTTATCTAAAGAGCGGCGCGGTGATTTTGGCGGGGGCACGGTACAGGTAATCCCCCATATCACCAATGAGATCAAAAGCCGCTTTTACCGCAATGACGGCTGCAAGGAGACGCAGATTGCCATTATTGAAGTCGGCGGCACAGTTGGAGATATCGAGAGCCAGCCGTTTTTGGAATCTATCCGCCAATTCCAGCATGACGTTGGACATGAAAACGCCATTATCATCCATGTCACCCTGATCCCCTATCTCGGCGCTTCAGGTGAAATGAAAACAAAACCGACACAGGCAAGCGTGAAAGAGCTTCAGGGAATGGGCATCCAGCCGGATATTATTGTATGCCGCACGGAGCGCCCGCTGGAAGACGGCATCAAAGATAAGATCGCGCTCTTTTGCAACGTGCCAAATAAATGCGTTATGCAGAATCTTGACGTAGAAACACTATATGAAGCTCCTCTTGCTATGGAAAAGGAGCATCTTGCCGATGTGGCATGTGAATGCCTGAAGCTCGACTGTCCGGAACCGGATATGCGCGAATGGCAGACTATGGTAGACACGCTAAAACATCTGGAACGCGATGTAACCGTGGCGCTGGTCGGAAAATATACAACGCTTCATGACGCCTACATCAGCGTAGTGGAGTCACTAAAACACGGCGGGCTTGCCCATAAATGCAATGTAAATATTAAATGGATCTCTTCCGAGGATATCAATACGGACAATGCCGCAGAACTCTTATCCGACGTCAGCGGTATCATCGTACCGGGCGGCTTCGGCGATCGAGGCACTGACGGCATGATTGACACGATCCAGTATGCGAGGGAAAATAATATACCGTTTTTGGGACTTTGCCTGGGAATGCAGCTTAGCATTGTAGAATTTGCCCGCCATGTCTGTGGATTTCATGATGCGCACAGTATCGAGATTGACCCGCAGACAACCCATCCTGTCATTCATCTGATGGCAGATCAGGATGGAGTGGAGGATATTGGCGGAACTTTGCGTCTTGGCGCATATCCCTGCACCCTTGTGCCAAATTCCCTGGCGCACACGTTATATGGACAGGAGAAAATCTCCGAGAGGCATCGCCACCGCTATGAGGTGAATAACTATTACCGCAGCGACCTGGAAAAGAATGGGATGCTGCTGTCTGGTCTTTCGCCGGACGGACGTATTGTAGAAATGTGCGAAATCCCTTCTCATACCTGGTTTATCGCGACACAGGCACACCCGGAATTTAAGTCGCGCCCTAACAGGCCGCATCCGCTGTTTACCGGTTTTATCGGGGCTGCATTAAACTGCCAGGAATCTGCAAAACAGCAGAACAAAAATAAATAGCGGCGGCAGAACAAACCATTGAATGAAAAAACAACGGCAGAACAAAACAGCCGATTTAACCAAAATTGGTGGCGGCAGAATGAAAACGCACTCTATCAAAAACAGCATGGCTCAATAAAATGAACCATGCTGTTTTGTTTCTATATCGCGACAAATGAATAGTTCCAGTTTATACGAAAACACGCTGGAAATGTCAAATCAATCTGCCCTTCAGTAACTATTCACAAATCTTATGTCGATTTTCTGAGGTTACACAAAACTTGAAACAGTCTCCTTAAAACAGCCTCCAATCTGCACATTACAGCAAGCATTCTCTGTTCGTACCGTAAAAAATATCCTCTTTCCCTGCAAGCATCCGGCAAAGCGTTTCCATCCTGTCCCAATTTTGGTCCACATCAAATTCATAGCTGTGTCCCCAAATATAAAACAGAAGCGGTTTTTCTTCTGTCCCCTCCGCTGCAAGAAAGCGCTCCGCCAGCTCAAACAATTTTTCATCATTGTGGTGGCAGGTTGCCTGTAGGCGCAAAGGATCGCCGGGAAGTGAAAATCCGTGAGAAACTCCTGTCGTCCTCCCATACCGGATACCAATCTTTTTTAAATATTCTACCGTGGCGTCATTATAGCTGCCATATGCATACGCCATGCCGACCGGTCTCACTCCATACAGACGCTCAATATTATCGCAGTCTGTCAAAAATTCCTCTGCACGCTCCTGCTCGCTGTGCAATTCCTCTGGCGACCGGTGTGTCAGACCATGCACTGCTATTTCATGCCCCTGGTATAGTTTTGCAAGCCCGCTCTGCTCCATGCGGCTGATGCGCACTCCGTTTATCTCAAACCAGCTTTCCGGCGACTGGATCCCTGTATTCAGGTTAAAAGTACATTTCATTCCATAATGGTTAAACAGTTCTATTAGACGCCTGTCCTGCTCTATCCCATCATCATAGCTGAATGTCACTGCTTTCCGGTATCTCATATTGCTCTCTCCTGCCGCCTTTTTCTTACAGTCGCTTTAACAATTCCTCTCGCTCTGCCTCATATCCAGGCTTGCCTAAAAGGGCAAACATATTTCTCTTATAGCTTTCCACGCCCGGCTGGTTAAAAGGATTCACTCCTAAAACGTAACCGCTGACGCCACATGCAAACTCAAAGAAATAAAACAGCTGTCCCAGATAAAACTCATTCTGTTCCGGAATCTTAACGGTAAGGTTCGGTGTATTTCCATCCGTATGCGCAAGCTGCGTGCCTTTCATCGCACTCTTGTTGATAAAGTCTAACGTCTTGCCCGCCAGATAATTTAATCCGTCCAGATCGGCAGGCTCTTCCTCCAATGTGATATCCAGGGAAGGGCTCTCCAATTCCATCACCGTCTCAAACATGATCCGGCTTCCGTCCTGGATAAACTGTCCCATAGAATGCAAATCTGTTGTAAGATCCACTGCCGCCGGGAAAATCCCCTTCTGATCTTTTCCTTCACTCTCACCATAAAGCTGCTTCCACCACTCAGATACATAATGGAACGCCGGCTCATAATTGCAAAGGATCTCAACGCTCTTTCCCTTGCGGAGAAGGATATTGCGGATCGCCGCATATTGCAGCGCATCATTGTCTGCAAAATCACTGTTCAGGCAGACCTCGCGCATAGAAGCCGCACCCTCCATCAGCTTTGTGATATCCGCACCGCTGACAGCAATCGGAAGCAGCCCGACCGCTGTCAGGACAGAGAACCGTCCTCCAACATCATCCGGCACGACAAAAGACTCATAGCCTTCTTCTGTTGCAAGATTCTTCAATGCTCCTTTTGCCTTATCGGTCGTCGCATAAATCCTCTTTGCAGCCTCTTCCTTTCCGTATTTCTTTTCCAGCATGGACTTAAACACACGGAATGCAACTGCCGGTTCCGTCGTGGTCCCTGATTTACTGATAATATTGACAGAAAAATCTCTGTCCCCGATTACCTCTATCAACTGTTTCAGATATGTTCCGCTCAGATTGTTTCCGCAATAGTAAATTTCCGGCGTCTTGCGGATTTCCTTTGACACGCTGTTATAAAATCCATGTCTCAAAAACTCAATCGCAGCCCTGGCTCCCAGATAAGAACCGCCGATACCAATCACTAAAAGCACTTCCGAATCTGACTGGATTTTTTTTGCCGCCGCCTGAATGCGGGTAAATTCCTCTTTGTCATAATCCACAGGCAAATCAATCCATCCCAGAAAATCATTTCCAGCGCCGCTTTTGCCCACCAGAACATCTTTTGCATCATCCACAATTTTTTTCATTGCGTTTACTTCGTCTTCAGAAATAATGTTTTTTGCCAATGCATAATCAAATTTCACCTGATTAGCCATAATTCCTCCAATCTGCCGCCAAAACGGCAACTACTTAGTATAAAATATATTTTTGCTCTGCTTCTGACAGAGTAAATTTCCTGATAATAGTTTAATCAAAAATGTAATTCAAATCAAGAAAAATCTGTAAACTTTCTATAAAAATCAGCGCCCGGCGTCATGGTTTGCAAATTTTGTCAGATGCGGCAGCCATGCCAGTTTTATCTTGCCGGTAGGGCCGCTCCTCTGTTTTGCAATGATCACCTCCGCCACATTTTTCTCCTCTGTATCCGGGTTGTAATAATCATCTCGGTACAAAAACATTACAATATCTGCATCTTGTTCGATCGCCCCTGATTCACGCAGATCTGAGAGCATCGGACGCTTATCCGGTCTTTGCTCCACGGCACGGGAAAGCTGTGAAAGCGCGATTACCGGGACATCCAGCTCCCTTGCCATCACCTTTAGCGAACGGGAAATATCAGAAATTTCCTGCTGCCTGTTATCACCGCGGCGCCCGCTCCCGCTCATCAGCTGCAGGTAATCAATAATGACCAGGCTCAATCCTTTATTCAACTTTAACTTCCTGCATTTTGTGCGGATCTCTGACGCTGTGATCCCAGAAGTATCATCAATGACCAGATTTGTTTTTCCAATCCTCCTGACGCTGTCTACCAGGCGCACCCAGTCCTCATCTTCCAGACTGCCGTTCCTGATCTTCTGCGAATCTACCTTAGAATTCATTGACAAAAGCCGCTTGACCAGCTGCTCCTTGCTCATCTCCAGGCTAAACATGGCAATCGTCCCTTCGCTGTGAAGTGAAATATATTCAATGATATTAAGGACAAATGCCGTCTTGCCCATTGCCGGCCTTGCTGCGATCAGGATCAGATCTGACTTCTGAAGTCCCGCCGTCTTAAAATCCAGATCACGGAATCCCGTTTCCAATCCTGTGATATGCCCTTCTCTCTTTGAGGCCTGGGATATCTGGTCAAGCGTCCGCAGAACAACCTGGTCGATTGGCTCAAACTCCCCAGAGGAACGCTTCTGAAGTACATCAAACACTTCCTTTTCAGTAGTATCCAAAATCTCCTCAATAGGCGCATTATCCAGATAGCAGGTATTCGCCACCTTCTCCGTTGTCTGGATCAACCGCCGCAGAAGCGCTTTCTCATAGACAATATCTGCATAATATTTAATATTGGCGGATGTGGGAACGCCTAACATCAGATTCGCCAGGTATTCTGGATTAAAAAGTTCCGGCGAAGTCTGCATCTCCCGCAGCTTATTTTGCACCGTGATCAGATCCGTGGCAACTCCCGCACGGTATAAATCCACTAACGCCTGAAAAAGCTCCCCATACTGTCCCTGATAAAAATCCTCCGCCGTAAGGATTTCCGAGCTGACTAAAATTGCATCCCTGTCCATCAGCATAGAACCGATCACCGCCTTCTCCGCCTCGGCGCTATATGGCGGAATCCTCTTAATTAGAGCTTCATCCATGAAAGCCTCCTGTTCCTCTTTCTGTTTCCTTCTTCATTCTCTGGCAGCAGCGCCACCGGCTGCTTCGCCATCCGGACAGCTGACGCTTTTCTGACCTTTGTTTTCTCTGTTGTTATGCCATCCAAACGACTAACGCTTTTCTGACCCTTGCTTTCCCTGCTGTTATGCCATCCGGACAGCTGACGCTTTTCTGACCTTTGTTTTCTCTGTTGTTATGCCATCCAAACGATTAACGTCTTTCTGACCCTTGCTTTCCCTGCTGTTATGCCATCCGGACAGCTGACGCTTTTCTGACTTTTGTTTTCCCTGCTGTTATGCCATCCAAACGACTAACGTCTTTCTAACCCTTGCTTTCCCTTCTGCTTCGCCATCCGGACAGCTGACGCTTTTCTGACCTTTGTTTTCTCTGTTGTTATGCCATCCAAACGACTAACG
>CANQCD010000024.1 GCA_947589455.1 uncultured Lachnospiraceae bacterium | reverse complement strand
GAAGCTCCATTCCCCGATCGCGCAAATATGCCGCCAGCGCCAGGCAGAGCCCGCCGCCCGCCGAATCGCCGCACAGAAGAATATCCCTTCCCGCATATCCCAGATTTAACATCATGCGATATACAAGGCAGGCGTCCTGGAGCGCCGCCGGATAGGGATGCCTCGGCGCGACCCGGTAATCCGCTGAAAACACTTTCATGCCGCCGCGCATATCGCTATATCTTTTTGCAAAATTCCGATAGGCATTCTTCATCTTCCCGATATAACCGCCGCCATGCAGCTGCAGCACTGCCATCCGCCCGGGAAGCTCAGGCGGCACAAGGATTTCCACATCACAGGTTTTTACGCGCATCTTTAAATGCGAATACCCCTCCGGCACATGCCACGGCGGCTCGATCAGATTTTTGCGAAATGTGCCGTCCTTAATCTTAGGCCCAAGCAGCCTCTCGGATGTGGCAATGCGTATTAACTGCCTCACCACCTTAGCCCTGATACTGATTTCCTCTTTCACGTACTTCCTCCATCAAACTACAAACACAACACTCATATATAAAATCTCCTGCGCAGCTCATTTTTTGCCGTCCGGTATCCAATGCAGAAGCACAGCGAAAAGATCACAGCCGATACCCCAAATGCAGTCCATGGGAGCACAGGATGCTCCGTCACCCCGGCAAAGAAAAGCGCAAGGAGCAGAACGCTTACCACCAGCGCAAAAAGCTGTACCAGCAGATAACTCTGCCAGTTTTCCCTGTTAAACAGCATACAGGCTCCCAGCACGGCGTCCAGGAAAAGGACTCCGACGGGCAGCCCCCAGCGCAGCGACCAGCCGGTCGCTCCGGTCGCCACATCCAGCATCAAAAGAAAGACAATGCCGGCAAAAGACTGCCAGTAGATTTTGCGGATATGGCTGTTTCTCCGGTTAAAGGAATAAAACAGCGTAAAGATCACATACAGAAAACAAAGCCCGGTAATAATCGACCAGTTTATCCCATCCGCCGTATAATAATCCGCCACCAGAAAAACAAGTTCCAGCACGATCAGGAAATAAACAGCCAGCTTCACAATAAATTTAAGGATCTTGATGTGGCTGCGGACGTCCGGATACGTCCGATACTGCTTCTGCCCATCTGTGGTAAGGACCGTCTCGCAAAGCGGACATACCGCCGTCACATCTACAATCTCAATCCCGCACCGCTTACATCGATTCATATGTCACCCCATTGCTTTCCACCGTCACAGGAATCCCCTGCTCCGATAACGTCTTAAAAAAACACCTCTGAATAGAAACATCTGTAAAGGAAGATGTGATCGTAAAGGTCAGCAAATCCCCGTAGGAGCTGATCGCCGCCTTGATATTCTGCCCCGCCGAGCGGGAGAGCATCGCGCTGAAATTTTGAATATACGGGCGGTATTCTTCCTTCACATGCACATTCCCGATATTTGTCACTGTAGTAGTATTCGCCCTCGCCGAAGAGCGGTACACGATCCGCATTGCCAGGATCTTGACAAAGACAGGGACAGAACGGAGAAAAATATTTTTCTGGTTTGCAACATTATAAGAAAAAAGCTCTTCTAAATGTTTTTTGTTAATCTGGCTTTGCAGGCTCTTTTTCACAATCTCAACCACCTCGTCCAAAGACATATTTTCCCGCTCCGGCAGAAAGACGGCGCTTACCATCACAAAAAAATTCCTGGTCGTGAGTGAGTCAAAATATGGCCTTAGATTGACCGGGACGCTGGCAGAGATCGGCTTTTTCGACTGCTGCCCATGGAGATACTCCCGGTAAATGCTATACAAAAATACAGCCGTCAGATATTCGTTGACGCTTGCCCCCCTGCTCTTACATACTTCCTTTAGCTTCTGCAGCGGCAGATACCCATGAAATATGCTAAATTCCCCGCCGCCGAATTTTTCTCCCTTCACCTCGACGGCGCGGGTCGTCTCATAGCCTTTTTTGTGGCTTTTTCTGTAGTTTTTCAGATAGCTGTCCTCTGTGTTTAATGAAGTCTCATCCGAAAAGGCGACATGCCTGCTCCCCGCCAGCTCCTCGTGCTTCAGCCGGAGATATTGATATGTAATCTCCCGCAGGAAATTAACGCCTCCCATCCCGTCTGCCAGCACATGGAACACCTCCAGGTTGATCCGCCGCTTATAGTATGTCACCCGGAACAGATAATTGTTGTTGGCATATGGCTCAATATAAGCGCAGGGATATTCCCGCTCCTTGCGCACAACCGGAGAAGGTTTGTGATTCGTCTCAAAATAATACCAGAAAATCCCTTTTCGCATCCTCACGCAAAACGTGTCAAACTTTGGCAGAACCATATCCAGCGCTTTCTGCAGAAGTCCTGCGTCTACCGGCTCCGCAAGCACAACGCTGATGCGGTAAACATTCGTCGTATTCTGGCTTGCGATTGCCGGAAACAGGTTTGCCGTATTATCTAATTTTTCCCAGCGCAGCTTCTGGCGCCGTTTTAATCTTCCCGTTCTTTTTTTCCGATTCTCCACTCTGCTCTCCATTCCAAGCGAATCGATTCGCTCTGCGTTTTATGCGGCAGCGGCGATACCTCCCTGCGGAAGCAAGGATGAGAAATCCATGAATCCGATTTCTCGTCTTGCCGCAAAAGCGAAACAAAGCTTCGCTATTTCTTTCCGCTCCGGCACAAACAGCCGGTTTTTATAACATTATTCCCGCCTCTTTCTTCCAGTTTCTGACAGAAACAGTATAACAGAAATGATGCTATATGGCAAAGACTACCTGCTCTTCCATCCAAAGCAGTAGCACCCGCCCGCACCCAGTTCCTCCTCGATCCGCAGGAGACGGTTATATTTTGCCACGCGTTCGCTGCGGCAGGGCGCCCCTGTCTTGATCTGCCCGGCATTCAGCGCCACTGCCAGATCTGCGATCGTCGTATCCTCCGTCTCGCCGGAGCGGTGTGAGATCACACAGGCATATCCGCTCTTTTTTGCCAGCCGGATCGCATCCATCGTCTCTGTCAGCGTGCCAATCTGGTTTAATTTTATCAGGATAGCGTTGCCGCAGCCCTTTTCAATCCCCTTTCGCAGGCGGCTTCCATTTGTGACAAAAAGGTCGTCTCCCACTAACTGAACCTTTCCCCCAAGCTCCATTGTAATCTCTTTCCATCCCTGCCAGTCCTCCTCATCCAGCGGATCTTCAATCGAGGCGACCGGATATTCCTGTGCCAGCTGTTTCCAGTGATGGATCAGCTCCGCCGTACTCATATCCTGCTGTTTTTTGGGGAGATGATATTTTCCCGCCTGCCCTGTCTTCCACTCACTCGACGCAGCGTCCAGCGCGATCTGAAAATCCTTTCCCGGGCGGTATCCCGCCTCCTCTATGGCGCGCAGGATCAATTCGATCGTCTCCCTGTCGCCCGCCAGATCTGGAGCAAACCCTCCCTCGTCTCCCACAGAAGTAGTAAGCTTTTGGCTTTTTAACAGCTTCTGCAGCGTATGGTACACCTCGCAGCACCAGCGGAGCCCCTCATGAAACGAAGCGGCGCCGGACGGCATGATCATAAACTCCTGCGTATCCACCGTATTCCCGGCATGGGCGCCGCCATTTAAAATATTCATCATCGGCACTGGGAGCGCCGCCGCACTGACGCCTCCCAAAAAACGGTACAGCGGAATCCCCTGGCCTTTTGCCGCTGCCCTTGCCGCTGCGATCGATACGGCAAGGATCGCGTTTGCCCCAAAATTATTCTTATTGTCCGTACCGTCTTTTTCAATCATCAGCCGGTCAACAGTCCCTGTCTCTCTGCAGTCAATCCCCGCAAGGATCTTTGAAATATCCTGATTGATATGCCCGACCGCCTTTAATACGCCTTTTCCGTCAAACTCCCTGCCTCCGTCCCGCAGCTCCTGCGCCTCATAAATCCCGGTCGAAGCGCCGCTCGGACATGCTCCCCTCGCGCGGACTCCGCTGTTTAAGACAACCTCCGCCTCCACCGTCGGATTTCCCCGCGAATCAATGATCTGCCTGCCTTTTACTTCCCTGATCTGATACCTGTCCATACAATGATTTCCTTTCCTTTTTCTACTTAATGTTCCGGCAATCGCCTCTTTTGTATTATGTTTCCAAAAAAACTTTTTATGCATCGCCGCCTCTGCGTGCCGCCGGAAAAGGACAGAAAAAACAGATTTTTCCGCTTTCCTGTAAAATCTGTCTTTTTTCTTGAAAAACACTGGTATTTTCCCTTTAAATGACGTAGAATTACAACAATAAGAACCGTCAAGGAGGAATGGAGATGGCAGTAACGACATTTGCAGCAATCGACGTAGGTTCCCATGAGACCTCGCTTTGCATCTATGAGATTGCCAAACCCTTTGGCACCCGGAAATTAGATTATGTACACCACACATCCCGTTTAGGATACGAAACCTATTCTACCAGCCACATCAGCTATCACTCCGTTGATAAACTCTGCGCCATCTTGGATGGATTTTCACTCAAGATGAAAGAATACGGCGTCGCAGACTATATGATAACCGCTACCAGCGCACTGCGCGAAGCTGACAACAGCCTGATCGTATTAGACCAGGTAAAACAGCGCACCGGTTTTCAGATCAAAGTCCTGAGCAATTCCGAACAGCGTTTTCTGTTTTACAAGGCGATCGCCCTAAAAGAAAATGCGTTCCACAAGCTGATCCAGAAAGGCACCCTGCTGTTAGATATCGGCGGCGGAAGCTTGCAGCTCTCCCTGTTTGACAAAAGCACGCTGATCGCCACGCAAAATATCCTACTCGGCCCCCTGCGCATTAACGAGACGCTGCAGGACATGAAAAACAGCACGGACAACTACCACAATCTGGTATATGAATATATTTCCCATGACCTGCACGCCTATCGGAAAATGTACCTAAAAAACATCAAGGTAAAAAACATCATTGTCGTGGGAAATCACCTGCCAAGCTTTGTGCGTTATCTCTCTGTCCACAATTTTGGACGTCTTTTGCCGGCAGATGCAAAAGGCAGCAAAAAAGATTCCGTCAACCGCAGCGAGTACGAGATATTTTACCGCTCCATCATCTCGCAAAAACCGGAAACCTTAAGCAAAGAGTTAAACATCAATCTGGAGCAGGCGGCGCTTCTCCTGCCAACGGCAATGATCTGCCATAATATTTTTGAAAAAACGCAGGCAGAACAGATGTGGCTTTCCGGCATTACTATCTGCGACGGCATGGCGGCCGATTTTGCCGAGCGCAAGGCAAAGATCGTCCCAGCGCATAATTTTACAAACGATATCCTGGCGGCGGCAAGGCAGATCGCAGAGCGCTATCAGTACAGTGTGAAACATACGGTCATGGTAGAAAACACAGCGCTAAAGATATTTGACGCGGTCAAAAAGCAAAACCATCTGACAAAGCAGGAGCGGATGCTCTTACAGATCTCCGCCATCCTGCACAACTGCGGCGCATTTATCAATGTAAACGATATCGGTGAAAACGCATATAAAATCGTGACCTCCACAGAGATCATCGGCATCTCCCACAAGCAGAGGATGATGGTCGCAAATATTATCCGTTACCTGAAACGGCCGTTTCCTCAATTCGGGCAGATGGACGACGCCTTTGAAAAGGAAGAGTACGTCAAAATGACAAAGCTAAACGCTATCCTGCGCCTTGCAGACGCCATGGACCACAGCCATCTGCAGAAATTCAAATAGCTGACTGTCATCCTGAGGAAAAACAGACTGTATATCACAGGGCATACCCTCTATGACATTGCGCTGGAACAGGGAATCTTTTCCTACCATGCGACATTTTTTGAAGAGGTGTTTGGCATAACGCCCCTGCTGAAACAGAAAAAAGAATTTTGAGAAAGGAAAAGGAAATATGAGCGAGAAAAAGAATTTTTCCAAGCCAGAATATTTTTATAATAGAGAATTAAGCTGGATTTTGTTTAATTACCGCGTGTTAGAAGAAGCCCAGGACAAAACCCTGCCCCTTTTGGACAGACTGAAATTTTTAAGCATCACTGCGTCGAACCTGGACGAATTTTTTATGATCCGCGTTGCCTCCTTAAAAGACATGGTACAGGTAAATTATACCAAAAAAGATATCGCCGGCATGACGCCGCAAAAGCAGCTGGAGGAAATCAACAAAGCAACCCACAAGTTAGTCGGGGAACAATACGAAACCTACAATAAAATGCTCCTCCCCGCCCTAAAAAAAGAACACATTCTGATCATCGACCACCACGAGGATCTGGACGACCGCCAATCCAAATATGTCGACAGCTATTTTCACTCTGAGGTATATCCGGTACTCACGCCGATGGCGGTAGATTCTTCCCGCCCTTTTCCGCTGATCCGGAACAAATCGTTAAATATCGGGGCGATCCTTACGGCAAAACAGCACGATCAAAACCAGAAAAACAATGGGCAGTTCCACGAGCTTTACATGTCGCACACCGGAAAAAAGAAAAAGAAGCATGTTGAGATTGATTTTGCCACCGTGCAGGTTCCTTCCGGCCTGCCCCGCTTTGTCGAGATCCCTTCTGCAGACGAGGGGGACAAAACCTTTATCCTGCTGGAACAGATCATCGAAAAAAATATTGATAAACTCTTTTTAAACTATGAAGTTATGTCCGTTTTTCCGTACAGAGTCATGCGCAACGCCGATCTGACGATCGAGGAGGATGAAGCGGCGGATCTTTTGATGGAGATTGAACGGCAGTTAAAAAAACGCCAGTGGGGCGAGGCGATCCGCTTAGAGGTGGAAGACAGCATTGACGAAAGCCTGCTGCAGACTTTAAAAGAAGAGCTCAAGATCAATGAGGTAGATATTTTCAAGATAAACGGGCCGCTTGACCTGACGTTTCTGATGAAGCTTTCCGGCATAGAAGGCCGCGACGAACTGCGAAGCCAGAAGTATATCCCGCAGCCCGCCAAATGGCTGAATGGGGAGAATAATCTGTTTGCACAGATCAAGGAGCATGATATCCTGCTCCACCATCCCTATGAGACGTTTGACCCGGTCGTTGATTTTGTCAGGCAGGCTGCAAAAGACAAAGACGTCCTTGCCATCAAGCAGACGTTGTACCGCGTCAGCAGTAACTCGCCAATCATCGCCTCCCTTGCCGAGGCAGCGGAAAACGGCAAACAGGTCACTGTCCTTGTCGAATTAAAGGCACGGTTTGACGAAGAAAATAACATCATCTGGGCCAGGAAATTAGAGCAGGCTGGCTGTCATGTGATCTATGGCCTTGTCGGTTTAAAAACCCACAGTAAGATCACGTTAGTCGTCCGCCGGGAAGAGGACGGCATTATCCGTTATGTCCATCTCGGAACAGGAAATTATAATGACAGCACGGCAAAGCTCTATACGGATATGGGGCTCCTGACCCACCAAAAAGCAATCGGCGAAGACGCCACTGCCGTCTTTAATATGCTTTCCGGCTATTCTGAACCGGCGGCGTGGAATAAGCTGATCGTCGCCCCGCTCTGGCTGCGCGACCGCTTTTTGCAGATGATCAACAGGGAGCGCGATTTTGCACTGGCTGGGAAACGTGCTTTTATCCGAGCCAAAATGAACTCCCTGTGCGATGCGCAGATTATCTCCGCCCTCTATGAGGCGTCTGCCGCCGGCGTAAAGATCGACCTGGTGATCCGCGGTATCTGCTGCCTGAAAACCGGAATCCCTGGCGTCAGCGAGAATATCTCTGTCCGCTCGATCGTCGGTGATTTTCTCGAACACAGCCGGATTTTTTACTTCCACAATAACGGCTTTGAAGAGGTTTATATGGGGAGCGCAGACTGGATGCCAAGAAATCTGGATAAACGGGTAGAGATCCTGTTTCCGGTAGAAGACGCGGCGCTAAAGGAAGAAGTGATCCACATTTTAGAGATACAGCTCGCCGACAACTTAAAGGCAAGAGAGCTGCAGACAGACGGCACATATCAGCGCGTCCGCCCAAACGGCAAGGAAAAACTGTCCGCACAGGAATATTTTAAAAAGATGGCTGTCAGGGCGGCGCAGGAACGAAAGGAGACGACGCATTCCCACCGCACATTTGAACCGCTTCGCCATGAAAATCCGGAAAATGCGGACATATGAAAATAGCAGACAAAAAAGGAAAAATTGCTTTAGCCACTGAGAGAAATACGGAGGATTCAGTAACATATAAAAACAGCAGACAAAAAAGGAAAAATTGCCCTGTATAAAATATTATGTTATAATAGGGAGCAGGGAAAACGACAGGACATTCTGCATACGATACAGACAGATTCCCTGTCCCCACTGCACAAAAAACAGAAACGAAATGGAGGATGACGATGAACCAGGACGAAAAGCTTGACGCATTATTAAAAGAGGTGGCGTCCCTGAAGGAACAGATGGACGCGCAGGATGAAAAACTCGACTACATTGTAAAACGTCTCAACCATATGAGAGACAAAGCACATGCTGACCGCGACAGCAAAACAGCATGGCCAAAATAAAAATACGGTCTACGAGCGGTTCCCGGTTTGCTGATTTTCCAATCAGTCCGGGAGCTTTTCTTTTTCGCCGCTCCCTGCCGGATTCCAAAAAAAGAGCCCGCACACTGCCGGCTCTTTTTTAGATAGGAAATTGCAAGCCCTCCTAAGAGATTGCAAGGGCACCAGCGCAGGCGGTGCCCTTTTTTCCGTTCTTTTCTTGTTCTCTTTATTTCTTTTGTCCAGTCACTTCCAGCTCCAGATCGTAGCGCGCCGCCGCCTCTTTTTCAGACCATGCCAGACACTCCTCATAGCCGTATTCTCCCGCTTTTTTTATCATCTCTTCTACTTTTTCCTCAAACTGTGCATCTGTCTTGGCATAGATCGCTTTCCAGGAATTATTTTTAATACAATCTGTCACCTGCGACCAGGTCACTTTGAGATTGTCATCCTGTCTGGACTTTGAATAGGATGTGCCCGGTGATACCGTATATTTCCCAATCTCCATATACTCATTGATCGTCCCGCATCCCGTTTTCGTATGCCAATCCTTTTCAATCTCTGTCAGATCCCCTTCGATTACATTTTTCCATGTTTCTTTGTTAAAAGTCTCTCCCTTTGCAGAATCTAAATTTTCTGCGTCAATAGACCATGTTGTATTATTCAGCTGGATCATGCCGTCGGCATATGTCCCTTTGTGCAGCTTTCCCATAGAAGTCTTTTGGTTGGCATTGCATTTTGCACCCAGATCGGTAAAATACGTATTTCCGTTTTCATCATAATCCCAGCATTCGCCTTTTGGCCCATACTGCATAGTCATATACCCCTCAGGAGTTGACAGATAATTGATAACCTCCATTGCCTTCTCCGGATACTCTGTATTTGCCCCGATCGTCCAGATATGATCGTTGCCCTGCGTGTTCATGCCGTACACGATCGGAGACGCCTCCTTCGGCTTTAAACTATACATCAGCCTGCCACTCTCCTTATGTTCCTTGCTGTTATACACCAGAGAACCGGAATAATTAAAGATAGAGAAGAAAACACCGCCGCTGCGGACTTTTTCACCGACCTGATCGATCGTCTGCGTCATCGAGTCCGGATCTAACAATCCATCCTGATATAGTTTATTAAAAAACTGTAACATTTTCAGATAAGGTCCATCCTTTTCCAGCGCTCCGTGATATGTGCCTGTCGCCGGATCATATAGGCCAATCCCAAGCTCGTCATATCCATAATATGCAGTAGCGGCAGCCTTTATATACATTACCATCGCATCATCCCAGTCCGGCCACAGGGAAACGGCATACGTTTTATTTCCTGAATCGTCTTTTGGACAGATTTTCTGCATGTCCTTAAAGAGCTGCCTCATATCATCCAAATCATTGATCTCCGGATAGCCAAGCTTCTTATATAAATCCCAGCGGATATCCCAGGTATAGAGAAAGGAGGCGTGATCTTCTGCCGACGCCGCCACATTGCCGCCAAATCCATATAACGTATCACTCTTTCCATTTGTTATTTTCTTTGTCAGTTTTTTGTTCTTTTCCAGCGCATCCGGCATATATTTTTTAATATCCGCCCCATATTCATCCAGCAGATCGTCTTCATTCCAGTCAAACAGAGCCCCCGCTTCCACTGCCTGGACATATTCATTGCTGTCATTTCCAAAGATAACGATATCCCCCAAATCCTCGCTCTCCATACGTGTGGCAAATGCGCCGGCGTCCGGCTGGACATAATTTAATTCCACATTAAATTTATCCTTGAATACATCTGCGCCCCATCCTGCCTGTTTACCTGAATAATTTGCCAGCATACTAAACACGGTCAGCTGGATCGGTTCATCAGATGAAGATTTCCCCTTGCTGCCACAGCCGGAAAGAAAACCGGCGCTTCCCACAACCAGTGCAGACGACAATGCCAGTGACAGAAAAGATTTCCCAAATTTCCTCTTGCGCCTCATAAGCAACCTCCTATCTTTTTTTGTAATATCACTTTTTCGCTTTCTATTCCTTTGCTCTGGTATTATTGTAGCAAAATGCAGACATTCCATCCATCACCATACAGACAAAAAATAGCACAATCTTGCCATGTCCGTTTTGTCCTGTTTTCTGTCATCTTTTCTATTGAACTATTCTCCTGATTTCGATATGATATATTATATCAGTCCCGCAAAAACAAGGATAGGAAATTCGTGAATATGATTTCTCGTCTTGCCACAAAAGTAAAACGCAGCTTTGCTTCATTCTTTGTGGCGTTCTGGCACAAATAGCGGTGTAACAAATCAGCGCATCGGCGTGATTTTTATACTTGATGCCAATGATACCAAGTCAAAGCTCGGTATGGTAACAAATCAGCGCATCGGCATGATTTTTATAACGTGCTCTCTTAGCGGGCGACAGACACATATAAAAAAGTACAGAAAGGAAACCATATAACATTGGAACATTACGTTACATCTAGCGACAGACACATGTAAAAAATACAGAAAGGAAACCGTCATGAAATACAAAAACCCAATTCTTCCGGGAATGCACCCGGACCCAAGCATTTGCCGTGTTGGCAAAGATTACTATCTGGTCAATTCTTCTTTTGGATTTTTTCCTGAAATCCCCATCTATCACAGCAGGGATTTGATCCACTGGGCGCAGATTGGATACTGCCTGGATGAAAAAAACGCCGTAACGCTCCGCGCAGGAAGGCCGGACAGCACCGGCATCTTTGCGCCAACGATCCGTTTCCACGACGGTATATTTTATGTGATCGCGACAAATGTTGCCTATGGCGAAGCAGATGAGGGGAATTTTTTGATCTATAGCGCCGACCCGGAACAGGGCTGGTCCCAGCCAATCCACTTAGCTACGCCGGGGATCGATCCGTCCCTGTTTTTTGACGAGGACGGCAAATCCTATTACACCGGCGCCGCAGACGGACATATTATCTTTTGTGAAATCGACGTAAAAACCGGAGCCATCCTCAGCGACGTCAAAATGCTCTGGGAAGGGACCGGCGGATCCGATCCAGAAGGCCCTCATCTATATAAAAAGGACGGCTGGTACTATCTGATGATCTCCGAGGGCGGAACCGAATACTGCCATATGATAACAGCCGCCCGCAGCCGCAGCATAGAAGGGCCTTATGAAGCCTGCGACAGGAATCCACTCCTCACAAACCGAAGCCTCTCTACGCCGATCAAAGCAGTGGGGCATGGCGACCTTTTTTGCGACCACAATGGGAACTGGTGGATTGTCTGCCTCGGCATCCGCCCCATCACCTATCCATTTAAACACAACCTCGGAAGAGAAACCATGCTGGCGCCGGTTGTCTGGGAGCAGGGAGCCTTTCCTGTCTGCGGGGCAGATGGAAGGCTGGAAGAATGGATTGAAACAGACCTCCTGCCGCAGGAACAGGGATTTTTAGAAAGCCAGCAGCAAAACATTGCAGGCTGCACAGATTTTTATGATGATTTTTCAGGAAGCAGCCTCTCCCTCTGCTGGAATACCCTGTACCGCATGGATCCTTCGCTGATCGCACTATCTCCTTCCCGGGAAGGACTTTTCCTGACCGGAAACAGGGAAGCGCTAACCAGCCAGAAACCACTGTCACTGCTGGGACGCAGACAGGAACATCACATCTTCCGCGCCCGGACAAAAATCCATTTCTGTCCGGAAAAGGACGGCGAGGAAGCAGGCCTTACCCTGTATATGAACCACCTGCATCACTACGAGATTGCCCTGACATGCCTGAATGGGGAAAACAGCCTGATATTCCGCCGCCAGATTGGCAGCCTGTACCGTATCGAGCAGCAAATCCCCCTGCCGGACACCACCCTTTTTCTCGAAATCAGCGCCACAGAGGAATGGTACTGTTTTTCCTACAGCATCGACGGAGAAACTTACCATCCGTTCGGGAAAGGGGAATGCGCCTATCTCACGACGGAAGTCGGAGGATATTTTGCCGGCAACTATATTGCGCTATACGCATCGGGCAATGGGACAAACTGCACAAAACCGGCGCGCATTTTCTGGTTTCACTACCTCGCAGACAGAAAGGACAAGTCGTTATGATGGGACCGATGTATTTGCATTATTTTACCAATGATAAAACATTTCCCTTTTTTATCCAGTATGGATATCATGAGGACGAAGTAGAGATGCACATCCATGCCGATTATGATGAATTAGTCATTGTCTTAAACGGCACGGCAATGCACGACGTCGATCGAGACTCCTATTTTATAAAAAAAGGCGACGTCTTTGTGCTGGGAAACGGCGTTGCACACAGCTACCGCGACACAAATGAACTGCAGATCTGCAATATCATGTTCCGCCCGGACAGCCTGATTCCCTCAGACTGCGATATCCGCCAGCTTCCCGGATTCCATGCGCTTTTTGTCATCGAGCCATTCTTGACAAAACGCCGGGAATTTCAAAGCCGCCTCTCGCTGAACCTGGATGATTTTGAGAACATCCATCTGCTTTTAGACCAGATGATCGCAGAATATAACAGCAAAGAAGAGGGAAGAAAAACTGTTCTTTCCTCCCTCTTTCTCATCCTGACTGCAACTCTCTCCCGGCTGTACACTCTCCCTGGGGAAGAAGCCCATTCCGGCAGCAGTGCGAATATTATCAATATCGCAAAATCCGTCTCCTATATGGAGCGCCATTTCA
Source organism: uncultured Lachnospiraceae bacterium (assembly GCA_947589455.1). GTDB lineage: Bacteria > Bacillota > Clostridia > Lachnospirales > Lachnospiraceae > Butyribacter. Next base: position 11,054 of record CANQCD010000024.1, on the reverse strand, counting down.
AAGAAGAAATCCTTGTAGAGCGCCTTGCTAAGCTGTCCAACCTTTCTACGCGCCATTTTACAAGAATCTTTTTTGCAACCTACCACACAACGCCGGGAAATTATATCCTCTCCCTGCGGATGCAGTATGCGGCAAAAATACTCCGAACCACCGGCAGCACAATATCGGAAACTGCCTTTCAGTCCGGTTTCAACGACAGCAACTATTTTTCCAGGCAGTTTCGGAAGTATTTTGGCGTCTCGCCGCGGGAATACCGAAAACAGCAGGCGTAAGACCCACCCCGGAAAAGCATATCTTAAAAATTACCAGACAAGGACAATATCATATAAGCGGCAACGGCAAACAAGATCTGAATCACGCAAAAACGATATACCACCTGTGTATCCGACCATTGTTTCCCTTTTCGCGCATGGTCATGGAGCGGCGTCCTGGTATTTTTTAAGATAGCGATTTTCAAAAAACGGAGCAAAAAAATTTTTACCAGACCAATTCCTCCGTCTACGATCAGAACCGCAGCCAAAAGCAGATAGATCAGCGGATGCCCGGACTTCATGGCAATGACGGCAAGATAAAAGCCAAGCGCGCGCGAACCGGCGTCTCCCATCAGCATACTGCTCGGTTTGGAATTAAAACACAGATAGGCGAGCAGAACCGCCACAAAGATCAGATTTGCCGCACTGTAAGAACCGAGCACATCCGGAAACAGGACGGCAAATGACGTCAACGTAACACAGCACAAGCTGGCGCACAGACCATCTACGCCGTCGCTGCAGTTTGTCACATTGACAGACACCCATATCAAGATAACTCCCAATATAAAATATACCGGGACAGGAATCGGGATATCGTATAAAAAAACTCGGATAGACGTCCCATTATAATTGATAAAATTCCACATCGCCAGGATGGAAAGGATCAGGTCGATCGCTCCTTTTTTGTAATCGCTCCATGGATTTTTTGCCGCATCATCGAGATAACCGCTTAACATCATTGCAAATAAAAGGATGCAGTAGACGGCATATTCTGTGTTCACCGGCAAAAACAAAAGGGTTGACAAAATAAATGCGCCGGTCAATATCAGTCCCACTCCGCGGATCTTCCCCTTGGATTTGCTTCCGTCCACGGCAAACGCCCTTCCCTGGTCTTTGGGCAAAAACGGAAATGGGAATCTCAGACAGAGAAATGTTACCAGAAAAGCAAAAAGCACTCCTATTACCGCAATCTGATTTGATGTTATGCAACGATACAGCATTTGATACATGCGTCTCCTCCTTTGTGCCAATTCATAAGTAATGAAGTCAGTATACCATTTTTTTTACTTGTCCGTCAATGAGCAGGCAATAGCTCTGCACTACACTTCCCATCCTTTCAAAAAATACTCCAGCCACTGGCTGCAAAGCTGTTCTAATCCCTCATACGTTTCTATCTCATTCACTCTGCTGCGCATTTTGGCAGAATGCTTATAACCCGCCGTATACCATGCGACGTGCTTGCGCATCTCCCGCATTCCCAGATACTCCCCCTTATGCTCCATAAGCAGGCGGCCATGCAGGAGTATCATCTCAAGCACCTCGGATATCGGAGGTTTTTCCAAATGTTTTCCCGTCTCAAGATAGGCTTTGATCTGTTCAAAAAGCCATGGGTTTCCCCTCGCTCCCCGCCCTAACATCAGCCCGTCGCAGCCGGTTTCTTTTTCACAGCGCAGGGCGTCTTCCGGCGTAAAGACATCGCCGCTGGCGATCACCGGGATTGAGACAGCTTCCTTTACCCTCGCCAAGATCTCCCAATCCGCCCTGCCGCCATAATATTCTTCCCTTGTCCTGCCGTGGACTGCCACTGCGGCGGCTCCCGCATCCTCCATCCGCTTTGCAAAATCTACCGCATTGACCCGGGCTGCATCGAATCCCTTCCGGAATTTTACAGTGACCGGTTTGGAAATCCTCTTTACAACAGCCCGGACAATCTCTGCCGCCAGCGCAGGATTTTTCATCAAAGCAGAACCTTCCCCATTATTCACAACTTTGGGGACAGGACAGCCCATATTGATATCCAGAATATCAAAATTCCTCGACTCGATCTGCGCCGCCATCTCTGCCATAAGCTCCGGCTCCGAACCAAATAGCTGCAGGGAGACAGGGCGTTCCGCCTCGTCAATCTGCCATAACAGCTCTGTATTTTTGTTGTGGTAATAAATCCCCTTGGCGCTTATCATTTCCGTATAGACCAGATCGGCGCCCTTTTTTTTGCAGAGCAGACGAAATGGCAGGTCTGTCACCCCTGCCATCGGCGCCAATATCAGATTCCCTTTTAATGCCACATTCCCAATGATCAGTTTTTTCATCCAGTTTCCCCTGTCCACATTTCCTTTTGCCTGCCGGCCGAAAGCCCGCGTTATTCCTTATTTTACACATCGTTTATGGATATACAAAAGCCCTTTTAATGTCAGGTCTGCATCGTATACGTCAATTTCATCCGTATTTTCAGAGATGATCTTTCCCAGCCCTCCAGTCGCCACTACAGTTGCTCCCGGCAGCCCCGCCTCTTCTTTCAGCTTGCGGATGATATATTCACTCTGCCCGATCGTTCCGTAAAACAATCCCGCCTGCATCGAAGAAATCGTCTCTTTGGCAATCAGATTGCCCGGACATTTAATCTCAATCTCCGGAAGATTTGCCGTATTATTCCACAGCGCATTGGCCGAAATCCGAATCCCCGGACTGATCACGCCGCCCTGAAAAGTGCCGTCTGCCGTCACCAGATCGTATGTCGTCGCCGTGCCAAAATCCACTACGACCACCGGACCGCCATACTGGACATAGGCGCTGACCGCATCCACGATCCGGTCTGGTCCAATCTCTTTGGGATTTACCGTATTGATCCGAATCCCAGTCTTTGTCCCTGCGCCGACCACTACCGGCTGGCACTTCAAATACTTGATGATCGCGCTGGTAAAGGAATACATCATCTGCGGCACCACAGATGCAATGATCACTTCATCAATCTGCTCCGGTGAAAAATTTTTCTGTTCTAAAATACTGCACAAAAGCTCGCCGTATTCGTCAGAAGTCCGCGGCACCTTCACGGTAAATCGAAATCTTGTGATCAACTCCTCTCCCTGAAAGACGCCAAACGTAACATCGGTATTACCTACATCAACTGCTAACAGCATAATTTCCTCCCTTTCTGCGCCGTCTTTTTCATCTGATCCCTCATTCCAAGCGAATAAATCCACAAAGCGGATTTATTTGCTTCGCGCTTTTTCAACCTAATCCTCTCCGCCAAGAAGTCCGCTGACGTCCTGTTGTAAAAAGTATTACATCAGAGATTTTCTATCTAAGCATACTAACCGCCAAGAAGTCCGCTGACGTCCTGCTGTAAAAAGTATTACATCAGAAATTTTCTATCTAAGCATACTAACCGTCAAGAAGCCCGCTGACGTCCTGTTGTAAAAAGACTGCCTTGTAATAAATTTCCAGTGACTCCAAAAGCTCCCTCTTTTCTCTCTGTATCTGCTTTATCTTTAACACGCTGCCAATCTCATCAAACAGCAAGTCGCTCTCCCTCGCCGTAACATGCATCAACAGGTTTCCTTCTTCATCAAAATGTAACGTCAAGATCCCACCAATCTCCGCTGTATACAAGACGCACAATATCTGCAGTTCTTCCTGAATCGCCACAGGCAGCCCGGAAAATTCCGGAGCCAGATAATATTTTTTTTCATATGCATTTGCCGCACATAAAATATCTCCCTGCACACCAGATAGATCCTGAAACATAAAAATCCCCCATTCCGGGAGCGCCCGTGAGGTACCGCACATCTCCCAAACCGATATTTACATTGGATCGATCAACGCCGGCTTCGGCGAGTTCTACAGATAACCGTGCATCCCCCGAATCGAAACCTCGCCTGATACAATCCTCTTCTTTTTCCCATCTATTGCAACAACCAGAGCTCCCTCCCTGTCAATTCCTTTTGCGATCCCTGTCTCTACCTCAGATTTACCGGCGTCTTCCGCCATGCCATAATAAATCGCCACCTGCCTGTCCCGGTTTGCAAGAATCCGATTATACGCCTCTACAAAATCAGACAGATCCTGCCTTTCCTCAAATCTCCCATAATAACTGCACAGATTTTCAACCACTGCTGCAGCCAGGACATTCCGGTCAAACTTTTTCCCGCATTGCAGATAAAGGGAAGTCGCCGTCTCTTCCAACTCCGGTCCAAAGACCTCCTCGTTGACATTGATGCCGATTCCCACAACAACGTAACGGACAAAATCCTGTTCCGAACTCATCTCTGTTAAGATACCGCAGATCTTCTTTCCGCCGATCACCACATCATTCGGCCATTTGATCTGTGCCTCTACAGAGAATTTTTCCCGCAGGGCGTCCGTCAGCGCAAGCGCCGCCAACAGAGTAAGCCCGGACACTTTCGCCGGCGGGATTGCCGGACGGAGTAAAAGCGTCATATAAATATTATTCCCTGGGTTAGAAGACCACACTCTCCCCCGCCTGCCCCTGCCTGCAGTCTGTCTGTCTGATACTAAGAGCATCCCCGCTTTCTCTCCTGCTTCTGCAGCCTGTTTCATTCTGGTATTGGTAGAATCGACTTCATCCACACACTCTACCTTCCTGCACAGGCAATCCGCCGGAAGCCGGCTCAAGATATCTGCCGCATACATTCTCCCATCAGCACATGCCAGATGGTATCCCCGGTCGGGCGCCGACACAATCTGATATCCGTTTTTCTTTAACTCTGAGATACTCTCCCTGACTTCCTGTCTAGAAACCTTAAGCTGTCCGCACAATGTCTCGTCGGAAACAAAGCCCTCTCCCGCTCTGCGCAGCGCCTGTAAAATTTCCTCTTTCCTCATTGCCCTATGCCTGCCTCATTCGTTTTCGCCCGATACGCTAACAAGTTTCTTCCAGTGTTGCCACCATAACCGCTTTGATTGTGTGCATCCTGTTTTCCGCCTCATCAAAAACAACAGACTGCGCAGATTCAAACACCTCGTCTGTCACTTCCAGCTCACTCATGCCAAACTTTTCATATACCTGCTTCCCGATCGTTGTATCCAGATCGTGGAATGCCGGCAGGCAATGAGTAAAAATCGCTGTGTCTTTCGCATTCTCCATCACTTTTTTGTTTACCTGATATGGCGATAAAAGACGAATGCGTTCTTCCCACACTTCATCCGGCTCTCCCATGGAGACCCAGACATCCGTATAGATCACATCGGCGTCTTTAGTCCCTGACATGACGTCCTCTGTCAAAGTAATCGAAGCGCCGGAAACCTTTGCATACTCTTCACACTGCTCTACCAGGGCAGGCGCCGGAAAATATTCTTTTGCCGTACATGCCACAAAATCCATGCCCATTTTCGCACAGGCAATCATCAGAGAATTTCCCATATTATATCTGGCGTCTCCCATATAGACCAGTTTTACTCCCTTTAATCTGCCAAGATGCTCCCTGATCGTCAAAAGAGTGGCAAGCATCTGCGTTGGGTGGTATTCGTTTGTCAATCCGTTCCATACCGGAACCCCCGCATATTTTGCCAGTTCCTCCACGATTTCCTGGCCATATCCGCGGTATTCAATCCCATCAAACATCCGCCCTAATACCCTTGCCGTATCCTCAATACTCTCTTTCTTGCCAATCTGAGAACCCGACGGATCCAAATATGTAGTTCCCATTCCCATATCATGCGCCGCCACTTCAAAGGCGCAGCGCGTCCTGGTACTTGTCTTTTCAAAAATCAGCGCTACATTTTTCCCGACAAAATTTCTGACGGAAATCCCTTTCTTCTTCTTCTCCTTCAGCTCCGCCGCCAGATCAACCAGATATAATATCTCCTCCGGCGTAAAATCCTTTAATGTCAAAAAATTCCTTCCCTTTAAATTCATCATTTTCACTGCCTTTCTTTTCAAAAGAAAACCCTGAACATCAATTTGACATTCAGGGCAAAACCTTTTTCTTATTCAACTTCCATGCCCGCATAGCTATCATTTAATTTTCTTTTGCTATCTCTGTCATGGACTTCACCAATCCAGCCATAGATTGAATCTCAGACGGAATGATGATCTTCGTCGCCTTTCCGTCCGCCGCTTTTGTAAACGCTTCCAGCGCTTTTAACTGCAAGACTTCGCTTGTAGCGCCCGCCTCATTCAGCATACGGATTCCATCCGCATTTGCTTTCTGCACTGCCATGATCGCCTGCGCCTGTCCCTCCGCCTCGCGGATCGTCGCCTCTTTCTTTGCCTCTGCCTTTAATATAGCGGCCGCCTTGTCTGCCTCGGCGTCGAGGATCGCCGCCTCTTTTTTACCCTGGGCAACCAGGATAGCCGATTCTTTTTCTCCCTGGGAGCGCAGGATGGACTCGCGCTTTTCGCGTTCTGCCTTCATCTGTTTCTCCATTGCATCTTGGATAGCTGCCGGCGGGATAATATTTTTTAACTCTACCCGGTTTACTTTGATGCCCCACGGATCTGTTGCAGAATCCAGAGAAGCGCGCATCTTTGTGTTGATCGTCTCCCTGGAAGTCAGCGTCTCATCCAGCTCCAGCTCACCAATCACATTTCGCAGCGTCGTTGCGGTAAGGTTTTCAATCGCAACAATCGGGTTTTCCACGCCGTACGCATATAGCTTCGGATCTGTGATCTGGAAAAAGATCACGGTGTCAATCCGCATTGTTACATTATCTTTTGTGATCACAGGCTGCGGCGCAAAATCTACAACCTGCTCTTTTAAAACTACACGCTTTGCCACATGGTCGATCAGCGGCATCTTAAAATGGATCCCGACGCTCCAGGTCGCCTGATAACCGCCAAGCCTCTCTACAACATATGCCTTCGCCTGCGGCACTACGTTGATACAGGACAGACATACGATCACAACGATAACTAATATGATAATAGGTATAAATTCCATGCTTCTTCTCCTTCTTTTATTATTTTAATGGATCAATGTCACCTCTACGTGCGCTCCCCTCACTTCCTTGACCTCCACGCTGGCATTTATGGGAATCTTTTCCTCCGGCCCTGCATTTCTCGCCGACCACTCCATCCCATCCAGCATGATCTTCCCTGTCTGGCTGAAATTATCAATCTCTTCCGTTACTTTTCCCTGTCTGCCAACCATGCTCTCCACATTCGTCTTCGTCCGGCTGTTGTTCAGATGCCTTTCTACGACTGGTCTCGTAAAGATTAAAAGCAAGCTGGAAACCGCAAGAAAAATGACAATCTGGATCCACAGCGGCGCATTCAACAGTCCAGCGGTAAATGCGACAAACGCACCGCCGGCAAACCACACTGTCGTCAGACCCAGCGTGACCATTTCCAAAACCAGAAAAACGCCGACGGCAATCAGCCAATAAATCGGTTCCATCCGTACTCCTCCTGCTTTTTCTGCATTATAGACTATTTTTTCTAAAAACACAAGCATTACTTTCCACAGCGCCGCTGCCGCGCAGCCTCATACATCAAAATTGCCGCAGAAACCGCCGCATTCAGTGATTCCAGCTCTCCCTCCATCGGAATCCGCACAGTCCCCGACAGCGCTTTTGCCACAGATTCGGAAATACCGTTTGCCTCATTTCCGATCACAATCCCCGCGCCTTTTGTAAAATCTGCCTGGTGATACAGAACGCTTCCCTGCATCATCGTGCCATAGACAGGAACGCCTGCCTCTTTCAAATCTTCTATTACCGCTATGAAATCTTCCGCATAAAAAAACGGAACCCGGAAAACCGCCCCCATCGTCGCACGCACCGTCTTGGGATTAAACAGGTCAACGCTCTCCCTGCTCAAGACTACCCCCGCCATCCCCGCGCCTTCCGCAGTGCGGACGATCGTCCCAAGATTGCCGGGATCCCGCAGATTGTCAAGGAGCAGGACGCCGCGCTCCGCCTTACTTAAGACAAAATCCAGAGGATAAAAAGGAATCCGCACCAGCCCCAACACTCCCTGTGGGGTAACTGTCTCTGACAGCGCTGAAAACACGGCGTCTGATACCACCTCGTACTCCTGTTTTGCGACCAGCCTCTGCAGTCTCCCGCTCTCCCTTTGCAGCGCCGTTTCCGACAGGTAGAGCTTCTCTAACTGCCCATGGACAGCCGCCTCCTCTGCCAGCTTTTCTCCCTCCACTACAAAAAGGTTCTTTTTCCTACGCTCTCTCACACTCTTTTGCAGTTTTTGGATTTCCTTTATCTGCGCATTTGACACACTGCTGATCATAACATCTGCATTGCTCCTTTCAATGCCCTTACGTCCTGGGGCCTGCGTCCTTATCTCAATGCTTATGCTCTGCGGCAAGCTCTTCGTAATCCTGTTTCACCTTGCGGAAGCATTCCAGCAATTTTGGTGAGAAAATACCACATTCGCCCATAACGATCATATGGAACGCCTGCTCTGTAGAAAAGGCGTCTTTATAGACCCTCTCGCTGACCAGGGCATCATATACGTCTGCGATTGATACAAGCTGTGCAGAAAGCGGGATTTTCTCGCCTTCCAGTCCATCCGGATAGCCTCTGCCGTCATATCTCTCATGGTGGTGGCGGCAGATCTCATAGCTTATTTTCCCATAGTATTCATCCCATGCCCCGCTAATATTCTTTAAAATCTCGCTTCCCCTGGTCGTATGGGATTTCATATATTCAAATTCATCATCCGATAATTTCCCCGGCTTTAGTAAAATGCTGTCCGCCATATTCCGGATAGTCGCGCATCGCCTGCTCCGCTAAAATCCTGGTGAAATTCTTCACTCTTTTAATATGCTCTCCGCTTTCCAGATTACGATACTCCACCACCTCGCCTAACACATCAATGATCTTAATATTATTCTGCTGGAGTTTGGCAGCCTGCATCTGCAAAAGGCTATACTGCTTGCGCAGGGTATCTGTCTGTTTTTGCACCTTTTCTTCCAATTCATTTTTATACAAAAACAGATCGGCCGTATTCCTGACCCTTCGTTTTACCAGAGAATTGTCAAAAGGCTTCCTGATAAAATCGGACACGCCATATTCAAAGCATTCCTTTTCTACTTTGACAGAGCTCTCGCTGCTGATGATCAACACCGGAATCTGCCGGATCAGGTCGCGCTTATTCATCTCCTTTAAGACTTCAAACCCATCAATGCCCGGCATGATCAGATCCAGGAGGATCGCAACGATCTCATCGCTGGAGCTGTTTAAGATATCCAGCGCTTCCTGCCCATCCGACGCCTTGCAGATCTCATACTCGTCTTCCAGGATAACCTCCAGCATATCGCGGTTAATCTCCGTATCATCTACAACCAATACTTTATTTCGCATAACTTTCCTTTCCAGGGATACTATCATGCAGCCTCGCAGAAGCTACATTGAAAACACTGCAACCCTTCCATGTGATTTTCTCAAAGTCACTTTTTTCAATGGAGTCGAATTCCATTTCACTTCATCAATAATCACCTGCACATTGTCATACAGATTGCCGGTAATAACGGCAGAAGCATTTTTCATCGCCTTAATATTTTCATCCATCTTCTCTTTTTCCTCTAAGAGAAATTCCATATCATTATTGAGAGAGTAGATGGCGTTTTCTATCTTTAAATATACTTCCATTGCATTGCGGATTTCCGGATCGTATTTCTGCTGAAAATCCTCTCTTGCATTCTGCAGGATCTTGATCTCTTCCTCCGCATTCTTTAACGCATTCTCCAAATCGTCCCGCTGCTTTCGGATCTCTTCGTTAATGCCCAGCTGAACGCGGGTGTGGACGCCGACGCGGTTGCCCAGATGGAACGTGTGCAGTCCCTGCACCGCACAGATATTTCCCCCCGCCAAAATCCCGTTTTTGCCGGAAATATTAATGTGCCCCTTCGCATACAATTCACAGTTCAGCGCATAATCAGCCTGGATATTCCGTCCGGCTCTCACATGCGCCGCCTCAAAAAACTTGCCGATCACGTCTTTTTCCGCTTTGATATGACCATGGTCCGATGCATTGATGCCGCGCCGCAGCATCAGGCTGCCCCCGCACTCAATCGTCGCCGCTTCTACATTCCCATCGACAATAATATCTCCCGTTGCGATCAGCTTTGTCCCCATACCAATATTCCCGCGTACATATACGGCGCCGTCATACTCCAGATTTCCAGTCGCAAGCGTCATTTCTTCCAGAATAAACAGCTTGGAGATTTCCAGGCGGTTATCGGAAAGCTCAATCCTTCCGTTGATCGTAGCCGTATAGGTCTTTTTATCCGCTTCCAGATGAAAGCCTTTTCCCGCGAGCACGCTTTTTTCACTTCCCTTTGCCGCTTTTAAAACGCGTCCGGTGATCGTATATCCGTTTTTTCCTTTTCCGGCCTCATGATAGTAAGCAATCTTCTGGCCCGCCTCTACGATTTCAAACCAGTCGACATTCTGATAATCATACGAGCCGTCCTCCAGCTGTTTTGGCGCATGATTGATCTCCGTCCTGAAAAAATACTCGTACCAGCCGTCTTCTCCATCCTCCGGCAGAGCCCCCTGCGCCACTAATGTCGGCTGATTATAATTTTCCTGCTGCAAAAGCTTTTCAATGGCGTCTGTCTTTATGCCGCACAGCACGCCCTGTCTCTTTAAGGCGAGGACAATCTCTTCTTTTGTCGGCTTGCTGTCCGTCTTGATCAGCCGGATCGTCGCCTGCATCTCGTCTTCGCTGACGACAATATCATAACTCGCCGCATTCTTTAGCTCTATTTCAATTTCAAGAAAATCGTCTTCCGCCTGATCCACATCATCCATCAGCTGCAGACGGAACTTTCTCATATCATTTGCAGTATAGACCAGTTTCCGATACGATGAGACGTCAATCCCCGCCTCCATACCGAGACGAATCTCCCTCATCTGCTGCCAGCCGTACAACGGCGATTCATATACTGTAATATCGAGACGTTTCTCCAGACCGAGGCGAATCTCCCTCATTTGCTGCCAGCCATAGGTCATTTTTGCATAACAGGATACATCCAATCCCTTTTCCAGCCCTTCCGCGATCTCCTTGATAGAAGCCCCACGAAAGCCGGTATCAAGATAAGG
>CANQCD010000023.1 GCA_947589455.1 uncultured Lachnospiraceae bacterium | reverse complement strand
CCTGATCTCACGCCCCAATTCCATCCGGATCGGGATATTCTGCAGATTGGGATCGGTACTGCTGATGCGCCCAGTCGCCGTGATCGTCTGATTAAATCTTCCATGTATCCTGCCATCGCTCTCAATAAAGACCGGCAGGCCGTCCGCATAAGTAGACTTTAGCTTTGCCACCTGCCTGTAATCGAGGATCTTTGCCACGATCGGATCCTCATTCTTTAGCTTTTCCAGAATATCGGCCGCAGTAGAATAGCCGCTCTTTGTCTTTTTTGCATACGGCAGCTTAAGCTTGTCAAACAGGATCGTGCCGAGCTGTTTTGGCGAATTGATGTTAAACTCTTCCCCTGCCAGATCATAGATATCTGTCTCCAGCGCGGCGGCCTTTTTTTCCAGCAGTGCGGAGATTTCCTGTAATTCCTCCCGGTCGGCATGGACGCCCTCGCGCTCCATCTGGTACAGATAATACGCTGTCGGCATCTCAATCTCCCGGAACAATAAATCCATTCCTTTCTCCTTTAACTGCCCTGTCATTTTCGGTTCTGCCAGAAGCGGCACGCATGACAGCCTTGCAAGATAGCAGACCATATGCTCCCACTCTGCCCGCTTTTTCTCCGGATCGCGCACAAATTCCAAATATTCCGGCGTCTGTGCGACCGCGTCCAGACGAGTCTTGCCAAAGCATTCCTCATAGGACGGCAGTGTTAATCCCAGATAATCCCTCGCAATATCGTCCAGCTGATAGGAATTTTTCAGAGGATTTAAAAGATACGCCCCCAGCGAGGCGTCAAACATCTTGTGAAACAGCGCCTCCGTCCGCTCCGGCGTACTGTCGTCAAACGCTTCCTGCCGCGGAGGCTCTTTTTTCCCGTCCAATAGCTCTACAGGCGTAGTAAGATGCATACTATTTTTCCAGTCTGTCAAAACAACCCGCTCCGCCCATGCCGCAATTTCCCGGAAGCACGACAGCAAAAAGCCGCCGGAAAGCTCTTCTGAGACAAACATACAGTAAGTTTCCGGCTCATCCCCCGCCATGTAGGAAACGCTCATCCCCAGAAAAGGATATTCCGTTCTCCCATCCTGCCCGCCGACAGAAATCTCTCTGCTGTCCTCATCAAACACAAGGCTGAGCTGCTGTGTCTTTTTCTTTCCCGCTTTCTTTTTCACGGCGCCGGCATTGGTCCACTCATCTCCCAAAAAGCCCGCCGCCACTGTTTTTCCGCCGCTCTTTTTGACGGCGCGCACCATATTCTGCACCGCCTTCCGGTCAGACAGCAGGAGCATATTTTCTGTATATTTGTCATCGCCGACAAATGAGCTGTCAAAATATTTTTCTAATGATTTTAATTCTAATCTCTTAACCCATCCGTATGCCGCCTCAGTAAAAATATTGCCATAGCGGGCGTCTTCAAACGAAAAGCCGACCGGACAATCTGTTTTGATCGTCGCCAGCTCCTTGCTTAAAAGCGCTAACTCTGTATTCTTCTGCAAAAGTTCCCTCGCGCGCTTTGGCTCCACCTGATCAATCTTTTCAATCGCTGCTTCCAAAGTCGGAAATACCGCAAGGATTTTTCCCGCCATCTTTTCGCCGATACCGGGCACTCCCGGAATATTATCAGAAGCATCGCCCATCAGCCCTTTTAAATCAACGACCTGCTGCGGCGTAATGCCATATTTCTCAACGACCTCTGCCGCATGGTAATCCTCAATCTCCGTACCGCCCCGCTTCGTCTTTGGGATCCTGACCAGAATCCGGTCTGACGCAAGCTGCAAAAGATCCCTGTCTCCTGAAACCAGCGAAACAGCAATCCCCTGTGCCTCCGCCCGCTTTGCAAGCGTGCCCAGGATATCATCCGCCTCAAAACCCTCCAGCGTAACCACAGGGATTTCCATTGCTTTTAGCAGTTCCTTTAACACAGGAACCTGCTCCCGCAGTTCCTCCGGCATCGGCTTTCTCGTGCCCTTGTATTCTGCATACATCTCATGCCGGAATGTCGGCTGCTTTAGATCAAATGCAACCGCAAGGTATGACGGTTTTTCCTCTTCCAGGATTTTTAGCATAATATTTAAAAATCCATATACCGCATTTGTGTGCAGCCCCTCTGAATTTGATAGATCCGGCACGCCGTAAAACGCCCTGTTGATTATGCTGTGTCCGTCAATCAATACTATTTTTTCACTCAATGTTCTCCTCCATATTTTTAATCGTCCCCTGTCACAAAAGAAACAAAATCCCCACGCAAAGCGCGCCAAGCGCCATCAGCTTGATCCAGTGCCTTCTGCGGCAGCGTTTCAGATATTCCGCCGCATATCCCAGTTTCTGCCCTGAGTCAATCCAGACAGATCCCTTTACTGGATCCTGCTCCAAATGGCGGATACCGGTAAACATCATATAATAAATATCATATTCTTCCCTGCAGTCCTGACAGGTATCCAGATGCTCCAAAAAAGCGGCGAGCTCCTTCGGGCTTAATTCATCATCAATAAAAGGAATATACCACTTCTGAATCTCCTTGCAGTCCATACTAATCCCTCATTTCTGCAACATATTGTGATGCCGTCTTTTATCCTACCACATATTACAGAGGAATGCCAATCATCCCCTGAAACTTTTGCGATATTTCTCCACATCTTCTGTGAAATCTTCTGCTGACAGCTCGTTCCATTCCCTCATCCTCTGTGAGACTTCCTGCTGACAGCTCGCTCCATTCCCTCATCTTCTGCGAGACTTCCTGCTCATAGCGGCTCCACCTTCCGTCACCTCACTCCAGTTTCCAATGCGTCGCGCTGCCGCGCCCTGTCTTTGTGACCAGCAGCTTGTGAGGAATCTGCTCTTTCAGTTCCGATACATGAGAGATCACGCCAACCAGACGGGAGTCTCCCGCAAGTTCCAGCAAAACCCTGACAGCGGCAAGCCTGACGTCCTCGCTGAGCGTGCCAAACCCTTCGTCAATAAACATTGTATCCAGATGGGTCTTCCCGACGCTTTCCTGCACGACATCCGCCATTCCCAGCGCCATCGCAAGCGAGGCCAAAAACGTCTCCCCGCCAGACAGAGTATGGGCGTCCCTGGCTTTTCCAGTCACCGGGTTATAGACATCCAAATCCAGCCCGTTTTCTCCCTGCCCGCTGTTTGTGATCTCGCGGCACTTTAACAGAAACGCGCCTGATGTCATCTTTTCCAGCCGCCGGTTCGCCGCCAGGATTATTTTCTTAAAATACTGCCTCTGGATGTAAGTCTGGAAATGAACTTTCCCATTTGCGGCATCGTGAAGAGAGCGCCCCAGCTTCAGCCGGTGCGTCAGCGCTTTCTGATCCTCAGAAAGCTTCTGCAGCCTGTCCCGTATCGCCGCATTTGTCTGATAACAAAAAGCTGCCTGCTCCTTCCTTTTCTGCGCTGCCTCCTTGCGCTCCTCTGCCTCTCTCACAGCCTCCTCTAACCCGGAAAGCTCCGTCTGCTCTTTGCCCGAAAGCTGTCTTTCCAGTTCTGCCCTCCTTGTCTCGCACTGTATCCGCTTTGTCCGGTATCTCTCCAGGTATTCTTTCCGTTGCTCTATCCCGCCAATCAGCTGCTTTGCCCTGCCATATTCCTCCTCTGACGCAAAGCCCTTCTTCTCCCGGCAGCTCTCATACTCGCTAAACAGGACTTTCTGCCTCTCTGCAAACTCCTCGCATTGTCTTTTCTGCTCTTGTAAGCTTCCCTGCAGCGTATCTGCCTCTTCCTTCTGCTTTTCTACAAGGGTATTGAGCTCATCAACCGTCTGCCTTAATGACTGCAGCGTCCTTTCTACCGTCTCCAGCCGGCTCTTCCCCTCTTCTGCTGAAGCTGCTGTAAGCTCTTCCTTTAACTGCTCCCTGCGTATCTCCAGTTCTTTTTTCTCTGCCCTTCGCTGCTCCGATTCCTCGCGCTGCCTATCGGCTTTTTCCTTTAACTGCCCCAGCTTCTTTTCCTGCTCTTCCGACTCCTTCTTTAGCAGATCCAAACCGCTGACTGCTTTTTCCGCCTGCTCCAGTTCTTTCTTTAATGCCCTGATCCTGCCTCGGCAAGCCTTCTGCGCCTTTTCTGCTTCGTCCCGGAGCGAGATGTCCCTACCCCCTTTTTCTTCCATCCGACAATTTCTGTCTGACGCTTCCGCCGCTTCCAGGACGACGCTCCTATCCTGCGCTTCTGACGCTTCCAATACGACGCTCCTATCCTGCGCTTCTGACGCTTCCAATACGGCACTCCTATCCTGCGCTTCTGACGCTTCCGATGCGACGCTCCTATCCTGCGCTTCTGACGCTTCCAATACGGCGCTTCCACCCTGCGCTTCTGACGTTTCCAATACGGCGCTTCCATCCTGCGCTTCTGACGCTTCCAATACGGCGCTTCCACCCTGCGCTTCCGCCGCTTCCGATGCGACGCTCCTATCCTGCGCTTCTGCCAGCCCGCACAGCCGGCTCTGTCTGACCATTTCACCCTGCAGTGTGTGCAGAATCCCTCTCTGCTTCCCCAGCTCTGCCTGGCACTGCTCCTTCCGCTTCCCGACTGCTTCCTCCTGTTCCTTTGCCTCATTCAGCTGTTTCTCTGTCACGGTATCCGGCGCATATTCCGCTGGGGACGGATGGTGGATTGAGCCACAGACCGGACACGGCTTCCCATCTGCAAGCTCCCTTGCCAGAAAGGCAGACTGCGCCGCCAGATACGCCCTGTTCTTCTGCTGGTGCGCAGACCGCGCCTGTTCCCATTCCTCTACCACGGCCGACAATTTCTTTTCTTCCTCTTCCAGCTTTTGATATGCCTCGTCATAGGATTGGCAGAGATTGGAAAGCGTCCGGAGCTTCTCCTGCCTGTCCTCCTCCTTTTCATATGCCTGCCGGAGCGCCTGCTCGTCTCTTACCAGATCCGGTTCCTTTAACAGCTGCTCCCTGATCTCATTCTGCCTTTTTGTCAGATTTTCTGTCTCCTTCTCTGACGCCTCCACGGCATGAAGCGCGTTCTGCCATTCCTTTTCTTTTTCATCAAGCTTTTTGTCATATTCAGACAATGCCTTAAATTGCTCCAGCTCTTTCAAAAGCTTCTGCTGCTCCCGCACCAGTTCCGGCTGCTGTTCCTGCCATTTCCTGCCTGCATCCTCTTTCCTTTTCTGCGTCTCCTGCAGGCTGGCAGCGCATTTTTTCAACTTTTGTTCCAGCGCCGCCCTCTGGTCGTCTGCCCGCTTCTTTTCATTACAGCATGTCAGATAGTTCTCTTCACTGACAAAAACCTCCCTTGCCGCCTCTCCGAGCTCTGCCTTCTTCTGCTCCTCCAAAACGGCGTCTGTTTCCCTTAAAAGTCCGGCAAATTTTTCGTCTTCTGCCAGAAATTCTTTCAAAATCTGATTATGCCTCTTTCCTTCCTCCAGTTCCTTTCCCTTTGCCGCGAGCTCTTCCTCTCGCTCTTTTAATTCCTTCCGGCATTTTGACAGCTCCTTTTTTTCCTCCGCCACCAACTCGCTGATAAAACAGAGGACGCGTTCCGGTTCTGTCTCCAAGAAAGGGGCGATCTCTTCCCACTCCTCTTTCTTCCCCTCCGGGCAGATCCCTTTTACCGATTCTTTTAACTGCGTAGCATTCGTCTTTACAAGCGCCAGGCTGTGTTTGTAATTTTCTGCAATCCGCTTCTCGATTTTTTCGTATATTCCCGTTGAAAAAATCTGACCAAAAATCTCCTTGCGCTTTCCAGTCCTGTCCATGATCAGCTCCTGAAATTCCCCCTGCGCAATCATGGCAAGCTTTCCAAACTGCTCTGCGTTTAACCCGATAATTTCTCGAATTTTACGGTTGATATCCGGATTTTTTCCAATAAATTCTTTGCCGTCGGGTAAAATCAGGCTGACACGCCCATTTTGTTTCACAATGCCATACTCCCCCTGCTTATTTTTCCTCTTAGACTTTCTCTCAAATGCCGGATACCGCTTAATCGTATAAATCTCTCTTCTCTCCCTCGTACCATACGAAAACGTATATTCTACAAACGTCTCTGTCTGCTCTGACGCATACTCGCTGCGCATCATGCTCCCCTTGCGCTCCTTACCACTCATCGTGTCAAACAGCGCAAACATGATCGCGTCAAATATCGTCGACTTCCCAGAGCCGGTATCTCCCGCGATCAAAAACAGTCCTCTTTCACATTGGGTAAAATCAATCGTCTCCACCCCGGCATATGAGCCAAAGGCAGACATTACAAGGCGAATCGGTTTCATGCTACTCCTCCACCTCCTTTAAAATATCACATAACAGCCGCTCCTCTTCCTCATCCATGCCGCGCCCCACCGTCTCACAGAAAAACTGCCGGAACGCCTCGAGCGGCGAAAGCTCCTGCAATCCCTCTGACGGTTCTTCCAAAAGCGCCTGGCTGCGCCTGTTATCCACCCTGATCTCAAGGATATGGCGGTAATACCGCTCTAATACCTCTTTGGGCTGTTCCGGCAGGCTGTCATCTGTCAGGGTAAGGCGGACATAATCATCGCAGCCATCCGCTCCGGCCTCTCCCTTTAGCTGTTCTATCTCCCCTTTTAGATCCCTGACCGTCCGTTTATATCGACAGGGAATCTCTCGGCACACCACATTTCCCTTCTCTCTCAATTCTACGACCGTAATCGACTTTTGCTGTCCCGCCTCGCTGACAGAATATGGATACGGCGTCCCGCAATATCTGATATGAGACGCCTCTAAATCCTGCGGGCTATGGATATGCCCCAAAGCAACATAATCAAACTGCCCTACTATCGCAGTGTCAATTCCTTCCAATCCTCCCGCCATCAAATCCGGCAGTTCAGACCCACAGCGCACCGTCTCTTTTCCGCGCTTCCAATAAAACTGGTGCGACACGAAAACATTGCGCTCCGTCTGGTCAATCTGTTCCCTCTCCAGCAAAAATCGCACCGCATCCTGCGCAGACTGTACTTTTTCCGCCCCGCTCAGATGACGGATCATCCCCGGCTTCGTAAAGGGCAGCAGATAAAAAGAAACCTCTCCCCACGCATCCGGCAGAGTGATTTTCTGGATCTGTTCCCCTTCCTCCTGAGGCGGCAGAACAGCAATATGGATATGATGTTTTTTCAAAAAGGCGCTGCCATAACGCAGGCGCTCTGCGTTATCGTGGTTTCCCGCGATCAGGAGAAGCTCCGGGGTTTTTTCTTCCCCCGAAGTCTCTCCCACCGCCAGGAAAAAATCCTCCAATAGCGTCATAGCAGCCGCCGACGGCACGCTGCGGTCGTAGATATCTCCGGCAACCACGATCGCATCAGGCTTTTCCTGCTTTACCAGTTCTTTAATCTGCCCGGTAAATTCCTTCTGTTCCTCTAATAAGTCATATCCCTGAAGCTGTCTTCCAAAATGCAGATCCGACAAATGAAAAAATTTCATATTAGCTCTTCTCCTTTTGCATACACACTATTTTAGGTAATTGCGAAACATTCCGTTACTCTATGAATATTGTGCAGATTGTACAATATCTTAATCTTACCGTTTTTTGACCGTTTCCCAGGTCGCCTAATACACTATTTTGGGCACCCCAGGAAGTTCCTATTTACTCTATCATACAATGTTTTGAACCATTTCGCAAAAGAAAAGTCCCGATATCAGCCGTTTTCCCAACTGATATCAGGACCTGTCTGCAGTACTATGTCCCACATACCCCTATTATAATACCGTCCGATCGTTTCTTACTCTTTTGTAAGGTCAGATCCCGTCTGGTCAATCTTCGTTTTCCCATACTGAAACTGCCCTGATTTCTCATCGTATACGACTTCCTGCAACACGGCAGCCGCAGGCTCCGGATTGCCTTCCAAATAAACATCATACTGTACGAAAAGCTGATTCCCTTCCAGCTTACATATCTGATATTTTATTTCTGCGTCTGCGCCGCGCTGCTTTTTCGTCAACTTTAACGTTTTGCTGCTATTCGTTGCATCTACCCTGATATCTAAAGAGTTTTTATGCTTGTCTAGTGCGACAATCCTATTATCACTCTCCCACAACGCATCCGGAAAGACGATCTCTTTCCAGCCCTGATCCGTTTGTTCCAGAACCTGCATTTCCAGTGGCAGTCCGGAAGCGCCGCCACCAAGCAGCAGAATGATTTCTTCCTCTCCATCCCCTGTCACATCTGCCGCCTTCCCTTCTGCATGGACATATCCGGCGCCAATGGACACTCTGCTTAATTCTGCTTCTTCCCCATCCACTGTTATTACAACATCTGAAACGTCCTTTTCGTTTTGCACAATTTCCAAAACTTTCTTACTGCCATTTACAGTAACGTCCTGTTTCAAAACTGCTTCGTAGTTCTCCCTATCCTTTTGCGTATCCGAAGCCACTGGCTTTTCTTCCGTTCTCATGGTAGCGCTGTCCTTGCCACAGCCCACTGTCAGCAAACTGAAAGTGGCGGCACAAAGGGCAAATATCCATTTAACTTCTTTTTTTAATGTTCTGTTCATTGTTTTCTTTTCCTCCCTTTTTAAATTGAAACACCAGAAATATACTATTTCCCTAAAGCTCCAACAACCTATTATCCGCGATTGCTCATTAAATACAAAATAACATGTATTTCTGCCATTTTGAAAACAGTCTTTACCGGTGAATACCTTCCATATCAGTATCATGAGCCTATATCGCATTGCACTAATAAAAAGAAAAAGCTGCCAGACTAACCAATCCGTGCGACAGCTCTTTCTTTTTGTCATGCCGGTGGCGGGACTTGAACCCGCACTCCGTTTCCGGAAATAGATTTTGAGTCTACCTCGTCTGCCAATTCCAACACACCGGCTTGTTCGTTGCCAACACGACAGATAGTATTATACCGCACTTCTCGTCTCTTGTCAAGCTGGCAAGATCAAATCAATGAAGTAAAAGAATCGTCAATATTCTGACGAAAGAGGCTTTCTCCCATCCCGCTAAAATACGCCGCCGGCTGCAATCCGCTCTATAAACTGCAGCAAAAATGCCACCAGGCAGGCGCCCGCCGCCACGGTCAGCAACCCTTTTTCAAAGAAAGCAAGGCACAGTGCAGCAAAAGTCCCCGCCAATGCCGTCTCCAGGCTGTCTGTAGAAGAAAATACAGCCGGAAACGTCATGGCTCCTAACACTGCATAGGGGATATATGTCAAAAAAGAGCGCAGAAACGTATTCTCTACCTGATTTCTGCAGAGCACGAAAGGCAGCGTGCGGAGCAGGTAAGTCACCCCTGCCATCACAGCAAGATATATAAAAAAGATTCCTGTATCCATACTAATCCTCATTTCTGAACGAACCATGTTTACATTGTGAAAAATCAGCGCATCCATGCGCTCTTTCGACCCAATCCCCATTCGAAAATCCGTTATCTTTATCCTTCGGCATCCGCTTCAACCGGGAAAAAGTACGCTCCAACCCCGGCGGCAGCCACGGCACAGATAATGACTGCAAATCCTGAAGACACCGCTTGCAAAAATGGAATCCAGGCAAAACAGCAGCTTAAAAATATAGCGATCAGGATTACTTTCAGATACCTGGCGTCCTCTTTGGCTTTTGGAAGGATGATCGCGATAAACATTCCGTAAATCGCAATCCCAAGAGAAGCGCGGATAAATTCTGGGAGCACATTGCCCAAAACAGCGCCCAGGGCAGTCCCCGACGTCCACCCAAGGAACGGACAGATCATAAGCCCATACATATAAATGCGCGATACTTTTTTCTCCCGGCTCATTGCCACGGCAAAAATCTCATCTGTCACCTCAAATCCAATCAAAAGGCGATGGCCTGTGCTGACAGTCTGATCTACTTTCTGCGACAAGGAAAGGGACATCAACGCATACCGCATATTGATCACCAGCTGTGTCAGCGCCATCTCAATCATCGTGCCGCCTGCAGACATAATTTCCAGCCCAGCAAACTGCCCGGCCGAAGTCACATTCGCCACAGAGACTAAAACCGCCTGCCACCATGTAAGCCCTGATTCTACCGCCATCAGTCCAAAAGTAAAGCTGACAGACAAATATCCTAACGCAATCGGAATACCATCCCTGATGCCCTGTATCATTTCTTTCATATCCAGTCTCCTATCAGACAAGCATATTGTGCACAAGGGCAAAACCAGCGTTTTGCCCTTGTGCCCCGCTACATTTCAAAGCCTCCTTTAGGAGGACTTGCCGTTTCCTATCCCACGAAAAGAGACACCGTACAAAACGGTACGGTGCCCCTTGTATGTCTTATTTTATGTTTAGCCGATAATTCTTCTGGCACATGCCGGCTGTCTGTATCTGTAATTTGAGATTTTGATACCATCCCTCGCATTGCTGGCATGAACAACATTGCCTCCGCCGATGTACATTGCAACGTGACCAATCCTGCTCCCATTGCGGTAGAAGATCAAATCACCCGGCTGCAGGCCGGAAAAGCTTACGGCTCTTCCACAGCCAGACTGTGCTGCAGAGGAATGTGGCAGGCTATAACCAAACTGCGCATACACACTCATCACAAATCCTGAACAATCAGCACCGCTTGTCAGGCTTGTGCCGCCCCAACGGTATGGATTGCCGACAAACTTGCAGGCATAGCTTGCAATCGCTGAACCAGAACCGCTGCCAACAGACGGCGTGCTGGAAGAACTGCTTGAGCTGCTTGAGCTGCTGCTATGTGAAGCGCTGCTTGAGCTGCTTGAACTACTGCTATGCGAAGAACTGCTTGAGCTGCTGTGTGAAGTACTGCTTGAGCTACTTGAGCTGCTCGAACTGCTTGAACTTGAACTGCTGCTCGAACTACTGCTTGAGCTGCTGGCCGCCGCACGCTCTGCTTCAAGCGCCGCCAATCTCTCGCGCTCCGCACGCTCTGCCGCTCTTTTACGGCGAATCTTTTCGCGCTCTTCCTTAATGGAGATTGCATGGTCAAATTTTACTTTTGTCCTAATAAATTCTTTTGCCACATAACCTTTCTGGTCATCATCAATCAAAATGCGGTACCAGTTTTCACTTTCACCGACGATCTCGTATTTTTCCTCTTCCGGAATCTGTGTGACAATCGTTGCCTCAGTGCTCTTCTTAGCGCGGACATTTAATGTGATCGTCCCTTTCTTGACATAGCCGTAAGCTGTGCCAAATTTCCCGGCAAGCTTCTGCGCCTTCTCACCAATCGCCAGCAAATCCTTACGGATATATCCTTTCACATTGCCGGATTCAATTTTCACCCAGCCGTTTTTCTCGCCTACAATCTTTGCAGAAGAGCCTCTGTAAAGTTTTCCAAGGATTTTGCTCTCCGTCGTCGGTTTGCGGCGGATATTCACATAATCGCTTACCGTAGAGATCCCCAGATCACGGAACTGTTTTGCAACAGTCTTCTCTTTCTTCTTAACCTCTTTATCTTCTTTTTTCTCTTCTTTCTCTTCCGGTTTTGAAGATGCCGCAGGCTCCTCTGTCGCCTGTGATTCCCCGGCCGTCTCTGTTCCGTCTGTATCCTCTTCCGTTGTCTCTGTTGTAGTATCAGTATGATCCTCTGTAAAGTTTTCTACATAATACTTATCAAGCGATAGAGAAAGACCTGCCATTTCTGTTTCCTGGCAAAAGCTGGTAGCGTCTGCGCTGTCACTGCCCGGCACATAAGCGGCCAGCGATAAAGTGACGGCAGTACCAAAGATTGCGGTATTTCTCACCCAACGTGTCTTAAACATATCTTACCTCCATAGTAAATAATGCACCGCATTCGGCGCGTTTCCTATTCTATTGGCAGCGCAGCAAAGAAAAACTGTGCCGACCAATACAGTAATTTCTGTAATAAATATTACAAATTTGTTACACTACAAAAGCAATTATAACAATGCCTATTTACTTTGTCAATACTTGGCACATAAAAAAAACACGCAATCATCCCTTTGATTTTGGGCATTTTGACAAATAAATACATATTTTAGCAACTTATTAAAACGATTTTTCATACTACATCTGTAGAACTTATTTCATAACAATCGCCTCTATCTCAACAGAAACGTCCTTAGGAAGCCTTGCAACTTCCACACAGGATCTTGCCGGATATGGTGACGGAAAATATTTCTCATAAACAGAATTTATTCTACTAAAGTCGTCCATATCTTTAATAAAGACTACCGTTTTGACAACTTTTTCCATAGAAGAGCCTGATGCTTCAATCAACGCTTTTAAATTAGATAATGCCTGTTCTGCCTGTTCCTCGACAGAACCGTCCACGATCTCTCCTGTCTCCGGACGAATCGGGATCATGCCGGACGTGTAGATCATACCGCCCACCTCGATTGCCTGAGAATATGGTCCTATCGCTGCCGGAGCATTTTTTGTTTTAATTTCTGTTTTCATTCTATACCTTCTTTCCTGGAAATTCCTATACTTTATATTATACAGAAAACTCCATTCTTCTTTTTCCAAACATCGCTACTTTTATGAGATAAGAAATTGCAACCCCTCCTAAAGAAGAGCTTTGAAACATAGCGGTGCCCTTTTTATAGGATAGGAAATTGCAACCCCTCCCAAAGGAGGGCTTTGAAACATAGCGATGCCCTTTTTTTGAGATAAAAAATTGCAACCCCTCCCAAAGGAGGGCTTTGAAATGTAGTGGGACACAAGGGTACCAGCGCAGGCGGTGCCCTTTTTTTGAGATAGAAAATTGCTCAAAATGTAGTGGGACACCAACAAGAAACACGAAGTGTTTCTTGCAAGGGCACCAGCGCAGGCGGTGCCCTTTTTTATTATAGCACCAATTTTTCTTTTTCACTAGCATTTTTTCTCATTTCAACGTATACTAAGACAAGCAGCACTACGAACCACTTTTCTGGAATACAGAATAGAACCATGTATTTGAGCCGTTAAGAGGCGGCGCGGGAGATTATTATGGCAAAAAAAATACAACTTGGAAAATATCAGGAATTAATCGTGACAAAACAGACAGACTTTGGCGTCTTTTTAAATACGCCGGCCGGAGAGGATTCCCAAAAGATTCTTCTTCCCAAAAATCAGGTTCCAAAAGGCACCAGGCTGAAAGACGTCCTGGAAGTCTTTGTATACCGCGATTCGGAAGACAGGCCGATCGCCACCACACTGGAACCGGATATCACTCTGGGCGGGATTGCCAGGTTAAGGGTCAGCCAGGTGACAAAGATTGGCGCTTTCCTGGAATGGGGGCTGCCAAAGGACTTATTCCTTCCTTTTAAAGAGCAGCTCTATCCCGTAAAGGAAAAAGATGCCGTGCTCGTCACTCTGTACCTGGATAAAAGCGAGCGTCTGTGCGCTTCCATGCATGTTTATGACGCGCTGCGAAATGATTCTGATTATCAAAAAGATGACCAGGTAACGGGGCGAGTTTATGAGATCAGTGAGAATTTTGGAGTTTTTGTCGCCGTAGATGATCTGTATTCTGCGCTGATTCCCCAAAAGGAAGTATTTGAAAAATATCGGATCAATCAGCCCGTCTACGCCCGTGTCGCACAAGTCTTAGAAGACGGCAGGATGACATTGAGCGTAAAGAAAAAGATACCGGAACAGATGGAAGAAGACGCCCAATACCTTTACGGCTGTCTGACCGACGCCGGCGGTTTCCTTCCCTTCCATGATAAAAGCGACCCGGAAGCGATCAAAAACCGTTTCCATATGAGCAAAAATGCTTTCAAACGCGGAATCGGCCATCTGATGAAAGAAGGAAAGATCACCATTTCCTCGGATGGGATTCGAACAATCTAAAAAAGTGTCGAAGACACTTTTTTATGGGATAGAAAACTGCAAGCCCTCCTAAAAGAGGGCTTTGAAATATAGTGGAGCACAAGGGCACCAGCGCAGGCGGTGCCCTTTTTATGAGATAGAAAAAACTGCTCAAAATGTAGTGGAACACCAACAAGAAACACAAAGTGTTTCTTGCAAGGGCACCAGCGCAGGCGGTGCCCTTTTTATCCCCACAGAATTTTCAGATACCGCTGCTAGTTTGATTCCGGCTCCTGGTCTCTCTTTTTATTCCATAAAATCTCCAAATTTCCGGAAACGCTGATAACGTTTTTCCAAAAGTTCTTTTAATTCCATCTTCTGCAGTTCCGGAATCGTCTCTAATAACGCCTTCTTAATTTCTCTGGTAGTAAATTTGAGATTTTTCTCCAACCCTTCCTTTGGTTCGGCAAATATCTTATCGATCACCTGGTTTTCCAGCAAATCCTTTGCTGTCATTTTCATCAGCTCCGCCGCTTCTGCCACTCTGGAAGAATCCCTCCACAAAATACTGGCAAATCCCTCCGGTGACAACACCGAATACATGCCATGCTCCAGCATCCAGACAGTATCTCCTACTGCCAGCGCCAAAGCGCCGCCGCTCCCGCCCTCTCCGGTAAAAATACTGACAATCGGGGTTTTTAGCCTGGACATCTCCATCAGATTCCTTGCGATCGCCTCCCCCTGTCCGCGCTCTTCCGCTCCGATTCCACAAAATGCGCCCGCCGTATTGATAAACGTCACAACCGGACGGTGAAATTTTTCGGCCTGCTTCATCAGACGCAGCGCTTTTCGATATCCTTCCGGGTTGGGCGAACCAAAATTACAATTTACATTTTCTTCCAGAGTATGCCCTTTCTGGATCCCAATCGCTGTGACAGGAATACCGTCCAGGGAAGCAATTCCGCCGACAACTGCGCCGTCGTCTGCAAAAAGACGGTCTCCGTGAAATTCCAGAAAATCATCAAAGATCGCCCGGATAAATTGCTTTGTGTTTGGGCGTTCTATCATTCGCGCAATCGCCACCGATTTCATTGCATCGCTCATTTCCAACTCCTCGCTTTCCTACTGTCTTCTATGCAGACGCAAAATCGCCGCAAGCTCATCGCGTAATTTTTCCCGGTGGACAATCCGGTCTACAAATCCGTGTTCCAGCTGAAACTCTGCGCGCTGGAAGCCTTCCGGCAATTCCTGGTGAATCGTCCCTTTGATCACGCGCTGCCCGGCAAAACCGATCAACGCCTTCGGCTCAGACAAAATAATATCGCCCAGCATGGCAAAGCTTGCCGTCACTCCGCCCGTCGTCGGGTCTGTGAGGACTGTCACATATAAAAGCCCCGCCTCATCATGTCTCCCCAGCGCTTCTGAAACCTTCGCCATCTGCATCAGAGAGATAATCCCCTCCTGCATCCTGGCTCCGCCGGATGTTGTAAAAATAATGATGGGAAGCTCATGCTCTGTCGCATACTCTACCGCCCTTGTCACCTTTTCACCCACAACAGACCCCATACTCCCCATCATAAAATGGCTGTCCATAATGGCAAGGACTGCGGGCTGCTGTTTGATCCTACAGACGCCAGTGACGACCCCTTCTTTCATTCCTGATTTTTTCTGCGCTTTTTCAATCACCGCTTCATAGTCGGGATAATCCATCGGATTTTTAGGCTCCATCCCTGCATCCAGTTCCTGAAAAGAACCCTCGTCACACAAAATCCGTATTCTCTCCGCCGGGCTCATCCGAAAATGGGCGTCGCAATTTGGGCACAGCTTATATTCTGTAACTTCTTTCTTGTATATAATCGCCTTGCAGGTATTGCACTTAATCCACATACCGTCCGGTATGGATGGCTCTGCTTTGGATTTTCTTCTGTCATTCCGCTTTTGCCTGTTATCTCCCAGCTCAACGGGATAATAACTTTTTTTGCCAAATAAATTCAAAGAATCATTCCTTCCCATCTGCAGGAATCAGCCCCGCTTATTTTCTGCTGTTATCACAGCCTCTACTGTCCCGCCGCCTCGCACGGCTTATCTTTCGCCGTCTCCGCACGACTTATCTTCCGCCGCCTCGCACGACCTATCTTTCGCCTTCGTCCAACGTTTCTTTGCTCCCTGTCAGCTGTGTCTCTATAAACGAAGTATCAAATTTCCCTGCCAGATAATCTTTATTATTCAAAATACGATTCTGAAACTCTATATTGGTATCGATGCCATCAATAATAAATTCATACAGAGCGCGCCGCATCTTTGCGATCGCTTCCTCTCTGTTCTTTCCGTGTACAATCACCTTTGCGATCATAGAATCGTAATACGGCGGTATCTCATATCCCTCATACACCGCAGTGTCTACACGGATCCCCAGGCCTCCGGATGGAAGCAGCAGATAATCGATCAATCCCGGACACGGTGCAAAGTTCCTGTCCGGATTTTCCGCATTGATCCGGCATTCAATCGCATGTCCAGATATCTTAATATCTTTTTGCTGATAAGACAGTTTCTGCCCATCGGCAATCCGGATCTGTTCCTTAATAATGTCCACGCCGGTGATCATCTCAGTAATAGGATGCTCTACCTGTACTCTGGTATTCATTTCCATAAAATAAAATTTACCGGAGCCGTTATACAAAAATTCAATCGTTCCCGCGCTCTGATATCCTGCCGCCTTCGCCGCACGCACAGCGGCGTCGCACATTTCTTTCCGAACCTGCCCTGAAATAGCAGGAGAAGGCGCTTCCTCCAATACTTTCTGGTTTTTTCTCTGAAGAGAACAGTCCCGCTCTCCCAGATGAATGACATTGCCATAATTATCGCCCAAAATCTGTACCTCGACATGGCGGGCGTTCTCAATGGCCTTTTCCATATACATGGTATCGTCCCCAAATGCCGCCTTTGTCTCGCTCTTTGCAGACTCATATGCCTGCTTCAAATCTTCCCTTGTCCTGACAATGCGGATTCCCTTTCCGCCGCCGCCTGCAGAAGCCTTGACCATCACCGGATAGCCAAGCCGTTCGGCAGTCTCATATGCCTTCTCCAGGTTTTCTACCACGCCGTCGCTTCCCGGAATGACTGGCACTCCTGCCTGAATCATCATTGCTCTGGCATTTGATTTATTGCCAAGCGCATCGATTACAGACGGTGCGGGGCCGATAAACTTGATATGGCACTCCTCGCACATCGCCGCAAATGTACTATTCTCTGACAGGAAGCCAAAACCGGGATGGATTGCCTGCGCTTTCTTTTCCACAGCGGCAGTGATAATATTTGTCATATTGTTATAACTGTCCGCCGCCTTCGCCGAACCGATACATACCGCTTCATCTGCCAGCTGTGCATGAAGCGCCTCCCTGTCCGGCTCTGAAAAAACAGCTACTGTCTTGATCCCCATCTCCCGACATGCCCGTATGATCCGGACTGCAATCTCCCCACGGTTTGCAATTAAAATCTTATCAAACATTCCTGCCTCCAAAACAACTCATTTCACATCTATTCTACAATAAACATAAACTGTTCTACGACAGTTGCCACTTCATCCCCCACATAGGCTGTACCGTGGCCAATCCCAATATTTCTCTTTATCTTGTCTATTTCCAGTTCAAAACGCAGGGTATCCCCCGGCACAACCTTTCTCTTAAACTTCACGTTCTTGATGCCGCCAAAATATCCGGTCTTCCCCTTAAATTCATCCATGGACAATATAGCGACTGCACCTGCCTGCGCCATTGCCTCCACGATCAGCACGCCCGGCATAACCGGTTCCTGCGGAAAATGCCCGGCAAAAAAAGGTTCATTATAAGATACGTTTTTGATCGCCACAATAGACTTTCCCTCTTCCAGCTCCTCGATACGGTCAAGCAGAAGAAACGGCTGTCTGTGCGGCAGCACTTTCATAATATCATTAATATCCATTACCATCGTCATTCCTCATTTCTTTATTTTAAGCGGAAAAGTTCCTGCCCATATTCTACAAACTCGCCGTCTTTTACAAGAATCTCCGCCACAGTCCCGCTGACTTTTGCATTTACCTCATTCATAAATTTCATCGCCTCAATAATACAGACAACGTCTCCTTTTGCCACTTCATCGCCCACTTGGACAAACGGCGGCTTATCCGGAGCAGAGCTCTGGTAAAACGTGCCGACGATCGGCGCTTTGATCACTTTTCCTCCGGCATTTTCCTCTGTTACTTCCGACGACACAGCCTCTGCCTGCTTTTCCGGTTTCTCCGCCTCTGCAACTGGCGGCGCTGCATTCTGCACTGCGGGAAGCGGCGCAGGCATCTGCAGCATCCCCGCCGGTCCCACTGGCGCTGCCGCCCACGGCGAAACAGAACCACGGTTTAAACGCACCCTGGCGTCCCCAAGAGTAACTTCCATATCGTTCAAATCTGTTTTCTCAAAAATCTGTATCAATTCTTTTACTTCTTCGTACCGCATATTCCCCCTGTGCCTTTCCAAGGCATTTCTGCCTTACCATTGCTTCACCACTGTGGCGCCAAATTTATTTTCCTGTCCATTTTTTAAAACAAAGCACACCGTTGTGGCCGCCAAATCCCAGGGAATTGGATAATGCGTACATCGCGCTTTGATCCTCTCTTCCCTCATTTGGAATGTAATCCAGATCGCACTCTTCGTCCCGGGTGTGATAATTGATCGTCGGCGGCAGGAATCCCTGCTCCAGAGCCTTGATGCAGGCAATCGCTTCAATCGCGCCTGCTGCCCCCAAAAGATGTCCTGTCATAGATTTGGTTGAGCTGATCGGTATCTTTCTGGCCGTTTCTTCCCCCATAGCCTTTTTGATTGCCTTTGTCTCTCCGGCATCGTTGGCATGGGTGCTGGTGCCGTGCGCATTGATATAGCTTACCTGCTCCGGCGTGATCCCCGCGTCTTCCATTGCCATTTTCATTGCCTTTGCCGCGCCGGTCCCTTCCGGATCGGGAAGCGTTACGTGATATGCATCCCCGGTCGCGCCATAGCCAACCACTTCCCCATATATCTTTGCGCCTCTTGCCAGGGCATGTTCCATTTCTTCTAAGACCAGTATGCCGGAGCCATCCCCCATGACAAAACCATTGCGTTCCTTGTCAAACGGTTTACATGCCGCCTTCGGGTCTGCCTCCGTGGACAATGCCGTCAGATTGGTAAATCCTGCAACGCCAATCCCGCAGATTGCCCCTTCTGCACCGCCGGCAAAACAGGCGTCCAGATATCCATGCTTAATATTTCGGTATGCCGCGCCGATACAATCTGTACTGGTAGCACATGCCGTCACGATTTCCTGACACATCCCGGTCGCGCCAACACGGATCGCTATATTAGCCGCAGCCATATTTCCTATTGTCATTGTAATAAACATAGGAGAGACTCTGGAAGGTCCTTTCTCTGTCATGCGCTGTACCTGCTCTTCCATCGTCATCAGTCCGCCGACACCGGAACCAACAATCACGCCAATCCGATCCGTATCCTCTTTCTCCATATCCAGACCGGAATCCTCAAACGCCTGCACACCTGCCCCCAGACCATAGATGGCAAATAGATCATTTCTCTTGACATCCTTTTTAGACATATACTGTTCTGCGTCAAAATCCTTTACCTCTGCGGCAATTTTTACCTTAAAATCTGTAGTGTCAAATTTTGTGATATAGTCAATGCCGCACACGCCGTTTCTTAAGCCGTCCCAGTATTCATCCACGGTATTTCCAAGAGGGGTAACTGCCCCCAGGCCGGTAATTACACATCTTCTTTCCATAATACTCTCCATTCCTGCGCAAATCTTTCGCATATTACTTCGCTTTTTAGTCACTTACATAACCATTCCGCCATCTACGTTGATGACCTGCCCGGTAATATAAGTATTTTCCGCCAGAAAAACTGCCACACGGGCAATGTCCTCCACTTGCCCATAGCGCTTCAGCGGAATCATCGCCAGCATGTTCTCCTTCTGTTCCGGCGTCAACGCATCTGTCATATCCGTCTCCACAAAGCCCGGCGCGATCGCATTACAGGTAATCCCTCTTGCAGCAAGCTCTTTTGCCACAGATTTTGTAAGCCCGATCACACCCGCCTTAGAAGCTGCATAATTTACCTGTCCGGCATTTCCGACGACGCCGACAACAGAGGCCATATTGATGATCGCTCCGCTGCGCTGCTTTAACATCAGGCTGCTGGCATGGCGGACCATATTAAAAGTACCTTTTAAATTTGTATGGATAACAGAGTCGAACTCTTCCTCGCTCATGCGCATCAAAAGCATATCTCTCGTGATCCCTGCATTGTTTACCAGGACATCCACGGAACCAAGCTCTTTTTTTACCTGCTTCATCAATGCCGCAGCGAACTCAAAATCACTGACATCCCCCTGTACAGGAAGGCAGGTGACGCCATGCGACTCAATCTCCTGGATCGTATCGTCCGGCGCGCTGCTCCGGTAATTCAGGACAATATTGCATCCCTCTTTTGCAAAGGCAATGGCAACTGCTTTTCCAATCCCCTTTGCAGCCCCTGTCACTATCACATTTTTTCCCTTTAACATTTTGTTCCTCCTGTTTCCTCTATCTGATCGCCAACTATGCCTGCAATTTTTCCATTGTCTTCTGCAGGGATGACATATCTTCTACATTCAGGATCCCGACTCCTTTTACTGTCCGCTTTACAAATCCGCACAGCGCCTTCCCCGGTCCCAGCTCAATAAATGTATCCGCCCCATTCTCCCTCATATGGTTAATAATATCATAAAAGCGCACCGGACAGCAAATCTGCTTTTTCAGGATTGGGATGATCTCCTGCTCTGATGCAACGATGGAGGCGTCTACGTTTGTGTATACCGGGATCTCCATCGGCTTAATATGCATTTTTTCAAGCTCAGGCCCCAGCTTCTCAGCTGCCGGCTTGAGCATCTCCGTGTGGAACGGCCCGCTGACTTTCAGCTTCACCGCCATCTTGGCGCCCTTTTCCTTCGCAATCTCCGCCGCCCTTTTGACAGACGCCGCAGCGCCCGCGATCACAATCTGACCCGGTGCATTGTAATTTGCCGGGACAGCCAGCCCCAGTCCTTCCGCTACAGCCTCTCTACAGGCTTCTTCCACCAATTCTGTATCTAAACCAATAATGGCATACATGACCCCTTCCCCGGAGGGAACAGCCTCCGCCATGAATTTTCCTCTCTTTTGAACAAGAGCGACCGCTTCCGCAAAATCCATCGCCCCGCTGGCGACATACGCAGAATACTCTCCCAGGCTCAGCCCCGCCGTCATTTCCGCCCGGACGCCCTGTTCCTGCAAAACTTTCATCGCCGCAATGCTCATTGTTAAAATTGCCGGCTGCGCAAACTCTGTCTCATTTAATTTTGCCTCGTCTGAAAAACACATCTCTTTGACAGAGTAACCAAGCACTTCGTCTGCAAGGTCAAAAACCTCTTTTGCCACAGAATAATTCTGGTACAATTCTTTTCCCATGCCAGCGTATTGCGCACCCTGGCCGCTAAATAAAAATGCTGTTTTCATATTTCCTCTCATTCTGCCGTTTTAACGGCATCCACAGTACAGGCTCCTGTAGCTTTCGCAAACTTCCAAACACTCCATACCAGCGTTAAAACGGCGCAGGATGCGCCGCATAACCACTGAATTTTTCTTATTTGTGACTTTCAACAAAGTCAACTGCGTCTTTTACAGTTACGATTGACTCAGGATCTTCAACAGAGACGTCAAACTCATCCTCAATATCATTGATGATCTGGAACAAATCCAAAGAATCTGCATCCAGGTCTTCTTTTACATTTGTCTCTAATGTGATCTCGCTTGCATCCTTGCCTGTCTGCTCTGCAATGATCTCCCTGATCTTTTCAAAAATATCCATTTGTTTTTTCCTCCTAAAAAAAATATTATTTATATCCACTGCATATGCAGCAATACACATTACCAGCGTATCAGCATGGTTCCCCATGTCATACCGCCGCCAAATCCAGACAGCATCACCAGATTGCCTCTCTCTAACAGCCCTTTCTCGTTAATCTCATTCAGAGCCATCGGAATGCTTGCAGAGGAAGTATTCCCAAACCGGTCCATATTCATATAAAACTTTTCAAAAGGGATGTCCAGTTTTTTAGAAACAACCTCCACAATCCTGACGTTTGCCTGATGCGGCACAAAATATTTGATGTCCTCCTGAGTCAGATTCTCTTCCGCCATTACTTTTTCCAGGCTTTTTATTACTTTTTTTGTCGCAAATTTAAAGACTTCCCTGCCATTCATATTCACATACCAGAGCGGATGCACGCCGCCTTTGTTTTCATTAAATGCATTCGCACATTCCGTATACCCTTCTGTCAGGATCTCATACTGAGCTCCCGCAGAACCAATATTTTCCCGGATAATGCCAGCCTCGTCAGATGCCTCGACATAAGCGCCGCCGGCGCCGTCCCCAAACAGGACACACGTTGAACGGTCTGTCCAGTCTACAATCTTTGATAACGTCTCCCCGCCAATAACTATTGCATTCTTATAACCGCCGGCCTTTATGTATTTATCTGCGGTACTGAGGGCAAACATAAAGCCGCTGCAGGCAGCGATCACATCAAAAGCTACCGCATTGACAGCGCCAATCTCTTTCTGTATCATGCAGGCCAAAGACGGGGTACCATAATCTTGTGTGACAGACGCCACAATAATCAGATCAATCTTCTCCGCCTCTACCCCCGCGCGCTCCAAAAGCTTCTCTGCAACACGGATGACCAGAGCGGAAGTATTTTCACCAGAAGAGATATGACGCTCTTTAATCCCTGTCCTCTGTGTAATCCACTCATCTGTTGTATCTACGATTTTAGATAGATCATCATTTGTAACAACCTGTTCCGGTACACAGCCTGCAGTTGCTATCACTCTTGTACTAATCATTTCATCTCTCCTATTTATCTGTTTCCCTCTTATTTCTCTCTGCAAAATATTACCAATATAAATGAGTATATTCTATAACTGCCAGATTCGTCAACCACTTTTATCGAAGAAAGTTGCCATTCACAGCAAATTTGCCGCTCCTTCCTCCCTCTTTTTGCAGCGACAGGGGCTATGGACGGCAGTTCTCATCCAACACATTCCTTCTCCGCCGCTCCTGCTTCCCTTCCTGCGGCGGTGGGAGCTATGGACGGCAGTTCTCATCCAACACATTCCTCCTCTGCCGCTCCTGCTCCCCTTCCCACAGTGGCGTGGGCTAGGCGGCAACCGAAGAAGAGATATCTATTCGCAAGCTTCCTTGCCGGAACAGATATCTCTTCTTTTATCAGGCTGATAACATGCGCTGCCACCCTGCCGCATAAGAAACCGAATCAGCGGACGGCAGTCTCCTGCTGCCCGGATCACTACTGGCGATTGTCCTGTTTTACCAAAAGCTCCAACGTAGCAAGAAGAACGTCGTCTTCCCACGGTTTTGGTATCAGATATTTCAATCCAATACTCTTTACTTCTTCCAAGGTACCTGAATCGCATAATGAACTAAGCATTAATATCTTTATTGACGGGTCTTTCTTCATCAGGATCTCTGCTGTCTCCAACCCGTCAATTCCCGGCATAATGATATCCATGATCACTATGTCAGGGTGAAGCTCTTCATACATGTTGATCCCCTCATTGCCATTCTTAGCATATCCGATAACTTCGTATCCATTCTCCTCAACAATATCCTTAATCTGTTTTGAAGCAAACGGCGAGTCATCTACCACCAGAATTGTCTTTTTATCCATTACTTTCCCTCCTCATAATCATTCAGCGAATAAAATAAATATACCTGTAATTTCCCAAGTCTGGAATCATAAGACAAAAATCTCTGTTCCCTGAAATCCAGATCACCTTCCAACGGCTCGCCGCATTGGTAAAAACGCGGCACCGTCAGTCTGGAAAGCTGTCCTGTCATATCATTTATCCTGGATATCGCACATCCACACGCTATATTAATATACTCATTAATATATAACGGAAGTTCTTCCCCTGACGGAGTTACACCATTGTTCATTGTGTTGGTAATATAATGAAACATTTCATTGGAAAACCGGCATACAATCACTGCATTCACATAGCCCTGGGTCTGTATCATCTCCCGATAATCCTGGAAGTCCGATACAGCTTGTGCATCCTGCATTTTTTCATCTGACTTATGTAAATCTAACTTTACAATTTTTTTTGTCACATCGCAAAATGCATCGTCAAAAACGTCTTTGACTTCCATAATTTTCAGAACACACCCCCATTCTTAAAAAGTGTGAGATTAGTTGTCTCCCAAAAAGCGCATTTTTCCTTTGGAGTCAATTTTCTTGACATCATTTTTCTGCGCAGCATGTTCGCTGTACATACCGGAAAAATTATTTTTCAGCTTGTTTTTGCATTCTTTGCAGTATCTTCCTGTCAAAATAGGCTTTCCACAAGACTCGCAGTCGATGGAAATCCCGGATTCTCTTGTAAATGTAAGCCTTTCCTGACGAACCCATTTCTTGATCTGCTGAATCGGTACGTCATTGTCTTCTGCAACAACCGCCATTCCTGCGGATGGATTCTTGTAAATATACTCCCTCACCTCAAAAAACTTTTCCTCCATTTCTTTGGTGCAGGCAGGGCACAGGCTGTCCCCCGTATAATTGAATATTTTTCCGCATTTTTTACAGTTTCTTACATCCATTATAAAACCTCCTAGTTACCATATCCTGTACATACACACAGAAAATAAATCCTGGAAACTCCAGCTTTTTTTAATTCTCTTGCGCAGGATTCCACGGTACTTCCTGTCGTATAAATATCATCAATGATTATAACACATTTTAGCGCGGTACACAACTCCCGCCTTTCCGAAAAAACAAGAAAA
>CANQCD010000022.1 GCA_947589455.1 uncultured Lachnospiraceae bacterium | reverse complement strand
ATTAAAAAAGGAGTGATACTATGTCAGGGATTGATGGTTATGGTTCAGGAATGAATGATTTTTACAGCAGTTTTTTTGGGACGTCGTCGACAGCCGGCGGAAGTTCATTCTTTGGCGGTACAAGTATGCTGGGTGATTACTCCATGATTCAGTCTGGAGCTTACAAAAAACTTTTGACAGCATATTATAAATCCGAGAAGGCGTCTGAGAGCGGCGAAGATAATGCGGCTGCCGGAGAGCTGGAAAATGAGACGACAGGAAAGCTGTTAAATGTCAAGTCTGACGCAGAGTCTCTGCAGGGTGCGCTGAATGCGTTAAATGATGCATCACTGTACGATGCGTCGGCAGTTGATAAGGAAGGCAACAAAGTTGACCATACAGAAGATATCAAGAAGAAAGTAACTGCTTTTGTAGAAGCATATAATTCTTATCTGGATACGGCGGGGGACGTCGATGCGACAAAGCTGTTAAAAAAGACGTTAAACATGGTTGGTTTTACCTCTGCCAATGCAGGGCTTTTAAAAGAGGTCGGTATTACGATTGGCAAGGACAATAAGCTGTCAGTTGACGAAGAAAAGCTGAAAGAGGCAAAGCTGACTACGCTGGATACCTTATTCCACGGGCGCGGTTCATTTGGGGCGCGCATGTCGGACAAGGCACAGGAAGTATACAAGATGGCGAATGGCGCCGCATATTCCAACAACAGGGCGTCTACCTATACCTATAATGGAACGTATTCTATCTTGGGGACGTCAAACGGTTCGTTGGATAAGTATCTGTAAGGTAAATTGATGAACATAAAAGGGCAAAACATCAGTTTTGCCTTTTTATTATGGGATAGGAAATTGTAAGCCCTCCTAAAAGAGGGCTTGGAAATGCAGCGGTGTGCAAGGACGCCAGAGCAGGCGGTGGTCTTTATTATGGGATAGGAAATTGTAAGCCCTCCTAAAAGAGGGCTTGGAAATGCAGCGGTGTGCAAAGACGCCAGAGCAGGCGGTGGTCTTTTGTTACTGAAAACGCTGCACTGAGATATCAGGAGGAAATGTGTGTACCGATTTTATATTGACGAGAGTCAGATCCAGGAAAATGAAATTCGCATTACGGGAAGTGATGTAAACCATATAAAAAATGTTCTCCGGCTGGAAGAGGGGGATTGGGTTGTCGCATGTAATGGGGAAGGAAGCGACTATGTCTCGCGGATCGCCTCGCTGGAAAAAGATGCGGTCGTGCTGCGGATTGAGAGACAGCAGGAGACCGGTACGGAGCTCCCGGCCAGGATCACTCTGTTCCAGGGAGTTCCAAAGAAAGACAAGATGGAGTTTGTGATACAAAAGGCTGTGGAGCTGGGAGCTTATGAGATTGTCCCGGTGCTCACGAAACGCTGTGTCGTAAAATTTACGGATGAAAAAAAGACGGTAAAAAAGACAGAGCGGTGGCAGGCAATCGCAGAGGCGGCGGCAAAGCAATGTGACAGGGGGATCATTCCCAAGGTACACGCGCCGGTTTCTCTGGCAGAAGCATTTGACATGGCGAAGCTGTTAGAGTACAATATGATACCGTATGAATTACAGGACGGCATAGACCGTTCCAGAGAGTGCGTCGCATATGCCTGCGGCAGAGAAACGGTTGGGATTTTTATCGGTCCGGAGGGCGGTTTTGAGGCAGATGAGGTCGAACAGGCGGTTGCGCTTGGCATGGAACCGATTACACTGGGGAAAAGGATTCTCCGAACAGAAACAGCGGGGATGGCGATGCTCTCGATCATGATGTTCCAGATGCAGGAGGGATAAGGTGGAATGGAAGCCTACTTTGATAATGCAGCGACGACCTCTGTATTTCCGGAGGTCGGGGAGATAATGAGGAAAGTGATGGAGCAGGATTATGGCAATCCTTCCTCCAGGCACACAAAAGGGATGGAAGCGGAACAATATCTGAAAAAGGCTGCGGAAATCCTGGCAGGGACATTAAAATGCCAGCCAAAAGAGATTATTTTCACGTCCGGAGGGACAGAGTCAAACAATCTGGCGCTGTTAGGCGCAGCGGCAGCAAATCCCAGGGCAGGAAAGCATATCGTCACGACCAGGATTGAGCACCCTTCCGTACATGAGCCGTTAGCTTATTTGGAACAGCAGGGCTATGATGTGACGTATCTCCCAGTGGACAAAAATGGCAGGGTTAAAGTCCGGGACGTTGAGGATGCCTTGCGGGATGACACGGTTCTTGTCTCTGTTATGTATGTAAACAATGAGGTGGGAAGCGTAGAGCCAATCTGCGAGATTGGCCGGATGCTCCGCCGGAAGAACGAGGGAGTTTTGTTCCATGTTGACGCCATTCAGGCGTATGGCAAATACAAAATTCAGCCAAAGAAGCTGGGAGTCAGCCTGCTTTCCGTCAGCGGACATAAAATCCATGCGCCGAAGGGAACCGGCTTTTTATATGTGGCAGACGGGGTAAAGATCAAGCCAATCCTGTTTGGGGGCGGCCAGCAGGGCGGCGTCCGTTCTGGCACGGAAAATGTACCGGGCATTGCGGGGCTCGGCGAAGCGGCCAGGAAAATCTATCAGGATCTGGAGCAAAAAAGGGAAAAGCTGTATTCGCTAAAGAACCAGTTTATCCAGGCGATGCAGACGCTGCCCGGCGTGACAGTCAACGCGGTGGAAGGGATCGCGCTGGAAGAGACGGCGCCTCACATCATCAGCGTCAGCTTTGAAGGGATAAAAAGCGAGGTGATGCTCCATGCCCTGGCACAGGAGGGAGTCTATGTGTCTTCCGGCTCTGCGTGTTCGACACACCATCCGGAATTAAGCGGGACGCTAAAAGCGATTGGCGTGGCAGATTCGCTATTGGATTCCACGCTGCGTTTCAGCATGTCTTTTCTGACGGGACAAGAACAGGTACAGGAGGCTGTGGCGGCAGTAGAAAAGGTGTTGCCAGTATTACGGCGTTTTACAAAGCATTGATCAGGGAAGCGCATTTGTGTGAAAAAGATATTGCAGGGACTCTTGTCTGCCAGGAGCAATATGCAGGCAGGATGCGCTGACAGAAATGAGGAAGATTATGTATCAGGCTTTTTTATTAAAATATGCAGAAATTGGGATTAAGGGGAAAAACCGTTATAAGTTTGAAAATGCACTCTGCGAACAGGTACGGCGCCACTTAGAGCGCATCGACGGTTCATTTCGCGTAGTACGGGAGCAGGGGAGGATTTTTGTTGAGGCGGAAGAAGATTTTGATTTGGAAGATGCGGTAGAGGCGATGGGGCGGGTGTTTGGCGTGTCATCCATCAGCCCCGTCACGGTGATAGAGGACAAGGAGTGGGACAGCCTGACAAAGGCGGTCGGGGATTTTGTGGAAGAGCAGTACCGGGACAGGACTTTTTCGTTTAAGGTGAAATGCCGCAGGAGCGATAAGGGATATCCCTATACTTCGCCGGAAGTCTGCGTAGAAATGGGAAGTTATCTGCTCGGGCGGTTTCCGGGACTATCTGTGGATGTGCACAGCCCTGATGTTTTTATCTGGGTGGAGGTGCGCGAAAAGGCGTATGTGTATTCCAAGGTGTACCGCGGCGCGGGGGGAATGCCGCTTGGGACAAACGGAAAGGCGATGCTTCTGCTCTCCGGCGGGATAGACAGCCCTGTCGCAGGATATATGATAGCCAAAAGGGGCGTGTTTGTGGATGCAGTTTATTTTCATGCACCGCCTTACACCAGCGAGCGGGCAAAGCAGAAAGTTGTCGATCTGGCGAACCAGATTTCCCGCTATACCGGTCCGATTCGACTGCATGTTGTCAATTTTACGGAGATCCAGATGTATATTTATGAACAGTGCCCGCACGAGGAATTGACGATCATCATGCGCCGCTATATGATGAGGATCGCGCAGCATATTGCGGAGGAGAGCGGCTGTCTGGGACTGGTGACAGGGGAAAGCATCGGACAGGTGGCAAGCCAGACAATGCAGAGCCTTGCGGCGACAAACGACGTCTGTGAATTGCCGGTATACCGTCCGCTGATTGCGTTTGATAAGCAGGAGATCGTAGACGTCGCTGAAAAGATAGGGACATATGAGACGTCCATCCAGCCATATGAGGACTGTTGTACTATTTTTGTGGCAAAACATCCGGTGACAAAGCCGGTTCTGTCTGTGATCCGTCGTTCGGAGGAAAAGCTGGCGGAAAAGATAGGAGATATGGTCACGGAGGCATTGGAAACGAGGGAGATCATAGAGATTGACGGGTAAAAGGACAAAAAAAGAGAACACATAAATGTGTTCTCTGATTTGTATGAAGCAGACATTAAGCCTGCTGCGTTTATTCGTGTATGTAGCTCGATTATTTTTGGTCAATTCCCCAAATACACAACACCCATAAGAAAAAGCATATTAATTATTCAACCATGTAAGGAGCCAGCACATCAAGGATTTCATCGATATTGTCATCATCGTGGATGTTTAAGTCGATTGCCTTGGAAAGGTCAAGACTGAAAATCCCCATGATAGACTTTGCATCAATCACGTATCTTCCAGATACCAGATCGAAATCTGTGCTGAATTTTGTTACATCATTAACAAATGCTTTTACCTTGTCAATAGAGTTTAATGAGATTTTTACAGTTTTCATACAAATCTACCTCCTTTATTATTTTACAGTTACTATACTAGCTACTTTGCGGGGAAAAGTCAATATACAATCTTGCTAAAAAATGCAGGAAAATACGAGAAAGAACGATAAAAATTGAGAATGTATCGTTGGATATTTTATAAAAAACGTGAAATTGTCACAAAAAAACAGATCATTTCCCGTCTATCTTTACCAGATTGCCTTTTGGTTTCTCTGGTAATGGACAGGGAACCGGATGAAAAATTTAGAAATGAGGCAGAATATGAGAGTTGGTTTTTTGACACTGGGATGCAAGGTAAATTCCTATGAGACGGAAAAAATGCAGAAGAAGTTTGAAGAGGCGGGGCATCTTGTCACTTCCTTTGACGAGGAGGCGGACGCCTATATTATCAATACTTGTACGGTGACAAACATAGCGGATAGAAAGTCGAGGAAAATGATGCGCCGCGCCAGGAGAAACCATCCATCTGCAGTGGTAGCGGCAGTGGGGTGCTATGCAGAGGCTGCGGCAGAAAGAGGCGCGCTTGACGAGGGGATTGACCTCTTTGTCCCAAACCAAAAAAAAGAGCAGATCGTGGAGATCGTGACAGAATCTTATATCCAAAAGAACAGCCTGTATCATGGAGAGGCGGAAGAAACGTGTCCCGGACAAAAAGGAAGCAGGACAAAAGAGGCGCTGGCGCAGAAGCATACCAGGGCATATATCAAGGTGCAGAGCGGCTGTAACCAGTACTGTACATATTGTATTATCCCGTATGTGAGGGGACCTCTCGCGAGCCGGCCGGCAGAAGAGGTAAAAGCGGAGGTCCTTGCGCTGGCGGCAGAGGGGGTCAAGGAGATTGTTGTGACGGGAATCCATTTGTCTTCTTATGGAGTTGACTTATCTGACCAAAAAAGCTTTTTGGAATTAAAGGGAAAGCCGTTGATTGCGCTTTTACAGACGCTTGCGGAAATTCAGGGGATTGAGAGGATCCGCCTGGGCTCGCTGGAACCGAGGATCATTACCAGGGAATTTGCGGAAGCGCTGGCAACGATCCCGGCAGTCTGCCCGCACTTCCACCTCTCTTTACAGAGCGGCTGTGATGCGACGCTAAAGAGGATGAACCGCCATTATACGGCAGAAGAGTATTTGGAAAAGCTGGAGATTTTGCGGAAATATTTTAAAAAGCCGGCGTTGACGACTGATCTTATTGTCGGGTTTCCGCAGGAGACAGAAAGCGAGTTTGGGCAGACGTGCCAGTTTGTACAGAAAGCCGCCTTTGCGCAGATCCACGTGTTTAAATATTCCAGGAGAAAAGGGACGATGGCAGACGCAATGCCTGGACAGCTTCCGGAGAAAAAGAAGGCAGAGCGCAGTGAAAAGCTGATAGCAGAGGCAAAACAGCTGGAAAATAAATACCAGGAGCAGTTTTATGGGCAGCTGGAGCATGTGCTTTTTGAAGAAGTGGTCTGTATAGGGGGAAAAGATTATCTGACGGGATATACAGAGAGATATATAAGAGTTGCAGTGCCTGTAAAAGAGGGAGAAGCGGCAGAAAACCGGTGTAATACGATTGTCCCTGTCCGGATTTTGGATCGCCTGACAGAAGAAATTTTACTTGCTACGGAGCTTTAGGATTTTATTTTGTATGGAGGAATAGACGTGAATGAATTAACCATAAAATACAATGAATTAAGCGCTATGCCTGATAAGATTCCATTCTATGAAAAATTCGGTTTCTCTGCAAATGAGGAACAAAGATTAAAAATAATGTGTCATGTAAAGTAAATTTTTTCTTGTCGAATTTGATTTGCCACAGTTATGATGAAACAATCTCTTTGCTTCTTTTGGATTTTTTAGTACCTGAAAAAAAGGGGAAAAATGGAAGCTGGATATAGACTGGTTTTGATAAAAAAGCAAATATGGAGGAAAGGGATTTCCTGTCCTCGTTTTATCACATGGGCAGGGAATTTATATATTTAACTCCCCAAAAAAAGAGGTTGTTTTTTTAAATGGGATATATTACTATATATGTTAGATGAGAGTACGTGAAAAGATATGGAGGTCAGTGCCATTATGCAGGAAATTAACAATACACAGTACTTCAAAGTACAGAAAGACCAGGTATATGAAGTAAAAGACGTGATCAAAGAAGTCTATGAAGCGCTTACAGAGAAAGGCTATAATCCGGTAAACCAGATCGTGGGTTATGTCATGTCAGGCGACCCGACTTATATTACAAGCCATAAGGGGGCAAGGAGCCTGATCCGCAGGGTAGAGCGTGATGAGATCATAGAACTGCTGCTGGAAGATTATATTGAAAACAATTACAAATAGCAGGTTGCGAACCGTGTTCACACTTGGAATGGGGATTAGGTTGTATTGCGTTAAAAAGCAGTAAGGATAAAACAGGATTGACAGGTGGAATATGAGGATCATGGGATTGGATTATGGGGCGAAGACGGTCGGCGTCGCCATCAGCGACGAACTTCTTTTGACGGCGCAGCCTGTGGAGACTATAACCAGGGACAGAGAAGGGAAACTGCGAAAAACTCTGGCGCGTATTGAAGCGCTGGCGGGAGAATATGATGTTGGAAAGGTAATTGTCGGGCTTCCCAGAAATATGGATAACACAGAGGGGGAGCGCTGTATCAAAACAAGGGAATTTGCGGATATGGTGGCGGACAGGAGCGGTCTTGCTGTGGAATTTTGGGACGAGCGCCTTACGACAGTACAGGCGGATGCCGTATTGGAAGCAGGCGGCGTCGCGAGGGGAAACCGAAAAGAATATATCGATAAGATTGCGGCCAGTTTGATCCTGCAGGGATATCTGGATTTTATTGCAGGAAAAGAGGACGCAGCAGAAACGTAAGATGAGCAGGGGAATACTTTTTGCGGAAAGAGCCTTTGACAGGGGGAAGGCTTTCCGCGTGATATGCATAAAACGCCGGCATGGGACGGGGCAATAACGTGTCAGGGGGATATTGTGAAAAATCATGCTGATGCGATGATTTTTCACACGGCTGTTTGTGAGAAGAACTTTAGCTTTTTAGAGCGATCACAAATAGCATTGACGGCACGCCACCGTCGTGCAAAAACGCTTCGGAATGAGGGATTTTATGTGGAAAT
Organism: uncultured Lachnospiraceae bacterium; assembly: GCA_947589455.1. Taxonomy (GTDB): domain Bacteria; phylum Bacillota; class Clostridia; order Lachnospirales; family Lachnospiraceae; genus Butyribacter. The sequence continues at coordinate 17,046 of CANQCD010000022.1, read as the reverse complement.
AGGACAGGAAAGGGACGGTGCAATTTCCTGATCGTGAAAAGGGCTGACAGTGTCAGTCTGTGTTTTTGCGGAAATTTTTGGGAAACGGCGCACACGAAAGGAGCGCTTGTCTGACCTGTGGAAGCAGGGAAAAGAGGATAAAGGGGAAAGATCGGCTTGATAGCATAATTTGCATCAGCATTTGTTTTGATTGAAAAGAAACAGCTATGGTGCGGGTGAGAAACGGTATCGACCGCTTTCTCATAACTACAAGAGCAATGATATATCGCTGTCTTTGCGGCAGGAGCCGTTAGAGCGGACGGGGGTTGTTCAGAAATGGAGATTATGTATTATGGGCAGTCAGGAAAAATATATTCGATTTGAGACAGAAACAGGGGAACAGGTTTCGTTTTTTGTGTTGGAACAGACGATGCTTGCAGGGGTAAATTATCTTTTGGTGACAGACAGCGGGGAAGAAGAGGCGGAAGCCTATATTATGAAAGAGATTAACACAGAGGAAGATACAAAGGTTTATGAAATGGTAGAAGATGAAAATGTGTTAGAGGCTTTGTCCAAGGTGTTTGAGGAGATATTGGAAGATGTGGATATTACGTTTTGAAAAGAAAAATAAAAGATGGAAAATAGAATAAAGAAAGGCAGGAGGGTTTATTGAAACGAGAAGCAAACAACCGTGACGAAATGACAGGAGAAGAAATGGAGAAGACAAAGAAAACAGGACGGAGACCGGGAAGGGTGCAGGCGGCAAAGACCAGGCTGGCAGCCGAGAGCAAGACCGGGCGGAAATCGGCGACAACGAGAAAGGTAGTGCGGAAAGCAACGGCAAAGAAAGAGGAGCCGGTTGAATTTGGAAAGGGGCTCAAGATCATTCCTCTCGGGGGATTAGAGCAGATTGGGATGAATATTACCGCTTTTGAATATGAAGACAGTATTGTTGTGGTAGATTGTGGATTGTCGTTCCCAGAGGATGAGATGCTGGGGATCGATCTGGTAATCCCGGACGTTACGTATTTAAAGGACAATATTGATAAGGTGAAGGGATTTGTCATCACCCATGGACATGAGGATCATATTGGGGCGCTCCCATATGTATTAAAGGATGTCAATGTGCCGATTTACGGGACGAAACTGACGATTGGCCTGATTGAAAATAAGCTAAAGGAGCATGTTCTCCCCAAACCGGTAAAACGCAAGGTGGTAAGCTATGGACAGGCGATCAATCTGGGATGTTTCCGCATTGAATTTATCCGCACGAACCACAGTATATCTGACGCGGCGGCGCTGGCAATCTTCAGCCCGGTGGGGACTGTGGTGCACACCGGAGATTTTAAGGTGGATTTTACGCCGGTAAACGGTGACACGATCGATCTGCAGCGTTTTGCAGAGCTTGGCAAAAAAGGCGTTCTGGCAGTGATGGGCGACAGCACAAATATTATGAAGCCGGGTTTTACCATGTCAGAAAAGACGGTAGGAAAAACGTTTGACAATATTTTTGCGGATAATGAAAAGAGCCGCATTATTGTTGCGACATTTGCATCGAATGTTGACCGCGTGCAGCAGATCATCAATTCTGCGGAAAAATATGGGAGAAAGGTTGTTGTGGAGGGCAGGAGCATGGTCAATGTCATCTCTACGGCAAGCGAACTGGGATATTTGAGCATACCGGACAATATCATGATCGAGATGGAGCAGATGAAAAATTATCCGCCGGAAAAACTTGTATTGATCACAACAGGAAGCCAGGGGGAGGCGATGGCGGCGCTGTCGCGGATGGCGGCCAATATCCACAAAAAGGTTTTTATCGAGAGAGGAGATACTGTTATTTTCAGCTCGCGCCCAATCCCTGGAAATGAAAAATCAGTTTCCAAAGTGATCAATGAGCTGGCGGAGAAGGGCGCCAATGTCATTGTGCAGGATACGCATGTGTCAGGACATGCCTGCCAGGAGGAGATGAAATTGATCTATGCGCTGACAAAACCACAGTATGCGATTCCAATCCATGGCGAATTTCAGCACAGGAAAGCCCATACCGAGCTGGCGCAGCAGATGGGGATACCAAAAGAAAATACGCTGCTTTTATCGTCCGGCGATGTGCTGGAGATCAGCCCGGCGCGTGCCGCGCTTGTGGGAAAGGTTCAGGCGCAGGGGATTATGGTCGATGGGCTGGGCGTCGGCGATGTCGGAAATATCGTTTTGCGCGACAGGCAGCACCTGTCTGAAAACGGATTGATCATTATTGTGCTGACGCTGGAAAAATATACGAACCAGCTGCTGGCGGGGCCAGATATTGTTTCGCGCGGGTTTGTCTATGTCAGAGAGTCAGAATATCTGATGGATGAGGCAAAAGGGATTGTTTATGCGGCGTTAGAGCGCTGCCTTGACCACAATGTTTCTGACTGGTCAAAGATCAAGACTGAGATTAAAGACAGCCTGAGCGATTATCTCTGGAAGAAGATGAAGAGAAATCCGATGATTCTTCCGATCATTATGGAGATTGAATAGGACGTTAAGAGGGAACGAAAGGAAAAGAGCTGTGATAGAAGTAAGAGGATTGATGGCAGAAGTCATTAAAAAGTTATCCGAGACAACGGAGTACAATCAATATCAGATTCTTTTGGAACGTGTCAAAACGCAGCCGGAGTTATACCGCCGGATAGGCGAGTTCAGGCGCAGAAGTCTGATGCTGCAGTTTAACGGCGATATTGACCCGATCCATGCAAATAATGAGCTGCAGAAAGAATTTGGCGATCTGCAGCACAACGGTCTGGCCAATGATTTTATGGTGGCGGAGCGCCGGTATTGTAACATTGTCCGAAGTCTGCAGGAACAGCTTTTAGAAGGCGCAAATGTTTCCACTGATTTTTTGGAGGGTTAAATGCAGGAACAGCAGTCATCCATTATTTTTCAGCTGATCTACCATATGCTGTTGTTTTTTGTCAGGATCTTATTGATCGTCCTGATCGTGGCGGGGTGCGCCCTGCTGTGCCGTGCCAGTTATCGGTTTGGGTATGAGGTTTTTGGTTCGGTATCGATGGAGGAAAAACCGGGACAGGACAGGCAGTTTGTGGTAGAGGAAGAAGATACGATGTACCAGGTAGCGCAGCGGCTGGAAGAGAAAAAACTGATAGCGGATCGATTTAGCTTTTATATGAGGACTGAGATGATGAGCTCAAGCCAGACAAAGCTGCGTCCGGGAAAATACATGTTAAATACCAGTATGGATTATCAGGATATTATCAATGAACTGACGGTCAGCGGATGATCATTAGAGAGCGCGGAGGATATATTGATCTTTCTGTAATCTTATCAATGAGCTGACGGTCGGCGGATGACCATGCCGGAGATTGCCGGCGCGGAGGGTACAATATGATTCTGAATGAGAGGTTTACGACATATATTGATTCACTGAGCTGGCAGATTCCTGATTATTTAAAGGAGATAGAGCGGGAAGCGCTGGCGGATAATGTACCGGTGATACGGCGTTCTGTGCAGTCGCTCCTTAAATTTCTGATAAGTACAGGAAGACCAAAGTCGGTGCTTGAAATCGGTACTGCCGTCGGCTTTTCTGCGCTCCTGATGTGCGAATATGCGGGAGAGGATGCGACGATCGATACGATAGAAAAAGTGCCGGCGCGCCTGGCAGCGGCAAAAAAGAATTTTGAAAAATATGACAGGATGGGAAGGATCCGCCAGTACGAGGGGGATGCTGCCGGGGTACTGCAGTCCCTGGCGGGAGAAAAAAAGCAGTATGATTTTATTTTTATGGATGCGGCAAAGGGGCAATACCTGAATTTTTTGGAGCCTGTTTTAAAACTGCTTGTGCCGGGCGGGATGTTTGTGACAGATAATGTCCTGCAGGATGGCGATATTATCCAGTCCCGGTATGCGATTACGAAGCGGGACAGGACAATCCATGGGAGGATGCGGGAATATCTGTATACACTGACACATTCGGAGGCGCTGGACACGGTAATCCTTCCTGTGGGGGACGGAGTGAGTCTCTCTGTGCTGCGGGCATAGGGAAAACCAATCTTGACACAGTGAAAAATGCCAGGAGCGAAGATGTATCGCTATTTTTATGATAAGTTGCAAGAGCGAAGATGTATCGCTATCTTCGCGATAAGTTGCAAGAGTAATGATATATCGCTATTTTTGTGATAAGTTGCAAGAGCGAAGATGATTCGCTATCTTTGCGATAAGTCGCAAGAGCAATGATGTATCGTTATCTTCGCGATAAGTTGCAGGAACAATGATGATTCGCCAAGAAATGAGGATTAGTATGTTGGAAAATGGAAAGCCGGAACTTTTAGTGCCCGCCAGCAGCTTAGAGGTTTTGAAAGTGGCGGTGATTTATGGCGCGGATGCAGTCTATATCGGCGGTGAGATGTATGGACTCAGAGCCAAGGCAAAGAATTTCTCGATGGAGGATATGGCGGAGGGGATTCGCTTTGCGCACCGCTATGGGAAGAGAGTCTTTGTGACTGCGAATATTACGGCGCATAACCGGGATTTGGATGGCGTCAGACAATATTTCCTGGAACTTGCGAAGATAAGGCCGGATGCTTTGATCATTTCCGATCCCGGCGTCTTTTCCATTGCGCGGGAAGTCTGTCCGGAGATAGAAATCCATATCAGCACCCAGAGCAATAATGTCAATTATCTGACATATCAGTTTTGGAATAGGCTGGGGGCAAAGCGCGTTGTGTCGGCAAGGGAGCTTTCTATTCAGGAGATTCGGGAAATCAGAGAAAATATCCCGGATGAATTGGAAATTGAAACGTTTGTCCATGGGGCGATGTGCATCTCCTATTCCGGCAGATGCCTTTTGAGTAATTATTTTACGGGGCGGGACGCCAATCTGGGCGCCTGCACGCATCCGTGCCGCTGGAAATATTATCTCATGGAGGAAAGCCGTCCGGGCGAGTATCTTCCGATAGAGGAAAATGAGAGAGGGACTTATCTTTTTAATTCAAAAGATTTATGCATGATAGAACATATTCCGGATTTGGTAGACGCCGGAATAGACAGTTTTAAGATAGAGGGGCGCATGAAGACAGCGCTGTACGTTGCAGATGTGGCGCGCACATACCGCCAGGCGATTGACGATTATTTTGCCTCGCCGGAAATTTACAGAGAGAAACTGCCGTATTATTTGGAAGAAATTTCTAAATGCACATACCGCCAGTATACTACCGGTTTTTTTTATGGTCCGGCGACGCATGAGGCGCAGGTTTACGGCGAGAGCACGTATGTGCAGAACTATATTTATCTGGGGATTGTACAGGATGTGGGCGCAGATGGATATGCCGTTATGGAACAGCGAAATAAATTTTACGTGGGAGATGAGGTGGAGGTTATGAAACCGGATGGAACAGACGTCACGGTGACTGTAGAAGGGATGCGTGACGAGAGGGGAAACGAAATCGAGAGCTGTCCGCACCCAAAACAGAAATTCAGCGTGAAGCTGAGCGAGTTGCCGGAGCGGATGGACTTACTGAGGATGAGGGCAGAAACGGAGCCGATGTGACAAGGATAAGGAGGTACTGTTATGGAGAAAAATGTGAGACTGCGTATTTTGCTGGTGATGGAGCTGCTCATAGAAGAAACAGACGAGGAACATGGCGTGACGATGGCAGATATCCTGACATGGCTGGAAAATCATGGGATTGCAGGCGAGAGAAAGAGTATTTATGAGGATATCCGCGCACTGAAGGAGTATGGTCTTGCTATTGCGTATCACCAGGAGGATAAGACATACCGTTTTGCAAACCGTCTCATGGAGCTTGGCGAGATGATGCTTTTGATCAGGGCAGTCCGGGAAGCGGGATTTCTAAAAGAAGAGGAAAGAGAAAATCTGACAGGTCATATTTTAGAGCTCGCCGGACGTTATCAGAGAGAGGCGCTGCGCGCTGGTGCGGCGGAGCGCTGATCGAGTTGCCAGAAGGAGTTTACAAGCGCTGCGCGCCGGGAAACGCGGCAGAGCGCTGATCGAGTTGCCCGGAGGAGTTTGCGAGCGTTGCGCGATCGGAAAGCGCAGGATTGCAACGGGATAAAATTTATAGTATGATGGACATATCTAGTGAAGAATGGAGGAACGTCAGTTATGACAGTACAGGATAAATATTTAAAGATTGTGGATGAGGTGATCGAAAAGGGGCCGTATAAGCCGGATTGGCTTTCTTTTGCGGATTATGAGGCGCCGAAATGGTTTCGCAATGCAAAATTTGGCATCTTTATCCACTGGGGACTTTTCAGCGTGCCGGCATTCCGCAATGAGTGGTATTCCAGAAATATGTATATCCAGTCTATGGAAGAATGGGAGCACCACCGCAAGACATTTGGAGAGCATACAAAATTTGGTTATAAAGATTTTATCCCGATGTTTACAGCGCCTGCGTTTAACCCGGAGGAATGGGTCAGGCTGTTTAAGAAAGCCGGGGCGAGATATGTTATGCCGGTGGCGGAGCACCATGATGGGTTTCAGATGTATGATTCTGAGATCAGCGAGTGGACGGTTGTCAAAAAGGCGATGAAGCGGGATGTGTTGGGGGAGTTAAAAGAGGCGATCCTGAAAGAGGGGATGATTTTTTGCGAGTCAAACCACCGCGTGGAACATGCTTTTTTCTTTGGGCATGGAAAGGAATTTGAAAGCGATGTGAAAGATCCGATGAAGCTGGGAGACTTTTATTATCCGTCTATGCCGGAGCCTGATAACCAGGATCTATTTAGCCCGGCGCCGCCGCAGGACTTTCTGGAGGACTGGCTGGCGCGGAATTGTGAGCTGGTGGAGAAATATCAGCCGTCTATGGTATATTTTGACTGGTGGATCCAGCATGAAAGCGTAAAGCCATATTTAAAGAAGTTTGCGGCATATTATTATAACCGAGGGCTGGAATGGGGAAAAGAAGTCGGTATTTCTTATAAGCATGACGCGATGATGCTTGGAACAGGTATTCTGGATATGGAACGCGGGCATTTTTCGGACGCCAAACCGTTTTGCTGGCAGGCAGATACCTCGATGGCATTTAATTCCTGGTGCTATACCGCACAGAACCGTTTCAAGCAGACAAAAGATATCCTGCAGGATCTGGTTGACATTGTCAGCAAAAACGGCTGCCTGCTCTTAAACGTAGGACCGAAGGCGGACGGAACGATCTGTGAGGAAGAAGTGAAGCTCCTGACAGAGATTGGCGAGTGGATGGATGTGAATGGAGAGGCGATTTATGATACCCGCCCATGGCGCATACAGGCAGAGGGAAATACGGAAGTTGTAGAGGGGATGTTTTCGGAAGAGGGAAGAAAGGACTTTGACTCTACAGATGTGCGTTTTACCTGCAAGGGGGACTGTATCTATATTATTCCGATGCAGCAGCATGGAGAGGATGTTATTGTGAAGAGCATGGGAGAGAACAGCAAGGATTTCCATGGGATCATTACAGAGTTTACCGCACTTGGCTACGAGCAGAAGCCGGAATTTACCAGAGAGGCAGACCGCATGATTATCCATGCGCCGTTTGTTGACAGTGATAAGCCGGTCGTATATCGGATGCGGTTGGGATAAAAGCTGTTTTTTGCAGGGAGACAGGCTGCGGCGCAGAGACTGCCGCAGTAAAATAACGATAAGAAAATACAGCCGGAAGCGCTTTGCTTCCGGCTGTATTTTCCCGCTGCGGCCTTTTGCCGCAGCGGACGTTATAACCCTGTCCGAAAATCCTTAACTTTTAAAATGTGAAACATTTATATATAAAAACTCAGAATGATTCATGCATTGATTATAACTGGAAAGGCGGGAATGATTAACCTACCTTTACGACGTTTGATGCCTGAGGTCCTTTTTCGCCATTTACGACGTCGAACTCAACAACTTCCCCTTCGTCAAGAACTTTAAAGCCGTCCATCTGAAGTGCTGAAAAATGTACGAATACATCTTTTCCTGTCTCGTCGGAAATGAAACCAAAACCTTTTTTCGCATTAAACCATTTAACTGTACCTTTCATCGTACGCCTCCTAAAAATGATAATAATATTGTTACATAGCCGTTTCCGTTCTGTCATTTTAACAGAAACAACAAACTAAATCTATCATATAAATGAAACGGTGTCAACGAAAAAAATATTCATTTTGCAAACAAATGGCTGCCCACTGGGGGAGTGGAGTTTGAAAATATAGAAAAGATATGGTATAATTGCTCCAGAATCCGCCTGCAAATGCAGCAGGCGCCGTGCTGGCGCACTAATTGATTCTGTCGCTGCCATGTCAGGTAAAATCAAATGCTCACTGCATTCGCGCTTGATTTTCTGCTGACACGGCAGAATCCGCCTGCAAATGGAGTGCCGGGATTGATCATGGCTGCAGGCAGCGCTGCTTTCCATGTACAGTATAGAAGAAACAGGATGAGAAAAGGAGAGTTGGGGAATGAAAGGTAAGATAAAAGTCATTGTGATTACGCTAGTCCTTTTACTGGTTGCAACAGGCGTATTTTTATGGAAAATGAACGATATTTCAAAAGGGCTGTCCGAGGCAGAGAAGCAGCGTCTTGTGGAAGAACGGGATCTGTTGGAGGAACAGAAAGGAAAGGCTATCGATGATGTCAATGCGGTGAACATGATTCCCCTGCATCTGAGCGGTGAGGATAAAAATGTAGTTTCCACAAAATTTAAAAATACGAAAGAGATATATTCTGTCAAAAAATCACAGGAGACAGAGGAAAACCTGACTACGATCAAGAAAAATAAATCTTTTTCCCTGAAGGATCCCCTGTGGGCGTACAATCCATATGGGACAAACGGCTGTTCTATGTACGTCTATTTTACTACGTCCGGCAAGAGCTACTGCCGTTATACGATTTCAGTAAAAGATGAGGCGATTCCGGATTTTACGAGGACTGCTGCGATCAACACGGCGGGCGGCGTGACAAAGGAACACGAATATCAGATTATCGGGCTGGTTCCGGGCGAGACCAATTACATTACATTGTCGCTGTACAATCCGGACGACGAGCTTTCAGAAAAGCAGACATTTTCGATTGATATACCGTCTAGCCGCTCCGGGGCGAGGAAAAAGCTGAAAGTAGTGGACGGAAGAAGCCGGACAGAGATTGCAAACGGATTGTATGTTGTTTTTCAGAAGGCGGAGACCGTGAAAAAGAAGGTTGCGGCAGGCCGGGGGAAAAAGGCGAAGAAAAAGGTTGTTAAGAGGAAAAAGAATGCGGTGCTGCTCTATGACAACAGCGGCATTTTAAGAACAGAGATCCCGACCAACAATTCCTGCGGCAGGAACATGGAGCAGATATATGGCACGCTGTTAGTTGCTTCCGGCGAAAGTCAGCTTTCCCAGATCAATCCCCTGGGGCAGGTGATAAAGACGATTTCCCTGTCCGGCTATAAGCAGGCTGGGGAATATACGTATGATGGGAGCGGCAACGTCTATCTGATCGCAACGGCAGCCGGGAAGAAAGAGGCGCCGGCGAGCCGGGTGATTGAGGTGGTCCTGGAAACAGGCGGCGTTACGGAAATGGTGAATATGAACACCTTATTTAAAAAAGTCTATCAGGATGCAGTGAAAAAATCCGGCAAGAAAAATGTCAACTGGGTAGAGTTAAATTCTGTGATGGTACAGGGAACGAATACGCTCCTGTTAAGCTCGAAAAAGTTGTCAAGCATTATCAAGGTGAGCAATGTAGGAAGCTTTCTTCCAAAAGTGAATTATATCATTGCAGACAAAAGGTTATATAAGAAATATGATTCTCTGCGCAAGAAGGTGCTTACAAAGCTGTCCGAAGAGGAGGAAGCAGAGGCAGAAGAGACGCCGGCTGTCAAGAATATTTTGAAAAAACCGAAAAAGAAGGATCCATTTCCTTCCCAGTATGGACAGGAAGCAGTACAGTACCGAAAGAAATCGGCAGAAGGGCAGTATGAACTGACGATGTTAAACTGCAATGCAGGAAAAGGTTCTAAAAATGACGGACAGTCTTATTATTTGCGGTATCTGGTGGATGAGACGGCAAATACATATCAGTTAAAAGGGCGAAAGGGGTTTGACCGGACAAAGCAGTATGGAAATATCCAAAAGCAGGATAACGGTTATGTATATTGCATCAGCGACAGGGGCATCTATATAGAAACAGACGACACTGGTAAGCTGATAAAGCAGTATTATGCGCCAGGAAAGCCATACCGGGTTGTCAAAAATGATTTTAAGGGGTTCTGGTTTCAGTAAAGATGTCATGTAGAAACGAGGAGTGAGATGAGCTATCAAAAAATATATCGTGTGATTGAACAGGCGAAACGCGTTGTGATTGGGAAAGAAGAATGCGTGAAAAAAGCAGTGGCGGCGATTCTTGCCGGCGGACATATTTTGATTGACGATATTCCGGGCGTGGGCAAGACAACTCTGGCGATGGCGATCTCGCGGGCGATGGATCTGGAGAGTAAGAGGATCCAGTTTACGCCGGACGTCATGCCGTCCGATATTGTAGGGTTTTCCATGTACCAGAAAGCGACCGGGGAATTTGTCTATCAGCCGGGCGCCGTTATGTGCAACCTTTTTCTGGGGGATGAGATCAACAGGACGTCGCCAAAGACGCAGTCGGCGCTTTTAGAGGTCATGGAAGAGAACAGCGTTACCGTGGACGGCGTGACACGGAAGCTCCCAGAGCCGTTTGTTGTCATTGCAACGGAAAACCCGGCGGGAAGCGTGGGAACACAGCTGCTGCCGGAGAGCCAGCTGGATCGTTTTATGATATGCATGACAATGGGATATCCTTCGGTGGAAGATGAGATCGCGATCGCAAAGGGAAGGAATGCGGGCGTTTCCATTGAGGATGTGGAGGCGGTCATTTCCGTGGACGAACTGTTACAGATCCGCCGGGATGTGGAGCAGATTTTCGTGCATGATAAAATATATTATTATATCTGCAGTCTTGTCAGGAGGACGAGGGAAAATGTTTATATTGAACTTGGGATCAGTCCGAGAGGAACGATCGCGCTTGTAAAGATGGCGAAAGCAATGGCATTTTTAAACCAGAGAGATTATGTGACGCCGGAGGATGTAAACCAGATATTCCTGGATGTAGCGTCTCACCGTATTCTGCCCGGTTCACAGGCGAGGGCGGCAAAGCTGACTGCAGATGAGATTTTGCGGCAGATTTTGTCAGAGGAGAAGAAACCGGCGTCCCATTTTCAGAATAAATAGAGTTTGGAGGCGGCAGATGATAAGGACTCTTTCTTTTTTGCTGGCAGACGTCTGGCTGGTATATCTGGGAGTGATATACAAAAGCAGCAGTCTGCTTTTTGTGGCTTTTCTACTTCTGTACAGTATATTTTTTTTATTTTTGTACAACCTGTATGTCATTTTCCATATCCAGGTTCAGATTCGGTTTCCAATACAGTTTGTCCAGGTGGGAAAGGAGATTCCGCTGGAGATCATCCTCAGAAATAATGGGATTTTGCCAAGCGGAAAGCTTGTGATCCGCGTGTCGGGACGGAGCGTCGACAGCAAATGGGGAAGAAGCGCAGTGTTTTTTTCGGCCGTACCGGGAACATGGAGGAGAAAGGGCGGCGAGGCACAGTCGGTCACGGTGTTGGGGAGGATGAAAACCAGGGGGCAGACGCCTGGCAAAATCATATTCCGCATCAAGAACGTATGGTCCTATGATCTGTTTGGGATTTTAAGGCTCTCAGCGCGGGGTGGAAAAAACAGGCAGCTGCATGAGATTGTCGTGCTGCCGGAAATCTATGAAGCGCCTCTTATTCTGGGACAGAACGCCAAAAACCCATCGTGGGGTCATGAGATATATGGACAGGCAGCACAGAGAACAGAACCGGCGGAGAAAAATGAGATCAGGGAATATCGTCCCGGCGACAAGATCAGGAGCATCCACTGGAAGCTGTCGGCCAAATCGGACGAACTGATGGTTCGGGATATCGACCAGGAACAGGAAGCATCGGTGCTTTTTTTTCTGGAATGGAAAAAGAACGGAGAAAAGTACAGAAAAAAAAGACAGCAGAGGGAATGGTTTTATACAGTAGTATTATCTGTTTCCTACAGCCTTGCAAGGCAGGGCTGCCGTCATTATGTAGTCTGGTATGACAGGAGACAAAAGGATCTGGTGCGTTTTCTTGTCTCCGGGGAGGAAGATATTTATGAGATGCTGTCGCAGGTATGCGGTATTGCAGAGACAGGCGACGGCTTTGAGATAAAGAATGCTTATCGGGAAAAATATGTTGTGTTTCCGGGAAATGCATTTTTAATACTGCGGGAAAATCTCTGTCTTGAGGAGGCAGAGGGGAAACAGATACAGTATCAGGGACGCGATCTGAAAAATTCATTAGAAAGCAATGTGATTTCCATATAGAATGGGCGTTTGCGAAACAAGAAACAGGACAGGAGAGGCGGTACTATGGAAAAAAGAAGTTTTGGAATCCCATGGCTCAGTGTAAGTTTATTGCTTATGGGGATGTATCTGAGCTTTTGCCAGGAATTTCTTTTCCCATTTTCTTTTTTGGAAGGCGTGGTTTTTTCCTGTCTGTTATCGGGAATCGCTGTTTTTGTGATGCTCCAGGAAAAACGGAAAAATTGCATGACAGGGGGACTTCTGATCGTCGGGATTGCTGTTTTTGTTTTGCTGGCGCGCCTGGATGTGGCAAAAGATAACCTGGGCAATCTCTTTTTTTATCTTGACCAGCAGATGCAGAGGTATAATGGGACTTCTATTTCTGTCCGGGGGATCGATGTGGCTTATACGGGGGGCAGCCGGCTTCTTTTACTGGAAATCGGGCTGTTTTCGGCGTTTTATATTGCGGGGCTTTCTTTTCGGATGATGAGCCGCGTCTGGGGGTTGATCGTCCCATACTCTGTGGTGGCGCTGGGATTGTCGATCGGGACGGCGCCGGGGGAATGGGGACTGCTCTTATTGATCGCCGGGTCTGTCCTGCAGCAGGTTTTTGTGACCTATCAGGAGAGCGGGCAGAAGCGCTGGCATGTGTTTCTGAGAAAGAGTCCAAAAGATGTCTGGCGTGCGGCTGTTTTTGCCTGTTTTTTCCTGGCGGCGGGGACAGTCTGCGGCTATTTTGTCTGCCGGAACGTGCAGGATGATATTTTGCAGCATCACGAAGAATCGCTGGCTGTCCAGCTGAGATGGGAGACAGATTTAAAAAAAGGGGCGGAACAGGCTGTCCAGAAAATCAGGGCGATACTGGGGATAGACAGCGACGGGCTGCTTTCCAATACCGAACCGGTATACGAGGATAAGACGGTGATGCGCATTACATTTAGTAAAATGCCGGAAGATGATGTTTATCTGCGCGGATATGTGGGAAGCTATTATGAGGATGGGAAATGGCATGAAAGCGATGCGGATGAGATTGAAAAAATCGGGGAGAAGGCAGAACTGCGCGATGTGGATGAAGTTATCCAGGGCATTAATGACCTGGATTGGAAATATTGTCAATATGCAGAGGATTCGCACCGCCATATCGCTGACTGGAAAATAGAATATATTGGCAGCGGCAGGCGTAGTAAATATGCTTATGTCCCGTATTATTCTGATCTGTCAAAGTCGGATGGGACGGAATCAGAGGGAAAAGCTGTCTTTGACGGCGATAACGGCATCCGCCGGCGGGGCAATGTATTGGAGGGGGAGGCGTATCTGCTGACGGATCATGAAATGCAGAGGATGTATTATGGCGAGACAGAGAATCCGCTGAATGCTCCCGGAATGATCATGTCTGCCGGCGCTGATGCGGATACGGAAGATATTTTGCTCGGCGGGGTATTCCCTGACAGTCAGGATGCGGACTGGCGGGAAGCTTATCTGCGCTATGCCAGAAAGGAATATGAGTCTCTTCCGGAGAATGGGCTGGATCGTTTGAAAAATTATGTGTCGTGGTATGACGACGGCGAAAGGCCGTACGATCAGGCGCTCGGCATCCAGCAGAAGCTCCGGTCGGATATGGAGTACAGCACAAATCTGACCCCGGTTCCTCAGGGAGTGGATTATGTAGAATATTTTCTTTTTCAACAAAAAAAGGGATTTTGTGAACATTTTGCCACAGCGGGGACGCTGCTGCTTCGAAGAAGGGGGAATGCGGCGAGATATGTGTCTGGCTACCGGGTGCCCGCCGAAGCGTTCAAAAAGTCAAAAGAGGGGTATACCGCCTCTGTTTTAGATTCCTATGCCCATGCCTGGACCGATGTGCTGATGGGGCAGATGGGATGGGCTCCGGTAGATATGACGCCTGTCACGGAAGAAGGAACGGGAGGGAATGCAGGAGCGCCGGATTTTTACGATCCGAATACGCAGGATGATACCGATTCTTTCCAACCGAAAAACGATATCGTGCAGGATACGCCACAAGCGCCTGAGGATGAGAGGGAACAGACTGATCCGCCGGAAGCAACAGAAGAGACTGGCGATGAGAAAGGTGCGGACGGACTGGAGGAAGATGGCATAGAGGGAGGAGAGCGGACAGAGAATGAAGAGAAAGAAAAAGCGGCCTCTGCTCCGCCAGGAGTTTATGCGGTCATGGCTCTCCTTGTCTGCGTGACGGTGGGGATCGCCTGTTTCCGGCATAAGAGAGTGTCATATCGCCGCAGGGCGGAGAAGGCGGCAGGACGGCCTGGAACGGAGAGAAACCGCTTTATCTGCCTGTATACGGAAGCACTGCAGATGTTTATGAGAGATTCCGGAGTCCGCAGGCTCAAAGGGCATACAGATGATGAGTGGCTGGCGGAGATATGCAGCCGTATAGAAGAGCGGGAGCTGGTCGAAGGACCGCTTGGAAAAGACTGGAAGAGCAGATTTTTAAAGGTGATGGAAAAAGCATATTTTTCTGACAGGGCGGCGGATAGTGAGGAAATGGAAGATTACAGGCACTACTGCCATCTGCTGGCAGACGGGCTGTTTCAGGCGTCAGGCAGGATAAAAAAAGGCTATCTGAAATTTGTGGGATGGAACTGGCTGATACAAAAGCCGGCGGGGAACATAGAAGGACCGCCAGACTGGAAAACAGATTAGGCACAGTTATATGGCAGGGCGGCTGCATAATCTATATGATAGGCGGATAAATGTAATCCGTGATACCATGGTGAGAATGAGCGAGGCGGCTGCATGATCTAATATGATAGGCGGATAAATGTAATCCGTAATACCATGGTGAGAATGAGCGAGGCGGCTGCATAATCTATATGATAGGCGGATAAATGTAATCCGTGATACCATGGTGAGAATGAGCGAGGCGGTTGCATAATCTATATGATAGGCGGATAAATGTAATCCGTAATACCATGGTGAGAATGAGCAGAGCGGCTGTTCGAAAAAAATGGAAATGCTTGAGAAAGGATGGAAGGTATGGTATAATTGCTCAAGAATCCGCCTGCAAATGCAGTGGGCGTCGTGCTGGCGCACTATTTGATTCTGTCGCTGCCATGTCGGGTACATGGTCTGAGAAAATATTTATCGAGGAGAGAAAGGTTGGAGATTTTATTTTACAACCTGCAGGTTTTGTGCTACGCAAAAACCTGAGCCGTTCGGTGCTCCCAAAAAACAGTCGTAGCATGGAGGCTAAAAAGATGTACGAAAATGAAATTGCAAACATTACTGCAAAGAAGAGCAATGAGGAGATTTATTCCGGATTACTGAAACTGACCAAAGATATCATGCAGGATAAGGGCAAGATTCAGGGGAAAAAGAAAGTATATTATATTTCTGCAGAATTTTTGATCGGCAAGTTATTATCAAACAATTTGATTAATCTGGGAATTTATGATCAGGTTGCAGAGAGCCTTGCAAAACAGGGAAAAAGCATGGCGGAGATTGAAGAGATCGAGAATGAGCCGTCTCTGGGAAACGGCGGTTTGGGACGCCTTGCAGCGTGCTTTTTGGATTCCATTGCCACACTGGGACTGCCGGGAGACGGGATTGGCCTAAACTATCATCTCGGACTCTTTAAACAGACTTTTGCAGACAATCTGCAAAAGGAGCTGCCCAATCCCTGGATTACCGACCAGAGCTGGCTCCGCCGCACGGATGTGAGTTATCCGGTGATCTTAGGAGGCAAGACGGTACAGTCTGTGATGTATGAAATTGATGTGACAGGCTATGATAACCAGTGCAATACCCTGAAACTGTTCGATCTGGACAGCGTGGACGATTCCATTGTGCAGGATGGCAGCATCTGGTTTGATAAAGAAAATGTGGCAAAGAACCTGACGCTGTTTCTCTATCCGGATGACAGTGATTATCAGGGACAGCTGCTCCGCATTTACCAGCAGTATTTCATGGTGAGCAATGCGGCGCAATTAATCATTGACGAGGCGATCGCCAAGGGAAGCAATCTGCATGACCTGCCAGAATATGCGGTGATCCAGATTAATGATACCCATCCGACGATGGTGATCCCGGAGATGATCCGCCTGCTGATGAAGCGGGGGATTGACATTGACGAGGCGATTGACATTGTTTCTGCGATGTGTGCTTATACAAACCATACCATTTTGGCTGAAGCGTTGGAAAAATGGCCGTTGTGGTTCTTAGACAGGGTAGTTCCGCAGCTGATCCCGATCATTAAGATGCTTGACGTCAAGGTCAAAGAAAAATATAAGGATGAGAGAGTGTGGATCATTGACAACGACGAGCGCGTCCACATGGCGCATATTGATATCCATTACGGCTACAGCGTGAATGGCGTGGCGGCTCTCCACACGCAGATTTTAGAAGACAGCGAGTTAAAGCCGTTTAAAGATATTTATCCGAATAAGTTTAACAATAAGACAAACGGTATCACGTTCCGCCGCTGGCTGTTACACTGCAACCATGAGCTGACCTCTTTTATTGAGGAGAAGATTGGGAGCGGTTTTAAAAAGAATGCGGCAGAGCTTGAAAAGCTGATCGATGCGACCGGCAGCCAGGCTGACCTGCAGAGACTTCTGGATATAAAACAGGCAAAAAAGACGTCATTGAAAGAATATCTTGCCAAAAAGGAAAACATTGAGATTGACGACAGGTCGATTTTTGACGTTCAGGTAAAGCGTCATCACGAGTATAAGAGG
>CANQCD010000021.1 GCA_947589455.1 uncultured Lachnospiraceae bacterium | reverse complement strand
AAGATAATGCATAAGTTCAATGTAATGCTCCCTCTGCCTTATTCCGGACTGATATTTCAAGAGAGCGCTGTCTTTCCAATAAGATGTCTGATTCCCTATACCACATAATACGAATTATGTGGTATTGAACTAAAAATAACGTATTTATGCCGGTTTCCGAGCCGTCACAAAAGGCAACTATGTAGATGATCCGATTTGCCAGACGGTTTTTTCCAGCGCCAGAGCACGCCGTTGTCCGTAGAAAAACGAGAAATAAACGTTGAAATCATGCCGATATCATGTTATAATCATCCTGATATTAATCGGAGATACCACATAATTCGTATTATGTGGTATTATGCCGCCGGGTTCTTTCTGTATCCGGCGGTTTCGTATTTTTTCGCCCGGCGTCACGGGATTCTATATCGCAGGTTCTCTCCCGCAGCCTCGAATTTCCAACGATATGCCGGTCGAAAGCCGCACTTCAAGCCCTGTATACCGCAGGTTTTTCCCGCCGTCCCGAATCAATCCGTATAAGAAATCCATCGGATCACCAAAATACGAGATCCATTTTATCCAGCCGTTCTCGGTATTCGCAGCTGGAAGTCTTGATATAGATCCTTGTCGTCTCAATGCTCCCATGCCCCAAGATATCCGCTAACATCCCGATATCCCTGCTCATTTCATAAAACGTAACGGCAAACAAATGGCGCAGGTTATGCGGGAATACCTTATCCCGATCCACCCCGGCGCGCCCGCACAGAGCCTTCATCTCCTTCCAGATATTGCTCCGGTCTAACGGCCGTCCGCTGGAAGTACAGAACACAATCCCCTGACAGATGCCTTTCTTTCTAATATAATACAGCAGGTGTTTCTGCAGGGAGCGCGGCAGAAGTACCTGCCTTTCCTTTCCCTTGCATCGAATCTGCGCGACCCCTTTTTTCACGGCATCCACCGTGACCATCTGCAGCTCGCTGACGCGCAGGCCGACGGCACAGATCGTCTGGATCAGCAGAGCCAGCCGCAGGTTGCCCGCTTTTTTCGCCGCTGCGACCAGCTTCTTATAGTCGCGCTTTGTAAAATTCCGATTCTCCGGCCGGAATGTCTCTCTCTGCACCTTGTATGTCTTGACACGTAGCTCATGCCATCCCATAAAGCTAAAGAAACGGTTCGCCGCGACCAGATACGAATTAATGCTCCTCGTCTTATACCGCCCGCTTTCTTTTAATTCCTTTTTATATGCGACGACCAGCTCCTTGTCCAGGCTGCGCCCATCTGCAAAATTAACCAGCTTATACAAATCCCTCATATATTTTTTTATCGTAGCTTCTCCCTTTTCCTCCCTGCAGAGCTGTTCCCGAAACTCCCGTATCCTTTTTTCTGTGATCACATACTTCATAAGCCTGTCCTCCTCTTCGTAATGTCCCGGCGCCGCACACTGTCCGGACGCCAAAATCCTGTGCAGTAAAATAACCATCTGTTGGTCCTCTGTCGAGTTACCGCTGTTGTCATCAGCTATATATCATATATTTTACGACATTTTCAGCCAGTTTAAAACATAAATTCCTATTATTGATGTTTGGAATCCCCTGTCTCTTCTTCCGCATCCCACAAAAATTTTACGCTAACAATATACAAACAAAATCAATTCAAACATCTGTATTCATTGATTTCTTTCTCTTTCTATGATAAAATGATATGCAATATTAGTGCGTTTTTTCAACCTGATGTCATTCGTTTATACATCAGGCAGGCGTCGGTGAAGCAATCCCCGGATATGGGACGTTTCACAATTTTAAAGTATTTGTAGGTATGTAGGCAAAGACCTTAAGGGAGGTGAAGCAATCCCCGGATACGGGGCGTTTCACAACGCCTGAATACATCAGACAGAAAAAGGAGTGCAGATAACCCAATGAAAAAATGGCCTGGAAAAATATTGCTGTTTTTTGTGACGGCTGCTGCCAGCGTTGCCGCCGTCTTGATCGGTATTTACTATTTTCATTTTATTTCCCAGCGAATCTATGAGGACAGCGCCGTTCATCTGGAAGAGATTTACGGTCAGGTCAACCATTCCCTCGGTGCGTTTATCTCAAAAAACTGGGGACTGTTAGACAGTTGGGACGACTATCTTGCCAGCGAAAAAGATGCGGAAGAGAGCGATATATACGACTTTATCAATGAAAAACGGGCATACTGGGGATTTTCCGAATTTTATTTTCTCTCATATGACGGGACTTACATAACACTGGACGGCACAGAAGGCATTATGGATTTGGGCGAAGCGTGGGACAGCCTCATGGAACAGAAAAATCCAGTCATGTCCGGCGGAACCCTCTCCACCGATCAGGACGTCACAATATTTGCCATTCCGGTACAGCACGGCAAATATAAAAACGTTACTTTTAACGCGATTGCGATCAGCTATACCAACGCAGACATCGCCGATTCGCTGAATGTGGACGCTTTTTTCGGCAAGGCCGCCTGTTTCGTGATTCATGACAACGGAAACGTACTTCTCTCCACACAGCCCGGAGGAAATGTATTTGAAAATTACCTTGTCTATCTGAACGCGGCTTCTGACTTAAATAAAAAAGAGCTCAAACAGATCGGGAGCGACTGGGAAAACGGAAAGTCCGGCCTCCTGCAGTGCAAAATAGGGGGCGTCAACCATTATATTTTATACCAGCCCGTCAAATACCAGGATTATATCCTGTTGAGCGTAGTACCCCAAAACGCCGTGAGCGCCGGATTTTTATCCATCCAGAAAGCGACTGTCTGCGTCCTGATCATTATTTTCCTGATCATAAGCACGCTGGCAATCGCCCTGATCGTCCTGTACATCCAGAAGCAGTCGCGCAGGAATAAAACAGAGTTGGCATACCGGGAATCTATGTTTAACGTGCTTTCTAACTGTGTGGACGATATTTTCCTGATGTTAAACATCCACACCCAGAAGGCGGAATATATCAGTCCTAATATTGAAAGGCTGCTCGGCATTCCGGCAGCGGAGGCCAAACAAAACATCCGGATCATGGAAAAATGTGCGATAAATTATAACATTGTGATCCCGGAGAAGGAACTGGAAGCAATCCCTCTCGGCGGCAGCCGTTTCTGGGAGTGCGAATATATGCATCAGAACACAGGAGAACGCCGCTGGTACAGAATGACGGTATATCATCTAGATATCCAGAATGTGAAAAAGCACATCATCGTCCTGTCCGACCGCACGTTAGAACAGCAGACAAACCATCAGCTGCAGGAGGCATTGACGGTTGCAAAAAGCGCAAATGAAGCGAAGAGCAATTTCCTCTCTAATATGTCCCATGACATCCGCACGCCAATGAACGCCATCGTAGGCTTTTCCGTCCTATTGGAAAAGGATGCGGATAAACCGGAAAAAGTATTAGAATATACCCGCAAGATCACGGCGTCCAGCCATCATCTGCTCAGCCTGATCAACGACGTGCTGGACATGAGTAAGATCGAAAGCGGCAAGACTTCCCTGAATGTGGATCTGTTTCATCTGCCGCAGTTTTTGGAAGAATTAAATATCATATTGATGCCGCAGGCAAAGGCCAAAAAGCAAAGCTTTGAAATCCATGTGCAGGGATCGCCGCCAGAAAAACTGATGGGAGATAAACTGCGCCTAAACCAGATCCTGATCAACCTCCTGTCAAATGCGATCAAATATACGCCGGAAAACGGACAGGTCACATTCCAGATAGTCGAGCTTCCGCAGCCGACACAGCAATATACCAAACTGAGGTTTATCGTGCAGGACAACGGGATTGGCATGAGCGAAGAGTTTATAGAACAGATTTTCACTCCGTTCAGCCGGGAGATCAGCTCCGTCACCAATAAAATCCAGGGAACCGGTCTGGGTATGGCGATCACGAAGAATCTTGTGGATCTGATGGGCGGCATCATTCAGGTGGAAAGCCAGCCCGGAGAGGGAAGCACTTTTACGGTAGAGCTTTCTTTCGCCCTTCCGGAGCAGGAGCAGACAGATTCTGAGCCGTGGTTCCACAACAGCATCACGCGCATACTTGTTGCGGATGATGAAGAAGAGATTTGCCTGGATATCAAAGAGATGCTAAAAAGCGAGGGAATGGAGGCCGCCTACGCAACAAACGGCGCCGCCGCAGTGGAAGCGGCGGTTCTCGCCCACCAGTCTGGCAAAGATTTTGACATAATCCTCCTGGACTGGAAAATGCCTGAAATGAACGGCGTGGAAACGGCGCGGAATATCCGTATGCATCTGGGAAGCGATGTGCCAATCCTCGTGCTGACGTCCTACGACTGGGCCGAGATTGAGGAAGAGGCGCGCGAAGCGGGAATCAATGCTTTTATGCAAAAACCATTTTTTGTCTCTGCTTTCCAACGCGCAGTCCGGCCGCTGTTCCATGTACAGACTGCAGAAACTCCGGCAGAACCGGAACCGGCAGACGAAACCATGAAAGGCCGCCTGTTCCTTGTCGTAGAGGACAATGAACTCAATGCAGAAATCCTGACCGAAATGCTGGACATGGAAGAGGCAAAATGCGAACTGGCTGTAAACGGTTCCGAGGCCGTAGAAATGTTTGAGAAATCCAAACCGGGATATTATGACATGATATTGATGGACGTCCAGATGCCTGTGATGAACGGCTATGAGGCGACTAGAAAAATACGGTCTTCCCACCATCCTGACGCCAAAAACATCCCCATTGTCGCCATGACGGCCAACACGTTTGCGGAGGATGTGAGGAATGCAATGGACGCCGGAATGGATGGCCATCTTGCCAAACCAATCGACATGGATACCGTAAGGGATTTGATTGGGAAACTGATCGGCCGCAAGCAAGACACTTAGCACAAGTCGGACAATACAACAGACAGAGGAGGTACCGCCAAATGAAGAAAAAATATTCCATGCCGCTTTTACTCGCTTCCGCATTTATTCTGGCGTCCTGCGCCAAACCGGATAACTCATCGGATACGCTGACTATCATGGGCAAAAAAAGCGATATGGAAAAAAGCTATATGACCAGCATCTTTGAACAATATGAATCGGCTTCCGGAAATAAATTAAACATCATTACATTTGAAGATGAAGATTTTGAGACGGCTGCCACCGAAAAATTCGCGGAGGGAGAAGCCCCGGATATCTTTATGCACTTTAACAATTCAGATTTGGAACGCTTTGACGTATCTGAAAACTTTTATTACCTCAATAATGAGAGCTGGGTCACAGACCTGACCAACAGCGCCGCATCCTATTGCCAGGACAGCGACGGAAACCTTTTGGGGCTTCCTTTCTGGGAAAGCTCTATCTCAGGATGCTACTACAATAAAACCCTGTTAGATGAACTCGGACTAAAACCTGCAACCACGCAGAAAGAATTTAACGTTTTGTGCCAGGCTCTTGCCGATACCGGGTATACCCCCATCTGCTGGCCTGCCGACGGCGGCGAATGGATGTACCAGTTCGGGCTGGATCCTATCTTTGCCGACAACCCGCCGTTGTTAGATAAGCTAAATAAAAACCAGACGACCTACTATGACATCGCCGACGTCAGAAAAATGGTGCAGTGGGTCTCAGACGCCGCGGACAAAGGATGGTTTGGGAAAGACTACCTGAAAACCGGATGGGATGATATCAGCCCCGCGATGAACTCTGGACAGGCAGTAATGACCTTTATTTGGGACACATGGTTTTATACCGATTTTGAAGAGGGAAAATATTCCATTAACGATTTTGCCCTGATGCCGGCATTTATGAATACCACGATCGGCGGCGTCTACGAAGGCGGCAACCTGAATATGATGATGGTCAATAAAAAGAGCAGCCACCTGGAAAAAGCATTAGGATTTCTGTCTTTCTGCGCTTCGGAAAAGAACTATAATACCGCTTTTGACGGGATTTCTACCATCAAATGCTTTAAAGGACAGAACACTATTATCCAGTCCCAAATGGTAACGGACGCCCAAGTGTCCATCTCAGCAAATGAGCGGGCGTCTACTGCAGCGTCAAAAATCTTTGGCTACAGCCAGGACGACGTAGCCGCCGCATTTGACAGCCTGTTCCGCAAAAATACCGATGTGGACGGTTGTATCAAACTGATGGATAAATACCGAATCGGAGAGGCCCATAAATGTGGAATCGAGGGATTCTAAAAGGGCTGCCGCCGGACTGCAGTGCACTCCGGCGGTATTTTTATCCCATTCGTTCCCCTTTGAGATGATCCCTGGCAGACAACGCGGCAGACGCACGCTCCGGCAGTATTTTTATCCCATTCGTTCCCCTTTGAGATGATCCCTGACAGACAATGCGAAGACCGCACGCTCCGGCAGTATTTTTATCCCATTCGTTCCCCTTTGAGATAATCCCTGGCAGACAACGCGAAGACCGCACGCTCTGACAGGATTTCTATTCTACCTGTTCCCCTGACAGGATATTGACAAGCACTTCTAATAGTTTTTCCATATCGATTGGCTTTGCGACATGCGCATTCATTCCGCTCTCCAGCGCACGTTTCTTATCTTCCTCAAAGGCATTTGCCGTCATTGCCACGATTGGTATCGCCGCCAGCTCTTTATTGTCCAGCGCACGGATTTCCTTTGTCGCATCGTATCCATTCATCTGCGGCATCTGGATATCCATAAGGACTGCTTCATAATATCCCGGCTCGGAATTTCTCACCTTTTCCACCGCCACTGTACCGTCTTCCGCCGTTTCCACGAGGAAGCCCCTCTCGGTCAGCAGCTCCTCTGCAATCTCCCGGTTCAGCTCATTATCCTCTGTCAAAAGAATCCGCTTTCCCTGCAGCGTTTTGTACAGATCTGCGGCAGAAGACTGCTGCACCGGAACGCCATCGCTGCTCGCTGCGATCAGGATATCGCGCAGTTCAGACAGGAAGATCGGCTTGTTACAAAAAGCAGTCACGCCCGCTTTCCTCGCCTCCTCCTCAAATGCCGTCCAGTCGTAGGCCGTGACAATAATGATAGGAATGTTGTCCCCAACAATATTGCGAATCTGCCGTACTACCTCCAGCCCTCCCAGATCAGGCAAAAACCAGTCCACGATATATGCGTGGTATGCATCTCCCAATTCATAGGCCTGTTTTGCATGGAGTATCGCCTCTTTTCCATGCAGCACCCACTCGGGGCGCATCCCAATCTGACGCAGCATCTTTGTGATACTGTCGCAGGTGTCAAAGCTGTCGTCTACTACAAGGGCGCGCAGCCCCTCTAATTCCTGAACCATTCCTACCCGCTTCTCCCCGGACTGGAGTTTGAAATCAAGATTGATGATAAATTCTGTCCCTTTGCCCTGCTGGGAATGCAGCTCGATCGTACCGCCCATCGTATCTATAATATTTTTCGTGATCGCCATCCCCAGTCCGGTACCCTGGATTCCGCTGGCTGTCGTATTTCTCTCCCGCTCAAACGGTTCAAAGATATGCTTTGTAAATTCTTCGCTCATCCCAATCCCTGTATCTTTTACACGAATCTCATACGAGCCATAACCCTTCGGCGCCCGCGGCTTCTGCCGTATTGTCAGCGCCACCGTGCCGCCCGCCGGGGTAAACTTGATCGCATTGGAAAGCAGGTTCAGGAGCACCTGGTTCACATGCAGTTTATCACAAAAAATAT
This sequence comes from uncultured Lachnospiraceae bacterium, assembly GCA_947589455.1. Lineage (GTDB taxonomy): Bacteria > Bacillota > Clostridia > Lachnospirales > Lachnospiraceae > Butyribacter. The sequence continues at coordinate 18,207 of CANQCD010000021.1, read as the reverse complement.
CCTCATCGATCACATCAATCGCATCCATAAAGAAATCAATCTGCTTAGAGTGCATCTGCGTCTGGATAATATCCCGCATATCCCTGAAAATATCGGAAATCGCACAGGGCTTTTCCTCGATATTTAATTTGCCGGATTCAATGCGGCTCATATCAAGGATATCATTGATCAGCGAAAGCATATGGTTGCTGGAAGCAAGGATTTTCTTTAAATATTCCTGCGTGCGCTCGCGGCTGTCCAGATTAGTCTGCGCCAGCGTAGTAAACCCAATGATCGCATTCATCGGCGTGCGGATATCGTGCGACATATTTGACAGAAATACGCTTTTTGCCTTATCCGCCGCCTCCGCCTTATGCAGCTTTTCGACCAGCACCGCATTATCTACTGCTTCCTCCATCTCCCGCTTCACACGGCGGCTGACCAAAATATAATATATCAGGACAATGACCGCGATCAGGATGCAGAGGGTGATGCCGATGCGCCGCACGGCAAATACACTGCTGAAAGCTTCCTTTTCCGGTACCTGTACGGCAATCGACCAACTGTTGACTCCCGCCGGAGCATAATACATATATTGCCAGCCGTCTGTCAGCGGCGTGCGGAAAACAACATATCCCGAGTTAAGATTGATCAGGTCTTCCGTATATGCGCCCCAGCTCAAATCACCTTTTGTCTCCCGGTAATCTTTGCTGCCGGCAGGAGCTTTTTCTGAATAATCGACCATATTGCCCAGATCGTCATGGAACGTATCCATCAGAAAATCTCCGCTCTTTGTGTCAATAATATAAACATGTGCGCTGGCATTATATATATTGTCGATATTTAAGCTGTCCTGCAGACTGTTCAGTTCCGTGACGCCATAGAGCAGGGCGGCCGTCTTTCCATCCTGCACGATCGGCACAAAATGCCGCAGGACAAGATTATTCCCCGGAACGCTGGTCACGCGGTTTGAAATGTGTTCCCCCAGCGACGCCTCTTTTTGAAAAGAAATCGAATGATTGTCTTTTGCCTCCGTGACCGTGCCGTCCGGAGAGAGGATCCTGTTGTCTGACATCAGCACAAACACCTGCATTGTCTCCAAAAGCGGCTCATTGCTTTCCATGATTTCCATCGTAGCCTTGATATTAAAATTATCCGCCTGCGAGATAATGCTCGCCGTCGCATTGAGGATACGGCTGTCCCGCTCCAGCTTTGACGTGACTTCTTCAATCACCGTGTTGACGCCCTCCTCCATCCGGCTTAGAGAGCGCTGTGTCAAAATCTTATTGATAGAATAATATCCAAAAACTAAAAGGATAACGATAATAACGATCAGAATACCTGTAGCTGTCAGGTTTTTATCCATCCTCATGTGTTTTCTTTTTCGTTCTCTTTCTCTGCCCATCTGTTCTTTCTCCTGTTATATATTCATATATCATATATGTCGTCCGTTAATGTGCCCGCCTGTTTTTTTATCACTGTTTTTTTATTATCACTGTCAATTTATTCTATTCAGAAAAAGACAGCCTGTTCCTGCCTCGTCTTCTTCTATTATACTATCCGCCCTTGTTTTATACAATATTTTTCTACATTTGAATTTTTTTATTTTGTACTGATCATCCAAAAACTCCTGTTTTGAAGTATTCCGCTGATGCCGGCTTCTGTGCGTGGTTGCAAATGCTTTTTTGACTCTGGCTGTCTTTAAAAAAAGAGAAAATTCAAATTTTTTGCACAGGACAATGGCAAGACCAGGATAAGCTGTTTTTATGAAAGCAGATACTATAAAATGATTAGATGGCATCCGGAATACAAAGTACATCGGAACTGAAAATTTTAACAGGACGAATTTTAACAAGATGAATCTTAACAGGATGAATCTTAACAGGACGAATCTTAACAAGATGAATTTTAACAGGACGTCAGCGGAAAACGGCTGACGCCCTGTTTTATAAAAGAATTATTTTTGAAGTGATAGATTGCGCAGTAACCCCATCGGATATCCCAAATTTTCTGAGTTTACACAAACCATAAAACAAACAGCTCCTTAATCCAATTCATCGATCATCTTCTTAATCTCTTCCCGCTCCTCACTGCTCACAGATTTCGTGCGCAAAAGCGCGGAGATCATGCGCAGGGAAGAACCGTCAAACCAGAAATTCTCTGTTTTTTTCAAAAGATTATCCCGGTATTCTCTCTCCTCCTTGATCGCAGAGTAATACGTCACTCCCCTTCGCTCCGATTCGACAAAGTTCTTTTCCTTTAACACCTTTAAAAAAGTATAAACCGTTGTGTCTTTATAATTCAGCTCGTATTTTTCCCGCAGCTGTTTCATAACTTCTGCACAGGTTATTGGCCCATCCGCATCCCAGATACACTTCATAACAATTAACTCGCATTCCGATAATTCTGACCGTTTTACTTTCATAAATACACCTCATTTTCTTCATGTTTTCTTAATGAAATCTCTATTTGTTTAGAGTATATATGTTTTACAGAATTTTGTCAACAGCCTGTTTAAAAAATTTTAGCCGGCTTCGCATTAAAGTAATCTGTTTTTTTATTTGGACTGGCTTCGCATTAAAGCAATCTGCTTTTAAAATTTTGACCGGCTTCGCATTAAAGCAATCTGCTTTTAAAATTTTGACCGGCTTCGCATTAAAGCAATTTACTTTTAAAATTTGAGCCGGCTTCGCATTATTTACAAATCCTTGATATTAATTCGTTATATAGAAGGAAACCGGAAGCGCCCGAAGCAGAGGCATATCGTTTTCTGCATTCCCAAAGGCAATTACCTGTTTCTCATCATATCCCATTTTTCTGCAGGCTGCGATAACGCCTTCCCTTTTCCCGCATCCGGCTTTTAAGATCTGAATGCAATTTTCCTCAAAAACTGCCTGATATCCCTTGGGCAGATTCAGCGCCCGGCGCAGCTTCTCCTCGTTTTTCTCCAAAAAAGCGCTTTTTCCCGCCGGAAATTCCAATGTGACCTTATATGGTCTGTCCTGTTTTTTGTACATGTGTATCCGACAGCCATATTGCCCGGCAAAACCTGAGACAAGCTCCGGCAGACCGTCTTCTATCTCGGCGATCCACGCTTCTTCCCATTCCGCAGTCTCCTGTTTCTGAAGCAGGCACAGCGCGCCATTGGCAAACACACCTCCGGATAAAACATCTCTGACCGGCGCAGTCTTTCTCATCGCCTCTTCATAGGGAAGCGCAGTCGCAAGGTATATCCTGCTGTGCTCTGCCAGCCTGTGGAGATCTCTGGCAGTTTTTTCTGAAATCTTCCCCGCACCATTCTGTACCAGTGTTCCGTCAACGTCAAAAAACACTGCCGCTGGATATTCTGGAATGCGAAATGCCGGATATGGATAAAAAAAAGGATGCTCTTCCAACTTCTGATTACAATACGCGAGAAAACAGGAACATTCCTTTCTTCCGCACAGAATATCTTTCTCCGCGTTGCTCCCAATATCCTGTCTGCATAACTTAACGGCGCAGTCGTCTGGTTCGCGGTTATCTTTCTCCGTGCTGCTCCCGATATCCTGTCTGCATAACTTAACGGCGTAGTCGTCTGGTTCGCGGTTATCTTTCTCCGTACTGCTCCCAATATCCTGCAGCGGCGTACCGACAAATCCACTATAAAAATTGCCCTCCCTTTTCCGGCTTATATTGCACCGGCGCACAGAGCCGTCCGCCTCTACAAAATAATTTCTCCCGCACCGCTCCGGTCTGGCGGGATGATGCCGCAGTTCCAGCTCAAAATATTCATCTATTTCCTGAAATCCCCGGATTTCTTCCGGCGTATAATTTCTTCCCATTCCGTCCATTTTATTTATCCAAAAATAGACCTCCCCCGGAAGCTTTTCCCGCAATTCCCGCAGCGTTTCCATCCTCTCCGGCGCACCCACGGCGCCGGCGCAATAGCAGACAGACAACTCTGACAGCCTCTGGCATTGTCCGGCAAATGCATCTGCTGTTGTCATCTGCGGATGGAACGTCCCCCACAGGCGAAGCTTTTCCGGATTGCCGCCCTTGTCCAAAAAAACGGACAACATATCATCCGCTGAAAAACTAAAATTACTCTGCGCCCCAACCGCATCAATAAAAGGATTCCGGCTTAGCTGTGCCAGCGCCTCCCAGTAGTAGGGATGGATCAGAGCCTCCCCATATGGCGCGATCAAAACAGCATTGCGCATATCCGCCTGTTCCGGAAGTATTTCTGAAAGCCTGTCCACAAAACGAAACAGCGCTCTTTTATCTTCCTGTATCTGTCTTGCCGATTCTCTTTTTTTGGAAAAAGGGCAGTAACTGCATGTATAATTGCAGGATTTTAAACTTCCCCGGTAATACCACTGACGGTATCTTTTAGCAATACCATGATCCAGATACTGATACATCACGCCTTTCCCTCCAAATCCTGCATCCGCTTCCGCACATCCTCCGATATTAACTTTGGCCCCAGATAATCAGACAATGCGATCCCCTCTTCACTCAGGGAAACAGATTCCCCGCCCAAAACAGCATACCCTTCTTGCGCCCATTCCGCCAGCGCCGGAAAATCCTGTTCCGGTTCGCCGCCAAAACGCTCCCTGTAATCTGTGCGCAAAATCCCTTTTCCATATAAAAGCTGCCTGATCAGATAGCGGCGCTTTTGCTCCTCCGGCGAAAGCAAAAAACCATTTGTCAGCGTCCTGTAATCCTTCGTACCGATATAATCCTTCAGAATCGCACCGCACATTTCCTGCGCGACAGCATACGGTGTGCAGAAATGCAGATTGCCAAGATAGCTCCTCCCGCCGCAGCCCAGCGCCAGAGTATTATCAAAACCGCAGGAAACGTCTGCGGGCTCTTCCGCTCCCCTGACATAACGCCGCATGGAATGCGCCCGGTAGCCCGCCCTGCGCAGCGCCTCCCTCGCATGAAGCTGCAATGCATACGTATTATCTGCATTTCTGACATGATTGCGGTACAGATATGTGTCCGGTTTTATGTACAATGGATAGACAAATAATTCATCCGGCTGGTAGGAAACCGCCTTCTTCAGAGAATCCTCCAGACTCTCCTTCGTCTGTCCCGAGATTCCATAGATCAAATCCAGATTAACACAATCAAAATCAGCTTTTCTTATGTCCTCCAAAACACGGCGGACTGTCGTTACTTCATGAAAGCGGTAAAGGCTTTTTAACTCGTCCGGCTGAAAACTCTGTACGCCCATGCTTAGCCGGGTAACTCCCTCTTCCTTTAACAGGGCAAGCTTCTCCGGCGTCGTCTGGTTTGGCGACGTCTCGACAACGATAGCTCGTCCCCGCCGAAATCCAAAATAATCTCTTGCAATTCGGAACACACGGCGCAAAAGCTTTTCCGATAACAGGAGCGGCGTGCCGCCGCCAAGCGTCATATCCGCAAATTCCACGCCGGAGGGCAAAAGCTCGCTCCATTGCTCTGCCTGCCGTTCCACCGCATCGATATACTGCTCTATTTTCTTTTCCGGCTGTCCCGCCAGCGAAAACAGATTGCAATATCCGCATTTATACTGACAAAACGGAATGTGAAAATACAGACTGTTTTTTTCTTCACACAAAAAGTGCATATAGTTCTCTATCGAAACTCCGTCTAATGCCCTGTATGCTGTTTTATGCGGATAGCTATACATATACTGGACATACGGATTTTTAAATTCACTGATTGACACAAAAATTCCTCCACAAAAAATGCCGCAGATCTATCCCGGCAAACTTCGGCAACAGCCTCATACGATAATATTCCCGCACAAAAGCAACCTCATACGGCAGCATTCCTGCACAAAAGCAACCTTATACGACAGCATTCCTGCATAAAAGCAACCTCATATATCAACATTACCGCACAAAAGCAGCCTCATACGGCAGCATTACCGCACAAAATAAAGTGTTTATAAGGCACTGCCATCACAATCGGATGGTTGACGCCATGATACCAAACGCCGTCCTCCCCATAACAGGTCCCATGATCCGAACAGCAGATCACAAAAGCGTCCCCTCTTGCTGCAAACGCTTCAAACAAGCGTCCCAACTCTCCATCCACATAGCGAAGAGCCGCTGCGTGCGCTTCTACACTGTCCCTCTTTCCCCCATCAATATAAAAATGATTTGGATAATGAATCGCCGAAATATTCAAATATAATAAAATCCTCTGCTCTGTCGGTATCTGTCCTATTTTTCGTACACAAAAATCTATCTGGTTTGTGGCGGAGTCTTTGATTTTGCAGCCAAAAGACGGATGCCAATAACTGTGCTGAAAACAGGACGGCAATACAGAGCCAAGCTCTGTCCGCTTGTCAAAAAAACTGACGCCTCCGACACAGCAGGTCATATATCCTTCCTCGGCAAGGCTTTGTATCCAGGTCGCATGTTTAAAATGATATGCGCCTGCCGGCGCTTTTCTCCCCATGCCGATATCTTCAGAAAAAAAAAGCTTTTCACGCCGCCGCATTTCAGCGATCCCATCCTCTACAGGCAGAAATCCTGCAAACATCGCCTGATGGGACGGATATGTAAAATTGCCGGGCGCCTGTCTCTTCTGCCATTTGCCGTAGCGGTTCAAAACCGGCGTGCCGCCATTTTCCTGTTCCTGATATGCAATGTCATACCGCAGGGAATCAATACAGATAAACAAAATATTATGGCTGCCAACGATTTGGCTCATATCAATCTGCGACATTTCCACTCCATTCCTTCCTCTGCGTTCCCTCGCTCGGTTTCCTGCTGCCCCATTTGGTTCTCCCTCGCTTCGGTTCCTGCTTACCCCGCTCGGTTCTCCCTCGCTTCGGTTTCCGCTTACTCTCGCCCAGTTTCCGCCATTCGGTTTCCTGTTGCCCCATTTGGTATATCTGCTCTGTATAAATCCGGTTCTCACCGAAAATATCCTGATAAAGCAGGTCGCCCTGCCCATTCATCTCAATGACAAGCGGCCTGCCGCTTCCTTTTTCTAATAAAATGTCAATCCCTGCCATCTGAAGCCCCGGAACTGCCCTCACCGCCCTCTGGCAGACGTCCTCTATCGCATCCATCGTTCTTTCCGAAAGCCCGATAGTTTCCACCGGACACGCCTGATTATTTAAGTGAAGGTTCGTGATCGGACCTCTTGACTGGCGTACGGCAATGTCTGCGATATGCCCGAACTGATACACAACGCGCAGATCAAAGCTCTTTCCCTGAAATGACAGTTTGGGATGCCATTTTTCTATTATGCAGTCTAACTCTATGATTTTTTCTAACACGCCGAGTATCTGGTCTGTCTCGCGCATCGCAAACAGCCGCTTCGCATTGATCAGTTTTCCATTTTTCAGATAACAGGAAGTATACGCCAGCAGCTGTCCCGCAGCAGGATGCCTTCGAAGCGCCATTATTCCCGCCGCGCCAGAAAAAAATCGCGGTTTTATAAATACAGAAGAAACCCTTTCTTTCGCCATCCAACGGATAAGTTTCTCTGCCGACTCCGCACGAAAACGGTACATCTTTGTCGTCGGTATCCCGGCGCCCTGCAGACATTCCTTGCCCCGGCGCTTGTCCAGCAGAAGCAGGATGCTTTCCGGAGAATTGAGAAAACGGACGTCAGAAGCCGACATCGTTCGCAGGATGCGCCGATATTGTTCCAGATATCCCTGCATCTGGCTCAAATCAGCCGTATTCCAGACTGGAGGGTCTATTTTTACGGCAGCACGCGCCGGAAGAAAAAGCTTCCACTCTGCGCCAATACTGCCGTTGGGACTTTGCCCTGCTATTCCATTCGCCGCGCCGTCGAGATTTTGTCCCACAGTTCCATTTGCCGCGCCGTCGAGATTTTGTCCCACAGTTCCATTTGCCGCGCCATCGGGACTTTGTCCCACAGTTCCATTTACCGCACTGTCAGGGCTTTGTCCTGCCGTTCCTTTCGCCGCGCCATCGGGATTTTGTCCCACACTCCCTTTCGCCGCATTCCTGCTGAATATCTCATCCCAGTCCAAAAACGTAAACGGCTCTCCCGCCCTTTCTGCTGCCCGCCGCAAAAAAACCGTCCGCTTTGATTCTCTTGCCCCTAATAAAAGCATCTCACTCTCCAACTATTTTCCTATTATTCTGTCAGCATCGCATAATAATAAACTTCACCGTCATATTCCTCCGGCTCTTGCGGCTCATCCAAAATAACCTCTACTCCGGAAAGCCCTTTTAACTTCTCCACCATCTCATCTGACAAAAAGTGATATGTCAGATCGATCTTTTTAATATTCGGATGCTTTGGGATTTCCTCCAGCAAAAGCGCGCCTCCCTTATCTGTCAGCGTTCCAAGGGACAAATCCAGCGTAGAAATCTGGTCTATATATTTGCTCTCTAATATGAGTTTTGCAACATCATCCTGTATCTCGCTATCTGCGAGCCCAAGATAAGTCAACTTTGGAAAATCTGTTTTTTCCAAAAACTCTTTCAGCGTATTTACATCGCCCTCAAAACCATAATCTTCTATCCCAATACATAAGAACAATTTTTGTAATTCCGGCAGTTTCGCCTCCTGTATGCTGTCAAAACAGCTCTGTTGCAAGCCTCCGCATATAATTTCCAATTCTTTCAGGTTATTGTGTGAAATATCGCCTAATTCCAATTCCGTGCTTCCTTTGATTACCAGTCTTTCTAACTGCGGCATAGCTCCCCACAATTTAGAGTAATCTCCCTGAATGATCCAGGAGAGCTCGCATTCCTCGAAATCAATATCACCGACAAAAAGAGTGTCGATATGGGAGAACTTTTCCGGCTGCTGTACAATGCCGTTGATGATCGGCTGCGGCGAATCCTCCCAGGCTTCTCCCCAACAGCCGATAACAAGCTCATTCAGCGAAGTAAATTCTTCATCTGCCAGAATTTCTTCTAACATTGTAGCTGCATTTACATCGTTTTCTTCATACTCCTCATAACTATAACTGTAGCGCTTTGTTCCTTGAATCTTCATGTTCATCCTCCTCGCTTTTTTATTATTATAATAGCGCACAACACGCTAAAAGTCTATCTATTGCATAAATTCTTTTGCTTTCTGCAGGATTTCTTCTGTCTGGTATATTGGCAAAATAAATGCTTCTTCTTTTGTGCCTGTGACAAATGTATTTTCATTGCTGTCTACTGACAACAACCCTTCGATCTGGGCGATACATTCCAAATCTGCATTAAAGCAATATCCGAAATCATCCCCTGCAAAGTACCGGTTTCCCTGCTTATCTTTTCCGAGATAATATTTTAGGTCGTCTTCCATGTCTGACACCGATGTGCGCAGCACATTTTTTGCCGTGTCGTATATTTCAAGCAGATCGTTTGCATAGCTGACGAACACAAGGGATTTGTCCTCATTATATACGATCTGTGTGACCGGATCGCTGTCAGACAGGAAAAGCCGGTCTTTTTCTTCCTCAATCTGCTCTTTTGTGATCTCCGTCCTGAGCGAAATTTTTTCCCCTTCATACGCCTTTCTGTCCGGATTCACGATCACGGCGTACAGGATAATCCTGCTCTCCTGTTCGGGGACTGCGAGAAAGCCCTGCCCGCAAGCTGCAATCTGCCGGTATCGCCCGCAGGAAAGACGGTATCTCCTGTCATTGTCAGGAAAGACGTCCCCTTTTTTGCTATCTACGAAAACGGCATCTCCATTCACCGTAAATATCAAAAACCTGTCCGTTTCCTTTTGATAAAAGCATCCTGCCACAGCGCCGACAGAAAGTGTCCTGATCCCTTTTCCTGTCCTTCCATCCACAAGCCATGACATATGGGAAGAACTGGCAATCAGCGACACAGCGCCCTTTCTGGAAACAGAACAGATCAGATGGTCTCCCCATTCATTGCGGTAACGATTATGCCACAATATATTACCTGTCTCATAATTGCAGGCAATCAGCGACATTGAAATCCCACTGTTGAGATTATCATTACAGAGCAGATACGCCCGCTTGCCGGCAAAACAGATTTTCTCCGGATTATATGAAAAAATGCGGATTGACGTCTTTATTTTCCCTGTTTTCATATCCATAAAATGAACCGACATCACATTCTTTCCAGCATTCTGCCTGTCTTCTGCAAAAGCCAGGATATCCCCGCCTCCCGAAAAAAACAATCCGTTCAGGATATAACTTTTTGCCGTGTATCCCGCTTTCTTTTTCAAAGAATCCGTCCCAAATACCTCAACCCCTTTTAACGTATTGACTGCAAGATATTTTCCCTCCCTGTCGGCGGCTATCCCATTGATGTTTTGAAATAAAAGCCGTTTCTCTTCCCTGCCGTCTCCGGTATTAACGATCACGACCTGGTTTTCTTGATCGACATAGGCAAATCTGTCCTCGCCCAAAAAGCAATATTTTTGCTCTAACTTGCCGAGCAGATTTAAATCGCCGTATTTTCCAATCTCTCTTTTTTGGCCGATATCCCATAAAATCAACTGCCCCGCCTCTCCGCAGGACAAAAGCAGATCCTTTTGCGGGGAAATCCTGATAGAATCTATGATATCAGAAGTTTTTAACTGCGCAGAGGCTCTTGTCACCTGACCAACGTCATACAAATGCAGGCTTTCACTCAATGCGTACTGTGCCTGCGCCGTATAGGGCAGCTTTGTCCCCTGGAATCCGGTCATTGCCTGATATGCCGTCTGCACAGCGGCCTCCCGGTCATCCTGCGCCAGCTTTCCCAGCGCTTCCTTTGCAAGGCAGACCGCCTGGTTTTTCCGCAGTATCTCACTCTGCCTGTTCAACTGGAATGATGCTCTTATACTGCAAACTCCAAATAAAAGACAGCCTATTGCAGCGACAGATATTATGACAAGCAGTTTTTTCAGCCTGCGCTCTCTCTTCCCGCACATATTCCGCCCACTGTCATATGTCTCCGCGGCCTGACCGTCCTTATTATCCTGCGTATGCTTTTTCCCCACTTCTTCATTTCCTCCATCAAATTAACTGGCGCGCTGTATCTCACAACGCATATATAACAATCCATCCCGCCAAACCTCACCACGAAATATCCAATAATCCAGACAGAATATCCTCCCTCACAGCAGAACATCCAACAATCCAGACAGACCATCCCGCCGGTAGATTGTCTTGTAATAATCTACTTCCTGCCGTATCAGCACATCAATTTCCCGCATCCCCAAAAGTTCCACCGGCGCCCGGTCGTCCGTCATACAATGCGGTCCCGCCTTATATCGGCTCAGAGAATGCCTGACGTCCCGCATCATGGACAGCAGTTCCCTGTCCCCGCCGCTTTGTCCATCTTCCCGCACATCTGCGCCAGCGCCCAATCCAATCTTTTGATCAAACTCTTCTATCATACCGGGATTATCCGACGCAAACAATTCCCTGTTTGTAGAATTTTTCACATCCACCGTATAAACCTCCGAAAAAACCGAGGCTATCGTATCCGACAGATACTGGTTGATATCTCCCTCTCCCCCGCCGCGCATATTCATATTTACCACCATCACCCCGCCATCGTTTAAATGCTCCCTGACCAGAGTAAAAAACTCCACAGAAGACATCTGAAACGGGATTGTAATATCCTGATACGCATCGACCATAATCACATCGTACTTTTTTTTGACGGCATTCAGATATGCCCTGCCGTCATAAGCTGTCACACTGACATTTTCCGACAATTCAAAATACTTTTCCGCCAGGCCTGTGATCTTTTCATCGATCTCAACGCCCTCGATCCGCAGATCATCAAAATACCGCATACACTGCGTTGCATATGTGCCGGTTCCCATCCCCAGCACCAAAACATCCAGCAAGCCGTCTCCCGCCCCCGTCATGTACGGCGCCGCCATCGCATAATCATAATACATCCCTGTCAGCTTCCGCTCTTTCTGATAGACAGACTGCACGCCAAAGAGGACATTGGTCGACAGGACAACCTCCTCCTCGTCCTCCGATACCTGCAGATAATTATAGATTGATTCTCCCTCGTATGTCAGGCCGTCCTGCCAGAAAGCAAAGCTGCCGTCATGTCCCAAAACACAGCAGACAAGAAACAACGCCACACCGGCCGGCGCTTTTTTTACCCATCTCTTTTTACAGCAAAAATAAATGACAGACAAAAGCAAAAGGATTCCCGCAAAGATTAAAAAAGTCACAGAAGTCCCCACTGCCGGGATACTGATAAATGTCGGCACAAAAGTACCGATAATGCTCCCGACCGTATTGGCCGCATTCAGCATCCCCACCGTCGCCCCATTATCCTCCAGGCTGTCCACTGTATATTTTACAAGAGACGGCGTCACTGTCCCCAGCAAAAACAGCGGAAAGACGAAGAGCGCCAGACAGGCGGCAAAAGCGGCGACAATCAAAAAATGGCTGCTTACCGTAAAGATAAGAATGGCGGAAATACCCATAATAATATATTTGCCCACCACCGGAATCAGCGCGATCCATACAGCCGCAACGATCAGCCTGCCATACAGCCTGTCCGGATCCGGGTTTTTATCCGCCGCACGCCCGCCATAGATATTTCCGAACGCCATCGCGATCATGATCATCCCGATAATGATCGTCCAGACAATCTGGGAAGAACTGAAATATGGAGCCAGAAGCCTGCTGGCTCCGAGCTCTACCGCCATAACTGACATTCCGGCAAAAAACTCTGTCAGATACAGATAAATTTTATTGTGTAAAATACCTCTCTGCTGCATATGCCCATCCTCGCTTATTCCTGCTTTCTTTTCCTTAGGATCGACCATCCGTTTATCTTTTATTATATAAACTTTTCCATTGCCCGTCAATTAAGACAATTCACCAAAAGGTCGATAAAATTATAAGAATCTTTTAGAAATGTATGACATCCGGAGGAAACAGCCTTGAAAAAAAGCGACGAAGACCTCGGCGAAGAATTATACAACCTTCTCGCCGAATTATTGAACCGAAAAATCCACCGCACTGTCCTTGACAGCATCCGCGGTGAATACGGCGTGCTCCGTTTTCTGATGTACGTTCAAGACCATGTCAGCACAGGCACGCTCGCAGAACATCTCCACGTAGTGCCCGGGCGGATGACAGACATATTAAACAGCCTGGAACACAAAGAACTTATCCTCCGCCGCCGAAGCGAGGAAGATAAGCGGAGAGTTTTAGTTTCCCTGACAGAAACAGGAAAAGAGGAAGCCATAAAAATGCGTACCTTTATCCGACGGGAATATCACGATATGTTCCAGCTCCTCGGAAAAAAAGACACCGAAGAATTTATCCGGCTGTTAAAGATCGTACTGTCCTATTCCGGCGAAGAAAGCGAACGGAATAAAAAAGATACCACCTGAAGAAAACGAAAAACAGGAATAAGATACCATCTGAAAAAAGCAGAAAACAGAAAAAATACCCTTTGAAGGAAACGAAAAGCAAGGAAAAATACCCCTTGAAAAAAATATTTGCAAAAAGATATTTATTTCGTATTGCGAAATAAATATCTTTTTGTTATATTAAGGACAGCAGAGGTCATTCTTTCATACTACTGCCATGATACCGTATATTTTTTTTGGCAATATACTTCGCAATACGAAATATATCCGCCGCATCCAGAAAGGGGAAAATCTATGATCACATTAGAAAACACCAGGACACTTTATGATTTAGTGCAAAATGCCGGGAAAGAGTACGGAGACAAAGTATGTCTGCGCTCGGCAAAAGATGATGTTATTTATGAGAGGACTTACCGCGAGCTGATGCAGGACAGCGCAGCTATCGCCGCATGGGTTGAGGAGCAGAACCGCCGGTCATGCCACAAAACGCACGCCGCCCTTCTCGGCAGGTGCAGCTATGAATATCTGACCGCTCTGTTTGGTATCACCGGCGCAGGCTCTGTTGCCGTCCCCCTCGACAACCAGCTTCAAAAGGAAACTATGATCGATAATATAACCCGTTCTGATGTAGAGATTTTATTTTATGACTGGGAATTTCACTCCCAGGTAGAAGTTATCATGGAAGAATGCCCAAACATCCGTGAGAAAGTCTGTATTCAGCAAGTCCGCAATGATTTATCGACCGCGGCGATCTATAAAGAATACTGCGGCGTCTCGTTCCAGTCTGACGCAGCGCCGGAAGACTGCGCCATTATCATCTTCACATCCGGCACTACCGGACTGGGAAAAGGCGTTATGCTGTCGCACGGCAATCTGATTGACAACACATTCTGTACCACAGAAAAGACAGACCAGAGCCGGGAAGTCTGCTTAAACCTCCTGCCGATCCACCATGTCTTTTGCCTGAATGGAGATATCCTCTTAGTTATCCGGTATGGGAGCACGCTGGCGCTCTGCCCGGAATTGTCCAAGATGCTCCACTACATAAAATTATTTGAGCCGAGCGTGATCCGCGTAGTCCCGATGATGGCAAAAATGCTTTACAATAAAATTGCGATCACCCAGAAACAGAACCCCGATATCTCGGCAAAAGAAGCAAAAGACGCGGTACTCGGAACCAGACTGCACCGCATTATCAGCGGCGGCGGTTATCTTGCGCCGGAGCTTGCGATGGATTTTGCCAGCCTGGGGATAGAGATTGCACAGGGATACGGCATGTCCGAGTGCTCCCCAAAAATTTCATCCCCGGTATACGAGCGTCAGGATAAATTAGCATCTGTCGGAAAAATCGTAGACCGCTGCCAGGTGCGCATTGCCGATGGGGAAATCCAGGTCAAGAGCCCTTCTGTCATGATGGGATATTACAAAGACAAAGAGCGGACGGCAGAGGCGTTTACCGAGGACGGCTGGCTCTGCACCGGCGACTTGGGATATGTGGACGATGAAAATTTCCTGTACCTGACGGGACGCAAGAAAAACCTGATCATTATGAGCAACGGAGAAAATATTTCCCCGGAAGGCATTGAAAATAAATTTGACGGAGATATCCTGATCTCGGATATTTTAGTATACGGCGAGGATGATGTGATCGCCGCAGAGATCTATCCGAATTACGAATATGCCCAGGCCAGCAAAATAACAGATATCGAGGCCGCTGTGCAGAAGGTGGTCAACGAGCGCAACGGCGAGCTCCCGCCCTACGCGCGCATTGTGAGATGTACGGTGCGCAAGCATCCCTTTGAAAAAAACTCTTCCAATAAAATCATCCGCCAGAAATATTTTGACTCCAAAAAGAAGGCGGATCAGAAGAGTAAGCGCGTGAAAAAACCGACGAGCGATCTCCAGCAGCAGATTTATGATATCCTGACAGAGATCATCGGCAACGACTTGTTCGGCGTCAACAGCAACCTGTACCAGAACGGCCTGGATTCCTTTGGAAGCATCCTCTTTATCGAGGAAATCCACAACCGCCTGCAGTTAAATATCACACTAAACGACCTGTTGGAGCAGAACACCGTAGAAAAACTCGAGATGTTCCTGCAGACAAAAAAAGACGCCGCCCCTGTCGATTACAGCGTCAGAGAAGTCTACCCGCTGACAAATATGCAGAAATATTTCGTCTATATTATCCGCGGAAACACCACCGGAAACCTGCCGTTTACTTTCAAACTGGATAACAGCATCGACCTGGAACGCCTAAGGACGGCAATCTTAGACACCATTGACGCACATCCGGGGCTTCGCGGTATCATTCGCTCTGACGGCAGGCAATGTATGTTGTACCGCGATGACAGCCGCGAAATCGACGTCCCCATCATCAACCTGACAGACGCAGAATGGAAGGATAGGATTCAGGAGCTTCTGGTTCCGTTTGCCTATACGGCGGACGACAATCTGTTCCATATTTACCTGTTCCAGACAGAGACTTCAAAATATATGCTGTTTGACGTATCGCACGCAATGGGCGACGGCATTTCAATGAATATCCTGCTGGAGGATGTGAACAAACGCTATCAGGGAGAAGAAATCGAAAAAGAAACTTATACGTTTTATGAATATGCGCTGGAGGAACAGATGCGCGAAGAAAACGGAATCCGCGCAAAAGATATCTCCTATATCAGCCGTCTGCTAAAAGGAAGCCGCCTCAACCGCAGTATCCTGACGAAAAAGGACGCCAGGGATAATTTTGACGAGACAAATGCCGTTATCCGCAAACGCTTTGATATGCTGGTGCGCAAAAAAATATTATATTTCTGCAAACAGAACGGCGTTTCCGAAAACGTCCTGTTCCTGACCGCATTTAACTACTGCATCAGCCTGTTTAGCGATGAAAACGACCTGTTTAGCAACAGTATCCACAGCGGAAGGACAGACAGCCGTTTCACAAGGCTTGCAGGGCCACTGTTTCTGACCTACTTCTGCCGTTTTACAAGACTGCCCCACGAGCGCGTCATTGACCTGCTGAAAAAAACCGGAAAACAGATCATGAACACGATGAAGTGTTCGATCTCTACACCGAGGCAGGGCGATATGTTCTTCCAGTACCAGGGGGATATCATCAATATTTCAGAAATCGGCGGCGCGCCGGCGGAAAAGGTACATTTGCAGCTGGATTCCCTGCCGTTCCATATGCAGGTGATGAATGACAACGACGGATATTTTATGGAGCTGCGCTATTGGGAGAGCCGCTTTGACAAAGACCAACTCGCTGTTTTCCTGTGTTGCTATGAACACATTGTCAACGCCATACTAAAAGAGCGCTCCGTGCGGCGTTTAAAACGCCATATGCCGGATGAAATTTATCCGAAACATTACTTTGTCAGCGTGTCAGACGTTAATCGAGAGGCCGGATATGATTTTCTCGAACCAGACGACGAAAAGAAAGTAAAAGTCTATATCCTTGATGAAGGCTTCCGCAAAAAACCGTTCGGCGCATGGGGACCGCTCTACGTCATGGACGAAGAACCGATACATTATACAGAGACTATCCAGAATCCATATAGCCCGGGGACATTATATCGCACGGAACAAATCGCAAGGATCCTGCCGGACGGCAGACTGGATTTTCTGGAAAACAGCGGACGGACAGTTGTCACAGACGGCGTCCACGGACGGCGCTTCTATGACCTCGCCAAACTGGAGGAAACTCTGTATTCCTGCGAAGGAGTTAAGGCAGCCGACGCCTATCTCCGCTACGACAACCAGACAAACGAAATGTCCCTCATAGCGGAAATCAGAGCGGGCAGCGAGATAAAAACAGAAGACTTAAAAGAGTATATCAAAGAAAACTGCTCCGAACTCCTCGTGCCCAAAGAAATCAAAAAGAGACGGTAGCTCTCTCATGAAAAAACAGACAAAAAGATTGGATTCCGTGCGCCGGTTTCCATCAAAAGAGACGACAGCTCTCTCATGAAAAAACCGGCAAAAACGAGTGGATTCCGTGCGCCGGTTTCCATTAAAAAGAGACGACTGTTCTCTCATGAAAAAACAGTAAGAACACCAACCAGGTGGATTATCAGAGCGGCCGCCCATGCGATCAGGCATTGTCCAGCCACTACGGCAGCCGCCCATTTTCCACCCAGCTCCCGGCGTATCGAAGCGATTGCCGCAACACACGGAGTATACAGCAGGCAGAATACCAGAAGGGAAGCCGCACCCGCCGGCGCAAGCGCCGTATACAGCGCCGCCTTGCTGCCAAACAAGACTGTCAGGGTAGAGACAACGCTTTCTTTTGCCATAAATCCTGTGATCAGCGCAGTCGAAATCCGCCAGTCCCCAAATCCCAACGGCGCAAATACCGGCGCTATCACTCCGGCCAGCGCCGCCAGGATACTATCTCTGGAATCTGCCACGGCATTCAGCCTGATGTCAAAATTCTGCAAAAGCCAGATCGCGATAGTCGCCAGAAAAATTACAGTAAACGCTCTCTGCAAAAAGTCCTTTGCCTTTTCCCACAAAAGCTGCGCCACATTTTTCATTCCCGGAAGACGGTAATTTGGAAGCTCCATCACAAAAGGCACCGCCTCGCCTTTAAAAATCGTCCCCTTTAGCACAAACATCGTCATGATCCCGATAAGGATGCCCAGAAGATACAGAGAAATCATGATCAGCGCGCCGTTTTCCGGAAAAAAAGCGGCAGTAAAAAACGCATAGACAGGAAGCTTCGCCGAACAGCTCATAAACGGCGTTAAAAGGATTGTCATCCGCCGGTCGCGCTCTGAAGCTAGCGTCCTGCTCGCCATCACACCCGGAACAGTGCAGCCAAACCCCATCAGCATCGGCACAATGCTTCGCCCGGAAAGCCCCATCTTCCGCAAAAGCTTATCCATGACAAACGCAATTCTTGCCATATATCCACTGTCCTCTAATATGGACAGGAAGAAAAACAGCGTA
>CANQCD010000020.1 GCA_947589455.1 uncultured Lachnospiraceae bacterium | reverse complement strand
TTGATTCTGTCACTACCATGTCAGGTAAAATCAAATGCTCACTGCGTTCGCGCTTGATTTTCTGCTGACATGGTAAATTGAGTTCCAGAATCCGCCTGCGATGCAGGCGCCGTGCTAACGCACTATTTGATTCTGTCACTACCATGTCAGGTAAAATCAAATGCTCACTGCGTTCGCGCTTGATTTTCTGCTGACATGGTAAATTGAGTTCCAGAATCCGCCTGCGATGCAGGCGCCGTGCTAACGCACTATTTGATTCTGTCACTACCATGTCAGGTAAAATCAAATGCTCACTGCGTTCGCGCTTGATTTTCTGCTGACATGGTAAACTAGGTTCCAGAATCCGCCTGCGATGCAGGCGTCGTGCTGGCGCACTATTTGATTCTGTCACTGCCATGTAAAGAAGCGCCGTCAGCTATTTAAGGAAAACTGCATATTTTCATTTTGTGCTTGTACAGCTGAAAAATGTATGATAGAATAAAAAACGAGAAAATTCAAGAACGTATTAGGTGTACCACCCCCTGTTGCCGCAAACAACAGAGGGCAAGGCATGGTAAACAGTCTACCACACGATACAGACCGAAGTCTGCGATACACACAGGTATTATTATACTGGAATCAACCTATGATTTCAATGCTTTTGTGTATCTGTCAGATAAAGGATGTGACCTTTCGATATATGACGAGGTGTAAGTGTGGACGCATACTGACGCCTCGTTCTTGGTTTTCTCACTGGCCTCCGGTGGCGTTCTGCCGCCATCAGAGGCTTTCGTGAGAAACCAGAGTTTGGAAATGACAAGCTATGGTTTATTTGCCGTAGCTTTTTTCTTTTTCTCTGGCGTTCAGACTTACAATAACAAACTAGATCAGAAAAGGAGACAGAGAACATGAAAAAATGCAAAAAAGCGCTTGCAATTGTGCTTTCGCTGTCAATGGTCATGAGTGGAGCAGCTCTTACAAATTCGACCAGTGCAGACGCCGCAAAAAAGAAAGTGACATTGAGCGCAAAGAATTTGACTGTCAAAGTAGGACAGTCAAAAAAACTGAAACTGAAGAACAATAAGAAAAAGGTAACGTGGAGCGTTACATCCGGCAAGAAATGCGTGACGCTCAAGGCGAAGAAAAAGACCGGCGTGACCGTCAAGGGCAAGAAGGCGGGCAAGGCGAAAGTGCAGGCGAAGATTGGCAAAAAGAAGTATACCTGTACCGTGACCGTTAAAGCAAAGAAAACCAATAAGTATCGTCATAGTAACAGTAATAATAGCAATAACAGTAGTAACAGCAATAGTAGCAACAGAAATAACAATAGCAACAATAACAATAACAGTAATAATAGCAATACCAATGTAAGCAGCCCGGTTCCGACAGGGCAGCCGACGGCAACGGCGACAGCAATGCCGGGCGGAAGCAGCGAGCCGACGGAGACGCCGGGTGGAAGTACAGAGCCGATGGAGACGCCGAACGCAAGTGCAGAGGCGACAGAGCAGCCGAACGAAAGTGCAGAGGCAACAGAGCAGCCGACGGCAACGGCGACGGAAACACCGGGTGGAAACAGCGAGCCGACGGAGACACCGGGCGCAAGTGCAGAGGCGACGGAAAAACCAAAGCCGACTATCAATCCGGAAGGCATTGTGACCTTGCATTATAATGATGAAAATGCGAGTGAAATCAAAGAACAAATACAAGGATATTCATATTATGATGACGATGATAACCTGATCATAGACCAATATGTCCGTGTCATCGTGGACGAGGGCGTGACGAGTATTGGGGATAGTGCATTTTTTGGATGCCACAGTCTGGCAAGTATCGAGATACCGGACAGCGTGACGAGCATCGGGGGTCTTGCATTTTATAGCTGTAGCAGCCTGGCAAGCGTAAAATTGGGAACAGGTGTGATGAGCATTGGGGTGAGTGCATTTAATGGTTGTAGCAGTCTGGTAAGCATCGAGATACCGGACAGCGTGACGAGCATCGAGGCGTGTGCATTTGAAGGCTGTAGCAGTCTGGTAAGCATTGAGATCCCGGATAGCGTGACGAACATCGAGGAGAGTACATTTGATGGCTGTAGAAGCCTAGCAAGCATCAAGATACCGAACAGCGTGACGAGTATTGAGGGGAGTGCATTTCAGGATTGCGACAGCCTGGCAAGCATCGAGATACCGGACAGCGTGACGAGCATCGAGTGGCGTGTATTTGTTGGCTGTAGCAGCCTGGCAAGTATCGAGATACCAGACAGAGTGACGAGCATCGGAGAGTATGCATTTTTGGGATGTAGCAGCCTGGCAAGCATCGAGATACCGGATAGCGTGACAAGCATCGGGGATGGTGCATTTTGTGGATGCAGCAGTCTGGCAAGTGTAAAGATTCCGAACGGTGTAACAAGCATAAGAGAAGATACATTTTGTGATTGTAGCAATCTGGTAAGCATCGAGATACCAGACAGTGTGACGAGCATCGGGGATGGTGCATTTTTGTATTGCAACAGCCTGACAAACATCGAGATACCGGACAGTGTGACGAGCATCGGGAATAGTGAATTTGAGGGATGCGACAGTCTGACAAGTATCAAGATACCGGACAGCGTGACGGAGATTGGGGATGAGGCATTTGATGGCTGTAGCAGCCTGACAAGTATCACATGGAATGGTACGACATATAGCAGCGCCGATGACTTTCTTGCAGCATTTCATGAGAAGTATCCAGAGTAAGAATAAGTTTGATTTACTTGTTCCATAAAAAGCGGATTTTCTATACAAAGTAAAAGCAAAGCGGTACTCCCAGCGGGTGCCGCTTTACTTTTGGAATAAGAAATTGCAAGCCTTCCTAAAGGAGGGCTTGCAAACATAGCGGTGCACAAGGGCACCAGCGCAGGCGGTCTCATTAGCCGTAGTAACAGCGAACTGTGAGAAGTCAGCAGAGGCCATAGTAGGAAATCCCTGCAAACAGGGAGAAACCGAAGGGCTGAACAATGTAACCATGCAAACGAATGTATGTGCCTGTGAATGTCTGAAAAGCTATCACAGGCAGGGCTTGTGAGCTGTTATGATTATTACATGGGACGTTATGATTTGAAGTTATGTTGAACCGCCGTATGCCGAATGGCGTGTACTGGTGGTGTGAGAGGGGAGATGCAATCGCCCCTGCTTGATTTTGGGATTTTATAGAAGAGGGGAGCTGGGAGGGAAGGGAAATCTTTAAAAGAGGGATGATAAGGTATTTTTGAAGAAAATCTTTAGAAGAGGGGGGGGCGGGGGATTTTTGAAAAAATTTTGAAAAAAGAGGCTTGACATGTCCAATTAAATTGTATACAATGTAATTGTTTAAATGAATTGCGCACAATTTAATTAGATGTTTTTGCAGACATTCAATCCATATCAGAACAGGAAGGAGAGGGAATATGGCAATTTATGATTATACTGTCAAGGATAAAGAAGGGAATGATGTTTCATTGGAGGAATACAGAGGGAAGGTTCTTTTGATTGTAAATACGGCAACAGGATGTGGTTTTACGCCGCAGTTTGAAGGATTACAGGATCTGTATGAGAAATATCAGGAGAAGGGATTTGAGATTTTGGATTTTCCGTGCAATCAGTTTGGCGGCCAGGCGCCGGGGACGGATGAGGAGATCACAGATTTTTGCAATTCCCGCTATGGCATCACATTCCGGCAGTTTGCAAAGACGGAAGTAAACGGTGAAAATGAGCTGCCGCTGTATACTTATTTGAAATCACAGAAAGGCGGCGTGATGGGGAGTAAGATCAAGTGGAATTTTACAAAATTCCTGGTGGACAGAGAGGGAAATGTCACAGAGCGTTTCGCACCGATGAAAACGCCGGAGCAGCTTGATACAGAGATTGCAAAGTTATTATAAAAGCGGTACAATAAGTTGGAAAATCATGCGGCTGTGCGGATTCTTCACATTGCGAGCAGGGTTCGCTTTTGTGGCAGGACGAGAAATCGCTGTCATGGATTTTTCACTATTGCTTCCGCAGAGAGGTGTCGCGGCGTCGCACAAAAAACGCAAAGCGAATACATATGCAAAGGGAATAAATTCATGATGCAAATAATAATTCGTTTGGAATGAGGGATTAAGAAAATAACAGTGCCAGGAAGAAAAGGAGGTAAAGCGGTATGGAATTTTATGATTTTGAAGCAAATGATATCTTGGGAACGCCGGTTAAAATGAAAGAATATGCCGGCAAGGTGGTCTTGGTGGTCAATACGGCAACGCAGTGCGGTTTCACGCCACAGTATGATACTCTGCAGGATTTATATGAAAAATATCAGGACGCGGGGCTGGAAATCTTAGATTTTCCGTGCAACCAGTTTGGCAGCCAGGCGCCGGGGACAAATGAGGAGATCGCAAGTTTCTGCGATTCCAGGTATGGCATTACATTCCCGCATTTTGCAAAGATTGATGTAAATGGGGACAATGCCCTGCCGCTGTATCGCTATCTGCAGAGCGAGAAAGGCTTTGCGGGGTTTAACCCTGACCATCCGTTGACGCCGATGGTGGAAAGTATGCTTGAACGGACGCATCCAAATTACAGAGAAGAACCGGATATCAAATGGAATTTTACGAAATTCCTTTTGAACCGTGACGGTGAAGTGGTCGCCCGCTTTGAGCCGACAGAAGATATGGAAACAGTGGAAGCAAATATCCAGAAGCTGTTGTAAGAGCGGCTTTGCGGAAGAAACAGCAAATATCCAAAAGCTGCGGTAAGGGTAGCTTTGCGGAAGAAACAGCAAATATCCAGAAGCTGCGGTAAGGACAGCTTTGCAGATGAGACAGCAAATATCCAGAAGCTGCGGTAAGGACAGCTTTGCGGAAGAGACAGCAAATATCCAGAAGCTGTTGTAAGAGCGGCTTTGCGGAAGAAACAGTAAATATCCAAAAGCTGCGGTAAGGGTAGCTTTGCAGATGAAACAGTACGGAGGAGCGGAAATGCTTCGGAACGGAGGTTATTATGGAATATCATTACAAGACAAAAGAAACCTGCTCTACGGATATTAATTTTAATATCGAGGGGAATGTGATCACAAATGTTGTTTTTACCGGCGGATGTAATGGCAATTTACAGGCAATCCCCAAGCTGGTGGACGGTATGACGGTAGAGGAGATTGAATCAAAGTGCAAGGGAATCCACTGCGGGAGGAGGTCGACTTCCTGCGCCGACCAGCTTGCATGTGCCGTGCGGGAAGCCTATGAAGCGGCGTTGGCGCAATAGCGGAGTTATGGATATGGATGATAAGTTTGATGTATTAAAGCTGGAAAACCAGCTGTGTTTTCCCCTTTATGCCTGTTCCAAGGAAATCGTAAAGAGGTATAAACCGTTTCTGGATGAGATTGGATTGACATATACGCAGTATATTACAATGATGGTGCTCTGGGAACATCGGGAAATGAATGTGAAAGAGCTGGGAGAACATCTGTTTCTGGATTCGGGGACGCTGACGCCGCTCCTTAAAAAACTGGAGAAGAAGGGCTATATTGTCAGGGAACGCGACAGCAGGGATGAACGGATTCTCCGCATAGCGATCACAAAACAGGGCGAGGAGTTAAAAGAGAGGGCGGTGGAAATCCCGGCGAAGATTGGCAGCTGTGTCCCGGTGGAAGAGCAGGACGCTGTGCAGCTGTTCCAGATACTGCACAGAATGCTGGAGCTTTTCCGGAATGAAAAATCATAGCGCCGGGATTGGCGGCGCTGCCATTTTTGTTTTCCCGCGATTGTCCGGCTTAAAGGGTTTCATGCTGGATATCGCGGATTTCTTCCGTTTGGTCTTCGATGATATCCATCGCCAGTTTGCGGACGTTCATGTTATCTGTATGCGCAAGGATTTCTTCTGCTATTTCAATCTCCGCCTGGAAATTTTGTATGATCTTTTGTGCAAAAGCAGAATCTATGGTATCGGCGGAGGTTTCTTTCATTTTTTGGCAGCTGTTTACTACCGTTTGATAGATTTTCATAAATTGCTGCTCGTTATGCTTTTCTTTTTGTCCGGAACGGTCGAGTTTTCGAATCAGGGACTGTATCTCATAGGTATCTTCCGACTGTTCTTCTAAAATATCTTCCGCGGCGTCCTGAAGCTCGCGGTTGCTGCCGCCATGTTCCAGATAATTGTCTGACAGATTGGCGGACGCCTGATAGAGGGGCAGGATTCCGTATAAAAAATCTAAAGAAATATTTCCAGAGGCTTCAATCTGCATTTTCTTCAACATTTCGTCTGCAATGGCATCCTGTTTTGCGAGAAAAGCAGCCAGTCCGCTGTCTTCTTCTGTGTGTGGGGAAGTGTCTCTGCGTGTGTCAGCCAGCCCGCCGTCCCTGTCTGTTTCTGGCAGGCCGGAAGGCGGAGAGACAGTCGAGAAAGCGGAGCTGTCTTCCCGGCTGATATTGTGGCTGCCGTCCGGCGCTTCTCTGGATTGATATAGCATAACGGCAAACATTGCTGTTAATAGGATAATAATTATAGATAGCGAGAGGATCCAGATTATGTTTTTCTTTTCCATATAAGAGTACGGCTCCTTTCTATTGTATGGTTTTTTGTATCTTGCTAAGGTGCGATACACTATTTTGAAACATTTCGCAATCATCTGGTGCAGTTTTGCTTTGGCAGATGCGAAACGTCCCTTTCGTCTAGGATTTTAGCAGTATATAAGAATGGATTTCCAGAGAAATCTATCCCAGGGATTTTATCCTTTTGCCTTCTGATCGGAGGCAGCTGTCGGATAGCCGTTTCCCTGTTCGTCTGTCGTCAATTCATTCTGATGTTCTGCTGGCTTTTTTTGACCCCGGCGGTCGGTGCGGGGGCTCTCCCAGACGCCGTCTGGGATTGTGTGAACCGGTTTGTCTTTTTCTGTCATTTTCATTGAGCTCTACCTCCGATTAGCTAAAATATTAGGATTTTTTGGCGCATTTTTTATAGGAAACTTCTCGTTTTCTATTAAAAAATATTTATGCGCACAACCGGCAAGGAAAAATGTCACTTCATGACGCTGGCTGGCGCGGCAAAGTGTGCTTCGCATTTTGTTTTTGCTAATTCGCAAGAGTGTGCGAAGCACACTTTATGCTGGGATAGGAAATTGCAAGCCCTCCGAAAGGAGCGCTTTAAAATGTAGTGGTGCACAAGGGCACCAGCGCGGGCTTTGCCCTTTTCTATATGCCTGTTTGAATGTAGTACATAGTGTGGACGAAAAAAAGAACTGTTATTCGCAGCCGGTTTAAAATATCATGAGGGAAAAGCTGGAAGCGGCGTTGAAATAGGAAGCGTATTTGTGGTATATTTGACAGGGTCGGTTATCGTTTGGATGGCCGTCTGATCATAGTGTGAGGTGACAGGATTGCTCTATTTATTTATTGCTTTGTATGCAGAAGCGGCGGTATGGATTCGGGAATTGGGTTTAAAAAAAGAAAAAGAAGCCTTTCCGTTTGATGTTTTTTCTTCACCGGAAGGCATCCGGCTTGTGCTGACCGGGACGGGGAGCACGGCGGCGGCTGTGGCCGTCAGCAGCATATGCGCCCGTTATGGCGTGGCGGGGGAAGATATTATACTAAATATTGGAACTTGTGCCGGCAGCAGTCCGGGAAAATTATTTCTTATCCATAAAATTGTCTGCGCTGTGACCCGGAGAAGCTTTTATCCGGATATTTTGTATTGCCATGGCTGGGAGGAGGCTTCGCTTGTGACAACGCCGCGGGCGCTGACGGCGGGGCTGCGGCAGGAGGGAGTGGATGCGCGATGCGGCACGAAACCCGCTCGCAGACACTTGACGCTGCCGAACCGGATGCAAGAGGGAGTGGATGCGCGATGCGGCACGGAACCCGCTCGCAGACACTTGACGCCGCCGAACCGGATGCAGGAGGGAGCGGACGCGCGATGCGGCACGGAACATTCCGTGCCGGGGCGGTTTGCTGTCGGGGAGAAATTTTCCGGTGAACGGCAAACAGTTTATGATATGGAGGGTGCGGGAATTTATCAGGCGGGAGCTTATTTTGTATCACCGCACCAGATGATCTTTTTAAAAATTGTATCTGACGCAGGGCAGAGCGGCAGTGTTACAGCACAGGACGTCAGGGAATTGATGGAGAATAAAAAAGAAGAAATCCTGACTTTCATCCGGATGCTAAAAGGCGTGCAGGGAGAAAAAAGGCGGCTTGCAGCCGCTGCAGACAGCTGTGCGGCGAACCGCATGGAATTTGTTTCCAGACTGTGCAAAGATCTGCATTGTTCTGAGACAATGCGCGGCATGGTATTCCGCCTGTTTGCTTATCTTGCGGCGGCGGGGGTTGATTACCGGCGGGCTGTGGAAGGATTGTATGAAGCAGGAAAGCTGCCGTGCCGGGATAAAAGAGAGGGAAAACGCTGTTTTGAAGAATTGAAACAGAAACTATATTTATGAATTTCCTGCCGTTTTGTCTGGGCAGAACGCAAAGAGGCTATATTTGCCGGGAATGGAGATTACTATGCTTTTTTCTCACATTTATTTAGAAGAAGAAATAAAAAACAATGCGCGGGCAGAAAAAATCCTGTCAAAATTTCCCAATGCCAATGTCATTGAAATTGGGCATTATAAAGATGTGTTTTGCCGGAAAAGACAGGATGTTTTATTGCAGGGGCAGACGCCGGCGCTCATCCTTGCAAAAGACAGGGGGCGGCTTCTTTACCCGGGGGCGGCGGTATGCCAGAATTTCGGGAGAGAACATTTTTATTACACGTCGTGTGTGATGAACTGCATTTATGATTGTGAATATTGTTATTTAAAGGGAATGTATCCTTCGGGAAATCTGGTGGTTTTTGTAAATCTTGAGGATATATTTGCAAAAGTGGAGGAAGCGCTGCAAAGGCAGGATGTTTATCTCTGTATTTCTTATGATACAGATCTTCTTGCGCTGGAGAAAGTGACAGGATATGTAGGTGAGTGGATTGAATTTGCCAGAAGGCACAGCAATCTGTGTATTGAGATCAGGACAAAGTGCGCCGGGCAGCGGTTCTATGCGCAATGGGCTCCGGCGGAAAATGTGATCTTTGCTTTTACGCTGTCGCCCCAGGCGGTGATCGAACAGTGGGAACACCGGACGGCTTCTCTGCAGCAGCGGCTTGAGGGCGCCAGGGCTGCGTTAGAGCGGGGATTTCCTGTGCGTTTTTGCTTTGATCCGATGATTTACTGTCCAGATTGGAAAATGCAGTATGGCGAAATGCTAGTACAGGTTTTGGGACAGATCGATATGGAGCGGATAACGGACGTCAGCGTTGGCTCGTTCCGGATTCCGCAGGACTATCTGAAAAAAATGCGAAAAATGCTTCCGGATTCTGCCGTTGTACAGTTCCCTTTTGAAAATGACAATGGCGTGTGTCATTATCCGGATGGGCTGATGGAAGAAATGGAACGTTTCCTGACAGATAGGCTGGCGGAAAAGATTCCGGCAGAAAAGATATTCCGCTGGAAGGATCAGGCGTTTTGAAAAAATAAGAAAAAATAAAATTACAGGTGGAAAATTTTTGGTATCTGCGTTATACTTTTGAAAAAGGAGGGAGACTATGGGATATTACCATCATTATTATTTTGATCCGACGTATGTGCTGGTTCTGGCAGGGGCGCTTTTGTGCATGTTTGCGTCATGGCGCGTGAATGGCTCATTCCGCAAATACAGCCGTGTCCCGAATGCAAGAGGCTATACATCGGAGCAGGTTGCAGAAATGATCTTGCGGGACGCCGGTATTTTTGATGTGAGGATTGAGCGGATTCACGGCAATCTGACAGACCACTATTCGCCGACAGAAAAGGTTCTGCGCCTGTCTGACAGCGTGTTTGGAATGACTTCGGTGGCGGCGGTCGGCGTGGCGGCGCATGAGTGCGGTCATGCGATCCAGCATAACTGTGGCTATATTCCCATCAAGATCCGATCTCTGATTGTCCCGGTGGTAAATATTGGTTCCCGATTATCATGGCCGGTTATTATCCTGGGATTGATTTTCAGCAGTTTGAACCTTTTATATATCGGGATTGCCCTGTTTGGGCTGGTCGTTGTGTTCCAGCTGGTGACGCTGCCGGTAGAATTTGACGCATCCGGGCGGGCGCTTCGCATTCTCCGTGAACGCGCGGTTCTCTCTGACAGTGAGCTAAGAGGGGCACGGCGTGTCCTGGGGGCGGCTGCCATGACATATGTGGCTTCTATGATGTCGTCTGTGTTACAGCTTCTGCGTCTGGTTCTTTTGTTTGGAAGAAGAGATAGCGACTGATGCGAGAGGTTTTTTTGTTTGGAAGAAGGAACAACAGCCGATACGTGTGTTTCTTTTGCCTGGAAGAAGAGATAGTGGCTGATGCGAGAGGTTCCTTTGTTTGAAAGAAGGAGCAACAGCTGATATTTGTAAAAATTTTAATTATGTGGGAAAATATGTTAAATTATGAGAAAAAAGTGCCGATATTATATGATGTGCAGGACTAGGTTAAAAAACGCATTGATGTGCCGGTTTTGCATTTCTTTTATGTCGGCGCCGCCTGAATGTGAAGCGGCTTTCTATATTGGATAATAAAAAGCTGCATGGCGGGGGAGTTTTGTATGGAGAATGATAAGATACAGGCATTGCTGCAGCAAGTTTCAGAACATAAAATCAGTGTTGAGGACGCTTTGCTGCAGATAAAAAACAACCCTTTGAAGATTTGGGGTTCGCCAAACCGGATTATCACAGGGCAGTCCGTCAGGGGATTGCCGAGGTGATCTATGGGGCGGGGAAGACGCCGGAACAGATTTTAAAAATAGCGCAGAGCCTGCTTGATGCAGGACAGAAACGGGTTCTGATCACCCGGATGGACAGCGAAGCGGCAAACTATGTCGGCGGTTCGCTGGAATTACATTATGACAGGCAGAGTAAGATTGGGAGGATTGGCGATCTGCCTGAGCCGGATGGAGACGGCAGTGTTGTGATTGCAACAGGTGGAACAAGCGATATCCCAGTGGCGGAGGAGGCTGCATTGACAGCAGAGATTCTGGGAAATGAAGTGGTTCGTCTGTATGATGTGGGAGTGGCGGGAATACACCGCCTGTTCGCATATATAGATGATATCATGAGTGCCCGGGTGATCATTGCGATTGCCGGGATGGAGGGGGCACTGGCCAGTGTGATTGGCGGTATGGCGGAATGCCCGGTGATCGCAGTGCCTTCCAGCGTGGGATATGGCGCTTCTTTTGGAGGGCTTTCCGCGCTTCTTTCTATGTTAAATTCCTGCGCCAGCGGCGTCAGTGTTGTAAATATTGACAATGGGTTTGGCGCCGGATATCTTGCTAGCATGATCAATCATCTGCGGCAGCGGAAGTGAGGAGGGATTCTGTGAAAACCTTATACTTAGAATGTAATATGGGAGCTGCGGGAGATATGCTTATGGCAGCGCTTCTGGAACTGCACCCGAATGCTGCGGATTTTGTCCGTCGGTTTCAGGCGTTAGGGATTCCGGGAGTGACATTGGAGATAGCGCCTTCACAGAAATGCGGCATTACCGGCAGCCGCGCTATCATAAAAGTAGATGGTGTTTCAGAAGAACTTTTGCATAAACACGAGGAAGGGATTCCGGAACGGCACCTACATCAACACAGGGAAGGGATTTCGGAAAGTCCCCCGCATGAGCACGAGGAGGGGATTCCGGAACGGCATCATCACCATACCGGAATGCATGACATTGAAGAGTTGGTACATCATTTTCCGGTTTCGGAAAAGGTCAGGGAGGACGTCCTTTCTGTATACCGACTGATCGCAGAAGCGGAGAGTGTAGCGCACAGCTGTGCGGTGGAACAGGTTCATTTCCACGAAGTAGGGACGATGGACGCTATCGCAGATGTGACAGGGGTATGTATGCTGATAGAAGAACTTGCCCCAGAGAGGATTGTAGCGTCGCCGGTTCATGTCGGATGCGGGCAGGTGGAGTGTGCGCATGGCATTTTACCGGTGCCGGCGCCGGCGACTGCGTATCTTTTGCGTGGAGCGCCGACTTATGGAGGGCGTGTCAGAGGGGAACTTTGTACGCCGACCGGTGCGGCGCTGCTAAAATATTTTGTGGATGAATTTGGCGATCAGCCAGTCATGAGGGTGGAAAAGATTGGATACGGCATGGGACACAGGGACTTTCCAGCGGCGAACTGTATCCGTGCCATGATGGGGGAATGCGAGCAGGTTATGGATCAGATCATAGAGCTTGCGTGCAATCTGGATGATATGACGCCGGAGGCAGTCGGCTATGCGACAGAGTTACTGCTGCAGGAAGGCGCGCTTGATGTATTTACCAGCGCAATCCAGATGAAAAAAAGCCGCCCGGGGATTTTGCTTACTTGTCTGTGCCAAAAGACGGACAGAGAAAAATTCATACGGCTTATTTTAAAGTATACGACAACGCTGGGGATCAGGGAATATCAATGCGACCGCTATGGGTTGAGCCGTGAGGAAAAGACGGTACAGACAGAGTATGGTTCTGTCAGGAAAAAGGTTTCCACTGGTTTTGGGGTACAGAGAGAAAAATTTGAGTATGAAGATATTGCGCAGATTGCAAGGAATACAAAAAAGCCGATACCAGAAATCATAGAAGCCCTTTTGCAGGGGCATTAGACGGGGTATGAGGAGAACGCATCAAATCGAAAAGAACACTTGGAAGCAGCTCTGCAGGCGTTGTCTGCAGAGTAGACATCATAAATTGACAAGGGGGAATAGAGTATGCAGCATATTCTGAAGAAAAAGAAAAGTATTTCTGTATTTACCGCAATCTGCCTGTGCGCGTCTTCAATCGGATGCCTGGATGCCGGAGCGCCGTACAGTCAGGCCGCGCAGGAGAGCAATACTGCGGCAAGCCAGGAGGAGACAGTAAAAACGGTAAATCTGGCGAGCGGAGATAGGATACCGGGAATCCATGATCCAGAGATTGTATCCGATCCAACGGCGAAATGGTCTAATGGGAAAGGAAGCTATGTCTATTTTGGAAATTATTATGCAAATAGCAATATGGAAAAAGAGCCAGTGAAATGGAGGGTTCTTTCAGCAAAGACGACAGAGTATGGCGAGGAGTCTATGCTGCTGTTCTCCGATGCGGTGTTGGATTTTTCGACTTATATTGAGGACGATGATGATAATTCCACCACCTGGGAGGAATCTGTTCTGCGGGAAAAACTAAACGATTCTTCTCCGTCTTCCCAACCTTCCCAGTCTCTTCAATTAGCTTTTTTGGGAAATGCTTTTAGCAAGGCATCGCAAGAAGCAATCCTGTCGAGCAAGAAAGGAAAATATGATGAAGAAGAGGGGCTTCCTCTAAAATATTTTTCTCTGTCTGAGGGGCGTGAATTGAAATGGGACAATTCCGGACTTTCTGGCGATAAGGTTTTTGCACTGAGCGCACAGGAAATTTTAAATGAAAAGTATGGTTTTTATCCAGCGAAGCAGGGGGATAACTATTGGACTCCTGTCGCCAATCAGACGATTCGTCTGAACGGCACTGTTTATGCGGTAAGGCGTGGTTTGACAGATTCCGAATATTGGCTTCGTTCAAATGGTATAAATGATAGTATGCAGGCATATGTGGAAGACAAGGACATCAAGAATTTGACGCTTGACACAACGACAGAGAAGGGCGTAGCTCCTGCACTGAATTTGAAATTATCAAAAATTAAATTTACGAAAGCAGCTGACAGCGAGATAGGAAATTCCGGGTTGGAGCTTACGAAAGACGCGGCGGACACAAACGAGTGGAAGGTTTATACGCAGTGTGGCTCTAACTTTGAAGTGAGCTGGAGCGTATCGGGAAAGAATAACAGTGAGAAAATCGCTGCAGGTGGAACCGGTACCCTGACAATCAATAAGATTTCCGATTCATCGGAAGCTGTGGAGTATCAGCAGATTTCTGCGATTTTGTCTGATAAAAATTCGCATGAGGTTATTGCATATGGCAAGGTTGGAAGTCTGGATGGAAAGGGGAAGGGCGATACGATGGATGTAACGATACCAGAAAATATCGCCGATGGCCACTATGACTTGTCTTTCTTTGGGGAAAACCCAGAGGAGCAGTATATCAGTGGATTTAAGACATGTGATATAAAAATAGAAAACAATTCACAGGCGCTGTCAACGCCGACAACAGAAGCGTCAACAACGCCGACAACGGAAGTATCGCCAGAGCCAACAACGGAAGTATCGGCAACGCCGACAACGGAAGTATCGCCAGCACCGACAACGGAAGCATCAGCAACTCCAGCAACAGAAGCAACGGCAACGCCACCGTTCTGGACAATACCGACGCCGCCGTTCTGGGCGAGACCGACGTCACCGTCCTGGACGTCAGCGCCAACACCAACAGCATGGACAGGGACGGACGTACCGCCAACACCAACAGCATGGACAGGGACGGACGTACCGCCAACACAGACTGCAGGGTCTGTGACGGATGCACCGTCAGGAACAGAGCCGACAGCAGGAGGCGCGACCGAGATACCGACGCCAGTGCCGACAGCAGGCGACGCGACCGAGATGCCGGCGCCAGTGCCGACAGCAGGAGGCGCAACTGAGATACCAGCGCCAGTGCCGACAACAGGCGGTACAGCAGAGACGCCGGCGCCGACTAGCGCATCAGACAGCCAGACCAGCAAGCCGACAGCGCTGCCAGCGTCAGGGGAGGAATTAACAAAGGGCGGCATGGATTATGTGGTTGGCTCAGGAAATAAAGTGGCGTTTAATGGATTATCTGACGGAAAGAGGACGGCAAAAGTAAGCGTTCCCGATACGATAACCGTTCAGGGAAGGAAATATAAGGTAACGACTGTTTCTGACGGTGCATTTAAAAATGATAAAAAAATCCAGACTATATCGCTTGGAAAAAATGTATCGAAAATCGGAAAGTCGGCATTTAAGGGATGTACCGCATTAAAAACAGTTAAGTTTTCCGATAATATAAAGACGATCAGCGGGGAAAGCTTTTCTGGCTGCGTAAATTTAAAACAGATAAGCCTTCCAGACAGTATCAGGACAATCGGCTCAAAGGCGTTTAAAAACTGTAAGTCAATGAAAAAGGTAGCGATTGGAAAGAAGCCTGCAGCTGTCAAAGCAGGCGCGGTGATGTCTTTGAAAGGGAACGGACTGATTCAGACAGAAACGGTTCCGTCTTATCAGGCATTAAAGCTGAATATCAGCATTGGCTCGAATGCATTTGAGAAATGTGAAAGCCTGAAGCAGGTAATCATCAATGCGGCGGTACGTATCATCGGAAATTCTGCATTCCGCGGTTGTAGAGAGCTTTCAAAGATCATTGTCCACTCTAAGATTTTGAAAACAGTGGGCAAGAAAGCGCTTACTGGCGTCAACCATTGTAAGATAACCGTGCCGCCAAAGAAATATAAGCCATACCGCGTCTTGTTTAAGAACAAAGGACAGGGCAAGAAAGTGCTTGTGGCAAGAGCTTAGAGGAATTTGGTTATATTGATGGAATAAGAACATAGAATCATAGCAAAGAAAAAGGCGTTGGTTGATTGCAGTCAGCGTCCTTTTTCTTTCCATCCTGTTCCGGCCAGGAATTGGAGAAAAGGAATTTACGGCGGCATTTCTGGGCATTGCATTCATCGCATCTATTTCATCAAGATAAAAAGGAGAGGGATTTTATGGCAATATTTTTGGCGATCGCACTGCTTATTGCATTGGCCACAGCGTGGTATTCGTTCTATCGCATCCGCCGTTTTCTGGTATTTTATGGAGCGGATGGGCAAAAGCGTTCGGTGAAGGTGATAAGCGCTATTCTGGCGTCTGTGCTGGCGCTGTCTTGTATGAATTTGTGGAATACCAGCGCTGTGGTTATCATTCATTTTGTGGTCAGCCTTCTCGTGCTGGATATTGTTGCGTGGGTATGCCGCAAAGTTTTGTATCAGGAGCATGGCGGCGCCCGGGGGTATCTTTTGTGCAAAAAAGTTTATGAAAGCGGCGTCCTTTCCCTGTTGATCCTGGCTGTTATTTTTGGGTACGGCTATTACAACATGAACCATATTGTGGAGACGCGGTATCAGATTCAGACAGAAAAAAAGGTCGGCCGTTACCGGATCGCACTTTTGACGGATATCCATTATGATACCGTACAGGATACAGAAGTTTTAACAGACAAATTGCAGGAGATCAGCGCCAGCAGGCCGGATTTTGTTGTACTGGGAGGAGATATTGTAGAAGAGGGGACGTCAAAGGAAAAGATGCGGGAAGTGTTTGAGCTGCTCGGCGGCATAGAGAACCGGTATGGTATTTATTTTGTTTATGGGAATCATGACAGGCAGCCATATACGGAGAAACGAAGCTATACCGATGAGGAGCTGGAGCAGGCGGTCACTGGGAACGGAATCCGAATATTAGAGGATAGCTTCTGTGAGATTGGAGACGACCTTGTTTTGGCAGGAAGGGCGGATGCGGCGCTTATGACGGAGACGCACAGGGCATCCACCGAAGAAATCCTGCGGGGAGTTGACCGCAGCAAGTTTATTGTCATGGTGGATCATCAGCCAATCCAGGCGGAAGAAAATGAGGAGCAGGGGGTTGATCTGGAATTGTCCGGCCATACCCATGCAGGGCAGATTTTTCCGGTGGGATATGTGACGGAATGGTTCGGCGGATTAAATTATGGCGCATATCAGGAAGAAAATTGCAGGGTGATCGTCTCTTCTGGCATTGCGGGGTGGCGATATAGCATCCGCACAGGAAAGCATTGTGAATATGTGCTGATTGATATTTCGTAGAAGTTAAGATGAAGAAAAAGGCGGGGCAGAATCGTTATGATTTTGTCCCGCTTGTCGCGAAAGATATTTCGGTTAGTTTGTTATGAAATATGCTTCAGGTCGATTTGTCGCGAAAGATATTTCCTGTTATTTTTTAATAGGATAGACAAGGCTGCTGTCTACTGTTCCGATTTTTAATTGGAGATTGTTCTTTTCTTTTGCCGCTTTCTTTGGCACTTCAAAGCAGATGATTCCCTTTTTGCCACTCTGCGGCTTGAAGGATTTTGTTACAATATCCTTGTCATAGCCTAACAGCTGTGTCGGCTGATAGGTCTCGTTGTTTTTATCAATAAGCGTTGCAGTTACCATTTTATTTTTCAGTCCAACACGCGGAAAGAGCGTAGACTCTTGCTTGCCATTATTTTTTGCAGACATGGAAACGACTACAAATGTTTTGCCGCTATGTGGTTTAAACTGAAGGCTGCCATTGTTGATATGTTTTGGGAAAGATACTTTTTTGACAGTAATCTTCCAGTCTTTGACCTTTCCGCTTTGGCCTAAAGCGAGTTTTTTCGTTTCAGGAGCGGGAGTCCCGGTTGGCTCTGTAGTTTCTGCCGTGTTTGATGAAGCTTTATCTGCTGCTTTTTTGATTGTGTCTGTAACAGAATCAGACATAGAGCATCCTGTCAAAAACAGGGCGGTGCAAGTCAACATTGCGATTACTTTCTTTTTCATGATCCTCCTCTTTCTGCGCTGCTTTCCTTCCGGGCGTTTTTTGTGTCAGACAGCGCAAAGACACAAATTGCCGGCGGATAAAAATCCGCATGATCTTTTGGTTACTCTGATACATACTCTGATCGTATGCGCCGGCCTGCAGTTGGCAGCCAGCCAATTAATAGAATAAACGATAGAGGGGAAAATTTCAACATTAATTTGTGATTTGTGCTTTGACAGAGTGGGGAAAGGTGTTATAATCAAAGTCAATTTATGGGCAACAAGGGGAGACAGGAATGAGACGGCCGGGGAAAGCGTTATGATCGAAGTTGATTTATGGGCAACAAGGGGAGACAGGAATGAGACGGCCGGGAAAAGCGTTATGATCGAAGTCAATTTATGGGCAACAAGGGGAGACAGGAATGAGACGGCCGGGGAAAGCGTTATGATCGAAGTCAATTTATGAGGAATGGGGGGCTGCTTATGAGAGTGTTACTGGCTGCAGTCAATGCAAAATATATTCATTCAAATCTGGGGCTGTATAGTATTTGTTCCTATGCTTTTGCACATGGCGTTCCCAGGGAGGACCTTATGCTGGCAGAGTATACGATCAATCAGGGGCAGGGGGAAATATTGGCTGATATTTATCGGAAGAAACCGGATTTTCTGGCATTTTCCTGTTATATCTGGAATATCAGCTATGTGAAGCTGCTTGCGGCAAAGCTGCATAAAATCCTGCCGGACGTGCCGGTCTGGGTGGGAGGGCCGGAAGTATCCTGGCAGCCGGAGCAGATGATTGAGGAAAATCCGTGGCTTACCGGTGTGATGGTGGGAGAAGGGGAAGCTCTTTTTGTGGATCTGTATCATGCCTATGCGGACAGCGTGTGGGAACTGGGCGGGCCGGAATGCATTTCAGGAGGCGAAAGAGAGAGCGGGCCGGAATATATTTCAGGAGACGAAAGAGGGAGCGAGAGGGAATACATTTCCGGAGGCGGAAGAGGGAGCGAGAGGATTTTTGCAGAGCTGTCAGACGTCCGGGGGATTGTTTACCGCGATCATACAACAGGCAAAGCGGTCAGAACGGCGCCGCGCCCTCTGCTTTCGATGGATGAAATGGTATTTCCATACGGCGATCTGACCGGGCTGGAACACAGGATTATTTATTATGAGACGAGCAGGGGCTGTCCGTTTGGATGCAGTTATTGTCTTTCTTCGGTGGATCGGGGCGTCCGCCTGCGCAGCATGGAGCTGGTAGAGAGGGAGCTGCAGTTTTTTCTGGATAAAAAAGTCCCTCAAGTCAAATTTGTGGACAGGACGTTTAACTGTCAGAAAGAGCATACGATGGCCATATGGAAATATATCCACGAACATGACAACGGAGTGACTAATTTTCACTTTGAGCTGTCCGCCGATCTTTTAACAGAGGAAGAAATCTGCTTTTTGAAGCGTCTGCGCCCTGGTCTGGTACAGTTTGAAATTGGCGTGCAGACGGCGAATCCAGATACGTTAAGGGCAATCCGCCGCGCAGATCATTTGGATCAGATCAGGGAAAATACGGCAAAGATTCGGCAGGTGGGAAATATCCACCAGCATCTTGACCTGATCGCAGGGCTTCCGTATGAGGATTATGATTCTTTTCGGCATTCTTTTAATGAAGTCTATGCAATGAAGCCAAACCAGTTACAGCTTGGCTTTTTGAAGCTGCTGCGGGGCTCGCCTGTATATGAGGAGCGGGAAACGTTCGGGATTGTCTGTCAGGATGAACCGCCGTATGAAGTGCTTTTTACAAAGTGGCTTTCTTTTGACGATGTGCTGCGTCTGAAACAGGTGGAAGACATGGTAGAGCGCTATTATAACAGTATGCAGTTTGTGGCGTCTCTTCCGTATGTTATAAAATTTTTCCCGGATGCCTTTTACTTTTTTCAGGCGCTGGGGGAATATTTTCAGGAGAAAGGATATACAGGGTTTCACCAGTCCCGGCTTCAAAATTATGATATCCTGCTGGAATTTTGCGGGAAAGTGGAGGGATTGGACGGAGATGTGCTGCGCCAGCTTTTGGTGTATGATTTGTATGCCAGGGAGAATTTAAAGGCAAGACCTGCATTTGCGGGGGCGGAGCTTACCGGGGAACAGAAAGAGCTGAGGCGGCGTTTTTATCAGGATGAGAAACTTCGCCTGCAATATCTGCCGGAATATGCTTCGTACGGGTGGAAACAGGCGGCGCGGATGACACACATGGAGTTTTTCCACTTTTGTCTGCCAGAATATCTGCAGACCGGGGAAGTGTCGGAGGGGGAATGTGTTCTCTTGTTTGACTATCAGAAAAGGGATCCGTTGAATTATCAGGCGGGGATTGTTGAGATTTCCAAACAGAATCTTGACAATCTCTTAAATAAAGTGATATACTGAATATGTTATATGCAAAGAGGCAATAGAAAGACTATTGCCTTTTTGTTGTTCTGGGTACGGCCACGGCTGCGGAATGCGGGAAAATCCTGTGGACGTCCACTTTATGGAACAGGCAGATAAATTTTAACAATACGCCGGGGAAACCGGCAGAATGGAGGCAGGTATGAGAAAAATAGCAGCAGCATTGATGACAGTAACTTTGACAGCGGGAATCCTGACCGGCTGCGGCGGGGATTCTTCAGATAAGGGTACGTCGTCCGGACAGGCTGTATCCAGCGAACAGGGCGCTTCTTCCAGCGAGAGCACGGAGAAGGCGGCGATTGACATTTCTAATGTAAAGCTGATCAATGATGGAACGCTTACGGTTGGTTCCGAGGTAGGCTATCCGCCGTTTGAAGATTTCAAGGAAGACGGAACTACGCCGGAAGGTTTTGATGTGGATATCATCAGCGAGGTTGCGGACAGGCTGGGTCTGAAAGTAAATATCATCAATACGTCATGGGACGGTATCTTTTCGGGAATTGATGTAAATTACGACTGTGTCTGCTCAGCAGTTACGATCAATGCAAAGCGAAAAGAGACAATGCTGTTTTCAACCCCGTATATCAACAATTATCAGGCAGTCGTCATTCCGGCGGACAGCGACTGGAAGATCACTTCTTTTAAGGATTTAGACGGCAAGACGATCTCTGTACAGAAAGAGACGACTTCGGACGAGCTGATGTCAGATTACAAGTCAACCGGTACGATTGACACGGAAATTGTCGCAAATGAAAAGGTGACAAGCTGTTTTACCCAGTTGACCAATGGCGAAGTGGACGCTGTAGTCGTTGACAGCACTGTTGCAGATGGATATATTGCGACAGATTCTGATAAATATAAGATTGCTTTTAAGGATGATTCAGAGCCGGAACAGTTTGGCATTGCGGTAGGACTGAAAAATAAGCCGCTGCAGGAGGCTGTGAATAAAGCGCTGGCTGAGATGGAAGAAGACGGTTATATTGAGGATACCTATGATTACTGGTTTGGAAGCGGCGCAGCGGACAAATGATGTTACCCGGCAATGAATGGATAAGAAATGAGGAATGGATGTGGAAGTGTTAAAAAGAATAATTGATATCAGACACTGGCAGCACAGGACAAAGATTGTTGTCGGAGTGATTTTTTGCGTGTTGGCTGCGGCGGGCATCCTTGCCATACTGAATCCGGACAGACAGGCTCTGATGAAAGAGTTGTCTCCGGAAATGCAGCAGCTGATCGCCAAAGACGAGGGGCGCAGCAGGAAGCGCGTCACCGTCACATATAATAATCTGGCTGTTATCAGCTATTGCTCCTGCTCTTCTTCCGGGGCGGAGGAAATGAGCGAGCGCCTGGTCGGTTTCGCGGGTGCGGTTTATCATGCCGACAGCGGGGTGGCAAAGCTTGTCGGGCAGATGGCAAATTATACATATCGTATGCTGGGCTGTGGTGAAAATATACTGCACGGAGCAAAGCTTACGATTTTTCTCACGGTTCTGACGGTCATCTTTGGCGTGATCCTGGGAATGTTTCTGGCATTGGGCAAGATGTCGAAGCGGAGGATCATCAACCGATTGTCCAGCGCATATATTTTCTTTTTCCGCGGGACGCCGCTTTTGATCCAGCTGTTTGTGGTATATTTTACTATTCCGGGAGTGTTTGGCTTTGCATGGAGGAATCTTTTTGACACGTCTTCCACGGAAGCGGTGTACCAGGGGGCTTTTGTGGCTTCCCTGATCGCTTTTTCCCTCAATTCGGCTGCGTATTGCGCTGAGATTATCCGTGCGGCGCTGCAGTCGATTGACAAGGGGCAGAGCGAGGCGGCAAAGGCGCTTGGCATGAGTTATGCGCAGACGATGGGAAAGATTATCATCCCGCAGTCGATCAGTCGTATGATACCGCCAATCTGTAACGAGTTTATCATGGTGTTGAAAGATGTTTCTCTGGTATTTGCAATTTCGCTGATGGATATTACTACAGTCTCTAAAAATATTATGACAAGTGAGGGCTCTTATCTGGTATTTATTCCGGCGTTAGTGATCTACCTGATCATCACGGCATTTTTCACCTGCATTTATAATGCGTTGGAAAAGAAATTTTCAGTGTACGAATAGGAGGAAAAGCAGATGGAGAGTAAATATATTCTGGAAACAGAACATGTCAGTAAGAGTTTTGGCGAGCTGGAGGTATTAAAGGATATCAATCTTCAGGTAGAAAAGGGCGAAGTGATCTGTATCATCGGTCCTTCCGGCGCCGGCAAATCAACATATCTGCGTTCTTTGAACCAGCTGGAGAAAATCACCAGCGGGAAAATTTTCATTAAGGGAAATCTTTTTCTGCACCGTGAGAAAAACCGTACGGTAGAAAAGATTTCAGCGGAGAAAAGGCGCGGACTTTTGCTGGAGATGGGAATGTGCTTCCAGCGGTTTAATTTATTTCCGCATAAGACTGCGCTGGAAAATGTTATGATCGCGCCGATCACAGTAAAAAAAGAAAAGAAAGAGGCAGTGCGCAGGGAAGCGCTGGAACTGTTAGACCGGGTGGGGCTTGCGGATAAGGTGGATCAATATCCCAGCCGCCTGTCGGGAGGACAGCAGCAGCGTGTTGCGATTGCAAGGGCGCTGGCGATGAAGCCGGAGATCATGTTATTTGACGAGCCGACTTCCGCTTTGGATCCGGAATTGGTCGGGGATGTTTTGCAGGTTATGAAGGATCTGGCGCAGGATGGAATGACGATGCTGTGCGTGACACATGAGATGGGGTTTGCGAGGGAAGTCGCCGACCGCGTGCTTTTTATGGCGGATGGGATTATTGCGGAAGAAGGGACGCCGGATGAGATTTTCCTGAATCCGCAAAACCCGAGGACACAGAGCTTTTTAAAATCAATTTTAAATCCATAAAAAGAAAAATATTCATAAAAGGTCAAAATCTATTTTCGGGTTTTAACCGTAAAAATAGATTTTGACCTTTTATCTGTAAACGGAGGGAAACTATGGAACAGCAAGGTCGTATAACGGCTGCAGGCCGCAGGCGCAGGAACTCTTTTTTGCTGATTCTGACAGCGTTTATCTGGGGGATTGCGTTTGTTGCACAGAGTACCGGCGGCGATGCGGTGGGGCCGTACAGTTTTAATTGTATTCGGTGTTTTGTCGGGGGGATTGTGCTCTTGCCGGTGATCAAAATATTAGATAACCTGGGACTTACAAAGAAAAAAGTTTCCATCAGGGAAAGAGAGAGAGGAGACGCTTTCATCAGCGAAGAAGCAAGAGAAAAAACTTCCATCAGGGAAAGAGAGAGAGGAGACGCTTTCATCAGGGAAGAAGCAGGAGAAAACACTTCCATCAGGGAAGAAGCAAGAGGGAAAAAAACTTCTATCAGCAAGGAGAGACGAACGCTGTTGGCGGGGGGATTTGCCTGCGGTCTGGTATTGTTTATCGCCAGCAACCTCCAGCAAATGGGATTGTATATGGGGTCGGCGGCGGGAAAAGCAGGTTTTCTCACTGCGTGCTATATGTTGATCGTCCCGGTGTTAGGGCTTTTTTTTCACAAAAAATGCCGCCTGAACGTATGGGCGGGTATTTTGATCGCGGCGGTTGGATTATATCTTCTCTGCATACGCGGTGATTTTTCAATTCAGTTTTCTGACATTCTTTTGCTGTTCAGCGCATTGGGATTTGCGGTACATATCCTGGTGATCGATGCTTTTACGGAACGGGTGGATGGCGTGCGAATGTCCTGTATCCAGTTTTGGGTATGCGGTGTTTTGTCTGCTTTTCCGATGTTTTTCGCAGATATGAAGCATTCGGTGGCAGGGATTGTGGCATGGTCGAAGGCATTTGAGGATCCAACGGTATGGATTCCTATCTTGTATGCTGGCGTGCTTTCCTGCGGTGTGGCATATACGCTGCAGATCGTGGGGCAGCAGGGCGTGAATCCGACGGTGGCGTCTCTGCTCATGAGCCTGGAATCGGTCTTTTCTGTTTTGGCAGGCTGGGTCATTTTGGGACAGGCTTTGTCCAGACGTGAGATTTTGGGCTGCATTTTGATATTTGGCGCCGTGGTGTTGGCGCAGATTCCTCCCTTAGGCAGCGGTTCTGTTAAAAAAGGAGAGCGGGATGGATAAGGTCAAGAAGGAGGGCGGAATGGATAAGATCAAGGCGGTGCTTTGGGATATTGACGGTACTGTTCTGGATTTTGAAAAATCGGAGAAAACGGCGGTGCGCAGAGGGTTTTCGCGGCTGCATCTGGGGGAGTGTACAGATGAGATGCTGTCAGATTATTCTGCGATCAATCAGGAATACTGGCGAAAATTAGAGCGAGGGGAATTGGAAAAGGACACGGCGCTTGTCCTGCGGTTCGCCGATTTCTTTGAACGGTATGGGATTGACCGGACGCTTGCAGGGCAGTTTAATAAATCGTATCAGGATGATTTGTCGGAGCTGTTTTTTTACAATGATCATGCATTAGAAATCCTTACGCTGCTGAAAGGGAAAGTGAAACAGTATGCCGTGACAAACGGGACGGCGGCTGCACAGGAAAATAAGCTGCGTAAATCTGGTCTGGCCGATCTGTTTGACGATGTTTTTATCTCAGAGAAAATTGGCGTAGAAAAGCCGGGAAAGGGATTTTTTGATGAAGTATTTCGGCGCATTGGAGAATATCGCAGGTCGGAGATCATGATCGTGGGAGATTCCCTGACAAGCGATATGAAAGGGGGCAACAACGCCGGCATTCTATGCTGCTGGTATAATCCGCAGAGGCTCAAAAATGAGGCTGGCGTCCGAATTGACCGCGAGATTGCGTCGCTCAGGGAATTGTCTTTCCTAATTTGATACAAGGGCTTGCGGTATCACATACCGATTACATTGCAGACGACGATGGACAGCGTAAAAGAAATCAGGATCATGGCAAGGTTTTTGCATTTGCCTTTGTGGTATAGAAAAAGGTTCAGGGCGTAGATAATGAAAATAATTGCCAACACCGTAAACCACGGCATCTGCTCGTTGCTGTTCATCTCAATCCCAGACTTGATCAATCCCGCCATTACCGTCAGCAAAAGTCCGGAAACGATCACCCGGATTACTTTTTTGATGATAACAAAAACATTGATCCGCTCCAGCCATTCATACACATGGTAAATGACAAAAAAGATGCCGCAGGATGCCGCTATGCTGCAGGCAAAGCCAGCCAGCGCCATGGCGTAACCGGCCCACACGCTGCCGCCCACAGCTTCACCGTAGGCATATCCGATGCCAGAGAGCGTCTTGCATAAAATAGAGCCCGGCAGGACATTGACAATCAGTACCAGGTGGTTATAAAATTCGTTCCCGGAGATAAAATCCGGCACAAAAAGCCCGTCCGCGATGGTGAGGTAGGCGTCTCCGCCGCCGAACGAGAGCAGGGAGGAGATGATCGCATGGAGATCAAATCCAGCCGTTCCCACTGGAATCAGCAGGAAAGCGGGAATGGACAGGACGATAAAGAAAAGAAACCAGATTCCAACCCCGCCTGCCATAGGACGGAACTGGATCGCTTTGAATTTTTTCTTCTTTTTTTTCTTTCCCTGGGGACGCAGTCCATACACGATGGCGCCAAGCAGCGTCACAAGCAGTACCTCGATCGTAGAGAATCTCGGCACAGAAAAACCGGCATGAAAGATCTGACATATGGTATTTCCTCCTGTCAGAAGGAAGACGCCCACAATGATACACCAGAGAAATACGCGGTAGCGGGATTTCCTGTACAATTTGAGCGTACCTAAGATATATTCTGTTAAGAGGCACATGATAAAGGCGGTAATGCCAACGGAGGCATACTGAATCTGACGCAGCAGGACAGAATCTAAGAAACGCAGGCCGGAGAGCAGAAAAACAGTCAGTATCGTTCCGGGCAGCGCCATGCATATGCCGCCGGCAAGCATCCCGCGTATTCCGGCGCACTGGTATCCCACGCCGGAAGCAATCTCCAGCGGAAGAGCGCCTGGCGTCAGAGTGGCGGCGATAATATCTTTATCATATTGTCCTTTGCTGACTAATTTTTTTTCATTCACAACTTCCTGCTCAATAACAGGAATCAGTGCATTTCCCCCGCCAAATCCAATCACTCCTGTCTTGAGCATGGATGTGGACAGCGATCGTATTTTTCCCATGTAGTACCTCTCTAGCATTCGTGCCGCGGGCAAAAGTCATTTTGTCCGCATGTTTAGCCAATGTACTTTACTACTTTACCACGTTGGCATTTTTCTTTCAAGCGTTACTTTTTTCAATTTATTTTGAATAGAAGGCAGTCTTCCCAAATAATCTATGCAAAACAAAGTGTTTGATCTGATGGACGTAGTTGTCTTTGTCAGACTGCCACAGGCGGTTAAAAAAATCGTAAAAAGTTCCAACAC
>CANQCD010000019.1 GCA_947589455.1 uncultured Lachnospiraceae bacterium | reverse complement strand
GCAGAGGGCAAAAGAAGAAGAGGCGAAGGAGAAAAGCG
Organism: uncultured Lachnospiraceae bacterium; assembly: GCA_947589455.1. Lineage (GTDB taxonomy): Bacteria > Bacillota > Clostridia > Lachnospirales > Lachnospiraceae > Butyribacter. Next base: position 26,953 of record CANQCD010000019.1, on the reverse strand, counting down.
GACCGGTACTTTTTGACGTGGACGCAGATAACGTCACCGAACTGCATTACAAAAACAGCGGCGCCGATCTCCGCCTGGTCAGGGAAGGGAAGAAATGGAAGTTAAAAGGGGACAAAAAATTTCCGGTAGACCAGAAGAAAGCGGAGTCCATGGCAGAGGAAGCGGCGAAGATCACGGCGGATCAGATCGTAAGAACAGACTGCAAAGAGCTTGCAGAGTACCGTCTGGATAAACCGGAACTGCAGATTGATTTTAAGACAGAAGACGGCGGGGAAAAAAGCATTTCCTACGGCATGGAATCTGCAGCGGCCGGCGGCCGTTACGCTTACACCGACGATCCGAAAACGGTATATCTTGTGCCTTCCGGCGTGATTGACACGTTTGATCAAACCAGGAATCAGATGATGGAACTGCCTGATTTCCCGACGGTTGAGACAGACGGCGTCTTATCCTGTGAGATTCAGGCAAAAAAGGGAGACAGTTTTTGGGTACAAAAAGAGGAAAAAAAGAAAAAATACCTGTACCGCTGTGGAAAAGACTTAAAGAAGGCAAAAGAGAAGAGCGTTTCGCTGGATTCTGCCGAGGTGCAGGATCTGTTCGAGGGCGTGACGTCGCTGGACGTCAGCGAGGGCGTCTGTTATCAGGCGTCTGAAAAAGACAAAGAGCAGTACGGTCTGGATCGTCCGGGATATATCCTGAAATTCCAATATACGGACGATTCCGGGAAGGAGGGTACTTTCTCTGTCTCCGCCGGCAATCTGGACGATCTGGAGAAAAACTATTATGTGCAGGTCGGGGGAGCGGACGGAATCTATCTGATGAGTGCGGAGACATTGGGGGCGGCATTAGAGATTGACGCATTCCGCTAAGAGAAATGTTGTCCAACGGGAAAGGGGATCATGCGATCAGGTCATTGCGAAGCGATTCAAAATAGTGCATTGTGCAGGCTGCTAAAATGGCTGTAGACGAAAGGAACATTTCGCAAACGCCTGATCATGTGCATTTTCCTGTTGAAAAATCTGCCAAAATGTTTTATTCTATTAATAACATCTATACGACTGGCGGAAGTGGAGCACCACAGGGGAGTATAGAAAAGATTCGTCGACCGCCTGGGCAGGCTTTTATTGGCATGTCCAGGCGGTCTTATGTGTATCAGGGGGCGTCTGCACACAGGCGTTTCCGGAATGGAGGATTTTTATGCAGAAACGATTATTGGAAGAGGAATTAAGAGGGAATGCGTATCCGGGAAGGGGGATTGTCCTGGGAAAGTCTGCAAATGGGAAATATGCAGTTGCGGCATATTTTATCATGGGCAGAAGCGAGAACAGCCGGAACCGTATTTTTGTAGAAGACGGCGAAGGGATCCGCACACAGGCGTTTGACGAATCAAAATTAACCGATCCGGCTCTGATCATCTATGCGCCGGTTCGCGTCCTGGGCAACAAGACGATCGTGACAAACGGCGACCAGACAGATACGATCTATGAAATGATGGACAGGCAGCAGACTTTTGAGCAGGCGCTGCGCACCAGGGAATTTGAGCCGGATGCGCCGAATTACACGCCGAGGATTTCCGGCATCATGCATATTAGCCAGGATAGTTACCACTATGCCATGTCTATTTTAAAAAGCAATCACGGGAATCCGGATTCCTGCCAGCGGTTTACGTATGCCTACAGCAATCCCGCCGCGGGGGAGGGACATTTTATCCATACATATATGGGGGATGGAAACCCGCTGCCAAGCTATGAGGGAGAGCCGAAGCTTGTGGAGATTCCGGATGATATGGAGGCGTTTACCGATTTATTGTGGAACAGCCTGAACGAGGAAAATAAAGTTTCTCTGTTTGTGCGCTATATCAATATCGCGACAGGGGAATATACTTCTAAGATCGTCAATAAAAATAAATAGAAAAGAGGAAATCAATCATGAGAGAATATGAATTAAAATACGGATGTAACCCGAACCAGAAGCCGTCCCGCATTTATAGGAAAGAGGGCGAGCTTCCCATTCAGGTATTAAATGGAAAGCCTGGATACATTAATTTCCTGGACGCCCTTAACGGCTGGCAGTTAGTGAGCGAGTTAAAAAAGGCGACCGGCCTTCCGGCGGCAACGTCTTTTAAGCATGTGTCTCCGGCCGGCGCGGCGGTAGGGCTTGCGCTGACTCCGACAGAAGCAAAGATTTACTGGGTTGACGATCTGGGGGAACTATCTGCTCTTGCCAGCGCCTATGCAAGGGCAAGAGGGGCGGACAGGATGTCTTCTTATGGTGATTTTATTGCTCTTTCTGACGTGTGCGACGTTTCTACGGCAAATGTGATCAAGCGGGAGTTTTCAGATGGGATCATTGCGCCGGGGTATGAGCCGGAAGCGCTGGAAATCTTAAAAGGAAAAAAGAAAGGCGCATATGCCATTATCCAGATCGATGAACATTACGTGCCGGCGGCGACAGAGCACAAGGAAGTGTTTGGGATCACTTTTGAGCAGGGACGCAACGACCTGCACATTGACGATGGATTTTTTGGAAATGTCGTGACGGAGAATAAAGAGATTCCGGAATCTGCAAAGATTGATATGGCGATCGCAATGATCACGCTAAAATATACGCAGTCAAATTCCGTCTGTTATGTCAAGGGCGGCCAGGCGATCGGCATTGGCGCCGGACAGCAGAGCCGCATCCACTGTACCAGGCTGGCGGGAAACAAGGCGGATAACTGGCTTTTGAGGCAATCGCCGCAGGTGCTGTCTCTGCCGTTTCGGGAGCAGATGAAGCGTGCCGACAGGGATAATGCCATTGATTTGTATATGGGCGAGGATTATATGGATGTGTTGGCGGACGGAGAGTGGGAAAAATATTTTACTGAAAAACCTCCGGTGCTGACAAGGGAAGAAAAGCGGGAATGGCTGTCTAAGGCGACAGATGTGACGCTTGGGTCAGATGCGTTTTTTCCATTTAGTGATAATGTAGAGCGCGCGTTCCGCAGCGGTGTAAAATATATTGCGCAGCCGGGCGGTTCCATCCGTGACCAGGAAGTAATAGACGCCTGCAATAAGCATGGGATAGCGATGTGCTTTACCGGGATACGCCTGTTCCATCACTAAAAAGCGGATGATTGACGCGGCAGGAAAATAAACTTAGATAGGACATCAGAGAGATGAAGAGACAATTAACGAAAAAAGACCAGATTGCCATAATCGCCCTTTTGTTGTTCCTGGTAGTTTTGTGCCTGGCAGGGGAGGCATATCAAAAAGGGATCTTGGAAGTCGGACGGGAAGGGGTTCACATTTACCTGGACAGAGCAGAAGAGGTCGGGCTGGGCGGAAACAGCAAAACGCAAACCCTCAAAGAAAAGAAAATACGCATCCTGTTGATGACAGACTCCTTTGCCTCGCTGTTCCACAGAAAGGTAGAGTTGACTTCCCAAAAGCCGTTTACGGTAACGGCGGGCGGCAAAAAAAAGCAATATAAGGCGGGAGAGACTGCCAGTTATGCCGCGGATTCTTTCCCGAGCGGGAAAAAGATTACCTGCAGGCCGTCTGACGGCGGGAAAATAAAAATTGTTTCAATCAAACGGCAGAATATCCATCCATCTTATCGGGGGACGCTGTGTCTTACCTGGAAGAAAAAAGGGATTTTGATCAGGAATGAGTTGAGTCTGGAGCAGTATCTTTATGCCGTGATCCCAAGTGAACTTTCCACGGGTAATAAAATGGAGGCTTTGAAAGCGCAGGCAGTCTGCGCCAGAAGCTACGCCTATACCCATTTAAATACAGAAGAATATAAAAAATACCATGCGGATATGGATGACAGCGTGGCGTATCAGGTATACAATAATGTGCCGGAGGACGCGCGTTCCAGAAAGGCGGCGGATGAGACGAGAGGACTTGTCCTGGCAAGGGGAGGCAAAGTGGTAGAAGTATATTATTACTCAACTTCCTGGGGATATTCTGCGTCGGGTCAGGACGTCTGGAATACGGAATCCGCTATCCCGTATTTAAAGAGCAAGGCACAGGCAACAGAGAGGGAAGAGAAGAAACACGGCGTACCTGAGGTTGATCTGTCTTCTGAAGGACGGTTTCAGGAATTTCTCAAAAATCCGCCGTTCCACACTTATGACGAGGACGCCGCCTGGTACCGGTGGAATGTGACGATAGAGCGGAGCAGTTTATCCCGGAGGGTGGATGGGCTTTTATATTCCTGTTATGCCAGCGATCCGGAACTGGTGCTGACACAGAAAGAGGACGGCAGCTATCGGAAGCAGGTTCCGGCTCCTTTGGGGGATATTAGAACGATACGGGTAGAGAAGCGGGAAAAGAGCGGTCTTGTGACAGAGCTTGTCCTCGTGGGGGATAAAAATGTTGTCAAGGTCTGTTCGCAATATAATATACGGAAGGTACTGGCGCCGCTCTATGAATCTGTTTCCTATGGGAAAGGGGAGAAGTCGGCGTCTATGTCCCTTTTGCCAAGCGCGGCATTTTATATCCAAAACGCCACGGCAGATAACCGGGCGGTATTCTATATTGCAGGAGGCGGATTCGGCCATGGAGCCGGCATGAGCCAGTGCGGCGCGGCGGGAATGGCGCAGGATGGGAAAGATTACAGAGATATCCTGGACTATTATTTTGAAGGCGCAAAGGTGGCTTCGCTGGAAAAGATTGCAGGATAGCTTAATGCGGCTGATTTATTTGCCAGAAAAGATTGCAGGATAGCTTAATGCGGCTGATTTATTTGCCAGAAAAGATTGCAGGATAACTTAATGCGGCTGATTTATTTGCCAGAAAAGATTGCAGGATAGCTTTGTGCGGCCGGTTTATTTTCCGGAAAGGGTATTGCGATAGCTTAACGCTCTCCAGTTTTCAGAGTGTAGAGGCGGTAGTTTAAGATCCCTCCGAGAAAGAGGATATACATGCAGGCGTACAGCCATACCATCAAAAGGGCGATGGTTGTCATTGTGCCATAAAAGGAAGCATAGTTATTAAAGTGGTCAACATAGAAAGAATACAGGTAAGAAAACAGGATCCAGCCTATGGAGGCCAGCAGCGCGCCGGGAATATGGAAGCGGAGTTTTAAATTGCAGTTTGGCAGGATTTTATACAGAAAGACAAAAAATACAAAAAAGATAAAAAATCCAATCAGGCTGCGGAAATGGAGAATCTGTCCCAAAAAGGCGTCGATCACGGCAAAACGGCTGATAATATGGAGATGGAGCCAGTTGCCGAACACAAGGAGCGCCAGGGAAAGCATGAGCAGTACGGCAAACAGGATGCTGTAGATGCAGGAAAAAAAGCGCAGTACAAAAAAGTTTCTGGATTCTTTTTCCTGATACATGGAATTTAAGCCGCCGGCGAGGCATAAGAACGATTTGGAGCCAAGCCAGACAGCGGATATAATGGTGATCGATAAAACAGGTACGCTGCCCTCGGAATAGATATTATGGATCAGTTTGGAAATAAAACTTTGGAACACCGTGGGAAACACAGTCAGGACAAAATGCTCTAAGTTTTTTTCCGTCAGGGGCGTCAGCCGCAGCAGGGCAAATAAAAACAACATAAAAGGAAAAAATGACAGCATCAGAAAAAATGCAGTCTGTCCGGAATAGACTGATACGGCGGAGTTTTTTATCTGTTCGCCAATCTGCAGTGCGATGCGGATGGGTTTTTGTTGTGCGATGCGGTCGATCTGTTTTTTTATCATGGGCGGCTCCTTTTGTCTGCTCTTTGAACCAGAGCGCTGTCTGTTTCATATTAATATATATATTATAAAATAAACGCTGTTTATTCAAGCTTTTGATAAAGTGTTTATTCAGGCTTCCGATAAAGATACTTGCGTGGATTCCGGGTATCGGCTATACTAAAAAGGATCCAGGGGATGGGGATATCAAGAAAAATCCTGGCGTTATGGGCGTTTCAGGCGTCAGATAACAGGGCGGGACGGCTGTGCAGCGATCCGTATTGGAAAGCTGGCTGCGGGAAAACAGGAGCAGGCCGGCTGTGCAGCAGTCAAAGGCCAGGATATCAGAGCAGCTTAAAAGTTACCTGACAATGAGGGAAGGCAGTTTGTGAAACGATCAAAAAACCGTGATATATTGCGCAGTCTGCGCAATGTGCACAGAAGGCAAAGAAAAGCTTCGCAGACGCCTGGATGATCAAAGAATAGAAAGGATGAACAGAATGCATACATTTCAGGAGATTGATATTGAGCAGATGGAAGTAAATCCGTTTCATATGATTGGGAACGATTGGATGTTAGTGACGGCGGGAAATGAACAGAAGGCAAATACCATGACGGCGTCATGGGGCGGCATGGGGATCATGTGGGGAAAAAATGTCGTCTATGTCTTTATCAGGGACAGCCGTTTTACAAAAGAATTTATTGACAGGGAGGGAACATTTTCCCTCAGCTTCCCGGAGGAAAAATACCGCAAAGAAATGAAATTTCTGGGGGCGGTTTCCGGGCGTAACGAGGATAAGATCAGCGAGGCGGGCGTCCACGTAGGTTACTGCGACGGCGTTCCCTATATTGACGAGGGAAGCCTGATCCTGCTGTGCAGGGTATTGTCGGCAACGCCGATCCAGCCGGAGCAATTCAAAGACGCCGGTTTGGATGAAGCATGGTATTCTTCAAAGGATTACCATACGATGTATATTGCAGAGATCACAAAACTCATGGCAAGGTGATTTCCCTTCCTGCAGGTAAAAACAGGCGTTTGCAAAATATTTATTTCATCTATGATCGCTTTGGCAGCCTGCAAAAAACCAACACAGGCGCGCTTTCGCTGTGTCTCGCCGCGCAGACGGTACTTAGACGCCGCTACGCGCCGGCGAAGTACCGGCGAACGCAATGCCTGTTTCTGGTTTTTGTGCATTTTGCCAAGGTGCAATACCCTATTTTGAATTGTCTCGCAGATGCCTGAGCCGGAAAGAGAACAATCTGTGCGGGAAAACGGAGGACAGAAAAGAGATGGAAGAACAGGCAAAATTTCTGGCGGCGGTAGAGGACATAAAAGAGATTGCCCTCTCCCAGCAGAACTATATTACGCAGGAGGAGATCAGGCAGTATCTGGGCGATATGGAGCTTTCAGAGGAACAGCTCTTAGCAGTCTGCCAATATCTGGGGGCAAATAAGATCCAGGTAGAGGGATACGTCTATATACCGGAAGCGCCGGTGGGAAAAGCAGCCGGCGGCGCGGCGGGGAAAAAGAAAAGAAACACAGGAAAAAGATCGGAATCAGGCGGCGCAGCGAAAAAAAAGACGCCGGAAAAACTGGCGGGCAGCAAATCGGTCCGCAACAGGCAGCTCTACCGCAGGGAACTGGAAGCGATGGAGACATTATCTGCAGAGCGGCACGCAGAATTGATAAAAGATTTTCTGCTGGGAAGAGACCAGGTCAGGCAGAAACTGGTCGAGAGCTATTTAAAAGATGTGGCCGCCATGTCGGAACAGTACAAAAAATACGATGTACTGCAGGAGGACGTCATTGCAGAGGGAAATTTAGCGCTTTTAGCCGGCGTGGAAATATTAAGCTCTGAGCGGGAAAAATATATCAGCCAGGATGGGACGGTTGATACCATAGCGGTGGGAGAGATGCTTTTAGCCCAGGTAAAAGACGCAATGGAGCAGTATATTGACGAGACGACGGCGGCAAAGGATTGGGAACACACAGTGGCCGCAAAGACGAATCTTTTACATGAGGCAAGGAAGTATATGGCAGAGGAGATCGGGAGGATGCCAACGACCGAGGAACTGTCAGAATATACAAAGCTGAGCCGGAAAGAGATCCACAGCCTGATGAGACTGTCAGGGGAAAGTTGAGATAACAGAGGTACAATATGCAGAAAATCGTTGCGCCATTGCTGGAGTGGTACGATCAAAATAAAAGAAAATTGCCCTGGCGGGAGCAAAAGGATCCATATCATATCTGGATTTCCGAGATCATGCTGCAGCAGACCCGGGTAGAGGCGGTGCGCGGCTATTACAGCCGCTTTTTGGAACGGTTTCCCACGGTACAGGCTCTGGCGGAGGCGCCCGACGATGAGCTTATGAAATTGTGGCAGGGGCTTGGCTATTACAACCGGGCGAGAAATCTAAAAAAGGCGGCGCAGGTGATCGAGAAAGAATATCAGGGAAAGTTTCCAGAGGATTATGAGATCTTGATCACGCTTCCGGGGATTGGAGAATATACGGCAGGCGCCATTGCCTCGATCGCATTTGGACAAAATGTGCCGGCGGTGGACGGCAATGTATACCGGATCTATACAAGGCTTCATGCAGATGCGAGCGACATTACGCGAGCGGCGGTAAAGAAAAGGATTCGGGGAGAAGTCGCTTCTGTGATACCGGAGGGCAGGGCGGGAAGCTTTAACCAGGCATTGATGGATCTGGGGGCGGTGATCTGCCTGCCAAACGGCAAGCCGCTGTGCGGGAAATGCCCGGCGGCAGATTTCTGTATCGCGGGAGCGGAAGGGACGTATGACAAATTTCCGAAAAAGCCGGAAAAGAAGCCGAGAAAAGTAGAAGAGCGGAGTGTTTTTCTGCTGGAATACCAGGGAAAGTATCTGATACAGAAGCGCCCGGAAAAAGGACTTCTGGCAGGGCTCTGGGAATTTCCTTCCCAGGAGGGAAGGCTAAGCAGCGGGCAGCTCCACGAATTTTTGGAGGAATGGGGCTGCGCCGGTGAGGAAGTGGAACTTCTGGGGACGGGGAAACATATTTTTTCACATGTGGAATGGCATATGTATGGATATCTGATCCATTTAAAACAGCTCTCAGAGAGGATGACAGAGGGGATGGTGTTGTCGGGCGTAAGTGAAATCCAGTCAGAATACAGTATCCCCTCCGCATTTTCTATGTTTCTAAAAAAGATTGCCGAAGGAGAAGGGAAATCTCCACAGGAACCCATGCGATAAGAAAAATCTTTTCGGAAAAACTACAGGAGTAGTATTCGGAAAATAAAGGGAAAAAGAAGATGGGGATACAATATTTAGTCTGTATATCAGCAAAAATCACAATATCTTGTGGACATTTCAACTTTGTAATGCTATAATTAGCCTTGTGCAATAAACAAAACAGCTGTGTCAAGCAGCGTGGAAGAGTGGCAATTTATGGAATGGAGATTAAGATGAAAGTTACAAAACGGGACGGCAGAGTAGTGGATTATGACCGCAATAAGATCATTATTGCGATCCAGAAGGCAAATGCGGAAGTAGACCGCTACGACCAGGTGACAGAGGAAAAGATCGAAGCGATCGTGGCGGGGATTGAAAATGTCCATGCAGACAATCTAATGGTAGAAGACATCCAGGATATGATTGAGCGGAAGCTGATGAGCGAACGCAAATTTGAGCTTGCAAAGAAATATATTATCTACCGTTATACCCGTCAGATGGTTCGTCAGGCAAATACGACAGACGATTCGATCATGAGCCTGATCAAGAACAGCAATAAAGACGTTATGGAGGAAAATTCGAACAAAAACGCCTATATTGCGTCTACGCAGCGCGACCTGATCGCGGGCGAGGTGTCGAAGGATCTGACAAAGAGGGTTCTTCTGCCGGAAAAGATCGTGAAGGCGCACGAAGAAGGGGTGCTTCATTTCCACGATATGGACTATTTCCTGCAGAGCATTTTTAACTGCTGTCTGATCAACATCGGGGATATGTTAGAAAACGGCACGGTGATGAACGGGAAGCTGATCGAGAGCCCGAAGAGCTTCCAGGTCGCCTGCACTGTCATGACACAGATCATCTCTGCCGTCGCCAGCAGCCAGTACGGCGGGCAGTCGGTTGATATCAGACATCTTGGGAAATACCTGAGAAAAAGCCGCAAAAAATACGAAAAACATTACCAGAAAAAATACGGCGATAAATTCAGCAGGGAAGTCCGCGAGGAATTTATTAAGGATCGTCTGTATGACGAGCTGAAATCAGGGGTGCAGACAATCCAGTACCAGATCAATACGCTGATGACGACAAACGGACAGTCGCCTTTTGTCACGCTGTTTTTAAATCTGGACAAGGACGATCCCTATATAGAAGAAAATGCGATGATCATTGAGGAAATCTTAAACCAGCGCATCGAGGGGATCAAAAATGAAAAGGGAGTCTATGTGACGCCGGCATTCCCGAAGCTGATCTATGTGTTGGACGAGCACAACTGCCTGAAAGGCGGGAAATACGATTATCTGACCAGGCTTGCAGTCAAATGCTCGGCTAAGAGGATGTATCCGGATTATATCTCGGCAAAGAAAATGCGTGAAAATTATGAGGGGAATGTATTTTCCTGCATGGGCTGCCGGAGCTTTTTGACGCCGTGGAAGGATGAGGATGGGAATTATCAGTTTGAGGGAAGGTTTAATCAGGGCGTAGTAAGCATTAACCTTCCGCAGATCGCTCTTTTGGCGGACGGAGACGAGGAGAAATTCTGGACGTTATTAGAGGAACGGCTGTCCCTGTGCTTTGAGGCGCTGATGTGCAGGCATCACGCATTAGAGGGGACGCTTTCTAATGTCAGTCCGATCCACTGGCAGTACGGCGCGATTGCCAGGCTGAAAAAGGGGGAAAAGATTGACAAGCTCCTGCACGACGGCTATTCAACGATCTCGCTCGGATATATCGGGCTTTATGAGGCGACGAAGGTGATGACCGGAGTCAGCCATACGCAGCCTGAGGGGACAAACTTTGCAATGCGCCTGATGAAGCGGCTCCGCCTCGCGTGCGATACCTGGAAGCTGGAGACCGGGATCGCTTTCGGCCTGTATGGGACGCCGGCGGAAAGCCTGTGTTACCGGTTCGCAGAGATTGACAGGAAAAAGTTTGGCGATGTAAAGGATGTTACGGATAAGGGATATTATACAAATTCTTATCATGTTGACGTCCGCGAGGAGATTGATGCATTTGCTAAATTTAAGTTTGAGAGCCAGTTCCAGAAGATTTCTTCGGGCGGCGCGATCTCTTATGTAGAGATACCAAATATGCGCCATAACCTGGAGGCGTTGGAAGATGTGGTGCGCTTTATCTATGAAAATATCCAATATGCAGAGTTTAACACAAAGTCAGACTACTGCCATAAGTGCGGCTATGACGGCGAGATCATTGTAAATGACAAATTAGAGTGGGAATGCCCGCAATGCCATAATACCGATAAGAGCAAGATGAATGTCACCAGAAGGACCTGCGGTTATCTGGGAGAAAATTTCTGGAATGTCGGCAAGACAAAAGAGATCAATGCCCGCGTACTGCACCTGTGATTTCTGGAATGGGGATTCGGCTGAAAAAACGGCGTTTTATGCGCCCGCTGCATAAAATGCAGAGCGGATTGATTTATCTGGAATGGGGATTTGGCTGAAAAAGCGCAGAGCGGATCAGTTTGCCTGGAATGGGGATTAGTATGAATTACGCAGAGATTAAAAAATATGATGTGGCGAATGGCCCGGGCGTCCGGGTGTCGCTTTTTGTCAGCGGCTGCACGCACCACTGCAGGGAGTGTTTTAACCCAGAGACATGGGATTTCCAGTATGGGAAGCCGTTTACCGATGAGACGGTTGAGACAATCCTAGGCTGCATGGCGCCAGATTATATAAAAGGGTTTACCCTGCTTGGCGGGGAGCCGTTAGAGAGGGAGAACCAAAAGGGAGTTCTGCCTCTTTTGCGGGCGATCCGAAAGAACTATCCGGAAAAAGATATCTGGTGTTTTACCGGATATGATTTTGAAAAGGATATCCTGGGAAAGATGGCTTTGGAGTGGGAGGAGACGGAGGAGCTTCTGTCTTATCTGGATGTTTTGGTAGACGGGGAGTTTATGATCGACAAAAAAGATCTGAACCTGATCTTTAAGGGGTCGTCAAACCAGAGGACGATCCTGGTGCAGGAATCTCTCAGGAAAAAGACTGTGGTCTTGTGGGAGCCGAACCGGTAAAAAGAAAAGAAATCCCGTATGCCTTTGTGCGGGGCGTGAGATTTGCCAGGGAAGAGCCGAAGCGGCAAAAACAAAAGAAATCCTGTATATCTTTGTGCAGGGTGTGAGATTTGTCAGGGAAGAGCCGGGGCGGCAAAAACAAAAGAAATCCTGTATCCTACTGCTGTTTTTTGGTTAGAATTACATAAAATGGGCAATTCAGGCAAAAATAAACTTGAAATTTTTACCTGAATTAGGTACAATAACATTTGGATGTGCTGATGCACGTCCGATGGAGCTTATGGATAGTTGCCATAGGGACATGTTCCGTATGGCTCATCATAAAATTTATAATTAGGAGGATTTTAACATGGCAGTTAAAGTTGCAATCAATGGTTTTGGACGTATCGGACGTCTGGCTTTCAGACAGATGTTTGGTGCAGAAGGTTATGAAGTAGTAGCAATTAACGATTTGACAAGCCCGAAGATGCTTGCACATCTTTTGAAGTATGATTCTTCACAGGGTAAATATGAGAAAGCTGACACCGTTTCCGCTGGTGACGATTCTATCACAGTTGACGGCAAGGAGATCAAGATTTATGCATTTCCGGATGCAAATAACTGTCCATGGAAACAGCTCGGCGTTGACGTTGTTTTAGAGTGCTCTGGATTCTATACATCAAAAGATAAGGCGCAGGCTCATATCAATGCAGGGGCCCGCAAGGTTGTTATCTCTGCTCCGGCTGGAAACGACCTGCCTACTATTGTATACAACACAAACCATACGACACTGAAGCCGACGGATACGATTATCTCCGCAGCTTCCTGCACGACAAACTGTCTGGCGCCGATGGCGGATGCGCTGAACAAATACGCACCGATCCAGTCTGGTATCATGGTAACGATCCATGCATATACAGGCGACCAGATGACGCTTGACGGACCTCAGAGAAAAGGCGATCTGAGACGTTCCCGCGCAGCTGCAGTAAACATCGTTCCGAACAGCACAGGTGCAGCAAAGGCAATCGGTCTTGTAATCCCTGAGTTAAACGGCAAGCTGATCGGCTCTGCACAGCGTGTTCCTACCCCGACAGGTTCTACGACCATCCTGACAGCAGTTGTCAAGGGAAGCGATATCACGGTAGAGGGCATCAATGCAGCGATGAAAAAAGCGGCGACAGAGTCTTTTGGCTACAACGAGGATGAGATTGTTTCATCTGACATTGTCGGCATGAGATATGGTTCTCTGTTTGATGCAACACAGACAATGGTCAGCAAGGTTTCTGACGATTTATATGAAGTACAGGTTGTATCATGGTATGACAATGAAAATTCTTATACATCACAGATGGTAAGGACGATCAAGTATTTTTCAGAGTTAGCATAATCAGACAAATCAGACATAACTTTGGATATGATCCATCTTCGGGTCCGGTCTTTTGTTGGACCGGGCCCGTTTGTTGGTTAATAAAAATTTATTTGGAGGACGAATATGTTAAATAAAAAAACAGTTGATGATATCAATGTAAAAGGAAAAAAAGTATTAGTAAGATGTGATTTCAACGTTCCGTTAGATGCAGCGTTAAATATCACAGATGAAAACCGTCTTGTGGCTGCGCTTCCTACGATCAAGAAGCTGATCGCCGACGGCGGCAAAGTGATCCTCTGCTCTCATCTTGGCAAGCCAAAAGGGGAGCCAAAGCCGGAGCTTTCTCTGGCGCCGGTTGCGAAGAGATTATCTGAACTCCTCGGCAAAGAAGTGAAATTTGCAGCGGACGATAACGTAGTAGGAGACAATGCGAAGGCGGCGGTTGCAGCGATGAATGACGGCGATGTGATCCTGCTGGAAAATACCCGTTACAGGGCGGAGGAGACAAAGAACGGAGAGGCATTTTCAAAAGAGCTTGCTTCCCTGGCGGACGTCTTTGTCAACGACGCTTTCGGCACTGCCCACAGGGCGCACTGCTCTAATGTCGGCGTGACAGAGTTTGTAGACGGCGACTGTGTTGTCGGCTATCTGATGCAGAAAGAGATTGATTTCCTTGGAAATGCAGTCAATAATCCGGAGAGGCCGTTTGTGGCGATCCTTGGCGGCGCAAAGGTTTCTTCTAAGATTTCCGTTATCAACAACCTGTTAGAAAAGGTAGATACCCTGATCATCGGCGGCGGCATGGCGTATACTTTTATGGCTGCCCACGGAGAAGAGGTCGGAAATTCCCTTCTGGAAGAGGATTATAAAGACTATGCGTTAGAGATGGAACAGAAAGCGAAAGAAAAAGGCGTTAAGCTCCTGATTCCGATTGACACCGTTGTGGCGGACAGCTTTTCAAACGATGCGAATTTCAAGACAGTTGGGCGCGGCGAGATTCCGGCTGACATGGAGGGGCTCGACATCGGACCAGAGTCATCCAAGCTTTTTGCGGATGCGGTCAAGGGTGCGAAGACTGTTGTCTGGAACGGGCCGATGGGCTGCTTTGAGATGCCGAATTTTGCGAAGGGCACAATTGAAGTGGCAAAGGCAATGGCAGAGCTGAAAGACGCTACGACGATCATTGGCGGCGGCGACAGCGCGGCTGCAGTAAATCAGCTCGGCTTTGGCGATAAGATGACGCATATTTCTACCGGCGGCGGCGCATCGCTTGAGTTTTTGGAGGGAAAAGACCTTCCGGGCGTTGTTGCGGCAGATGACAAATAAAAATATGGATTGGAGATTATTATGGCAAGAAGAAGGATTATTGCAGGAAACTGGAAAATGAATAAGACTCCAGACGAGGCAGTCGCTCTGGTAAATGAGTTAAAGGATTTAGTAAAGAACGATAACGTAGACGTTGTTTACTGCGTGCCGGCCATCGACATTGTCCCTGTTGCAGAGGCAGTGAAGGGAAGCAACGTGGCAGTCGGCGCAGAGAATATGTATTTTGAGGAAAGCGGAGCCTATACCGGCGAGATTTCTGCGGCAATGCTGGTAAACGCAGGCGTAAAATATGTTATTTTAGGCCACTCAGAGCGCCGTGATTACTTTAAGGAAGACGATGTGCTGTTAAACAAAAAAGTAAAGAAAGCGTTTGAGGCAGGACTTACCCCGATCCTTTGCTGCGGAGAATCCCTCGAGCAGCGGGAGATGGGAGTGACAATGGATTGGATCCGGTTCCAGATCAAATCAGATCTAAACGGCATTACAGCAGATCAGGTCAAGAAGCTTGTCATTGCCTATGAGCCAATCTGGGCGATTGGGACAGGAAAAACGGCGACGGCAGACCAGGCGCAGGAAGTTTGCAAGGGAATCCGCGACTGTATTGCTGAGATGTACGGTGGGGACGCTGCAGAGGCTGTCCGCATCCAGTATGGCGGTTCTATGAATGCCGGCAATGCAGCGGAACTGCTTGCAAAGCCGGATATTGACGGAGGACTGATCGGCGGCGCTTCCTTAAAGCCGGATTTTGGCAAGATTGTGAACGCATAACAGATATTTTGGCCGGATAGCTTGCTGGCGCTTTGCTATTGCGGCGACTAGGATGGACGGCATACGGCAGGTTTGCCGTCCATATATCATTGTATGGAGATGGAGGAAAAGAGATGAGCAGGAAACCAGTTGTGCTGATGGTGTTAGACGGTTATGGATTAAATGAAAAGACGGAGGGAAATGCGATTGCACAGGCAAAGACTCCGGTGATGGATTCTCTGATGAAGGAATATCCTTTTGTGAAGGGAAATGCCAGCGGGTTGAGCGTGGGGCTCCCGGACGGACAGATGGGCAATTCCGAGGTCGGCCATATGAATATTGGCGCGGGGCGCATTATTTACCAGGAGCTGACACGTATCACAAAGTCGATTGAAGAGGGGGATTTCTTTAAAAATCCGGCGCTGTTATCTGCGGTGGAAAACGTAAAGAAAAATCATTCTGATCTGCATTTGTTCGGCCTGCTTTCTGACGGCGGTGTGCACAGCCATAATACGCATCTGTACGGGCTGCTTGAGCTGGCGAAGAGAAACGGCGTTGAGAGAGTGTACATCCATACGTTTCTGGATGGACGTGATACGGCGCCGACTTCTGGCAAGGGATTTATGGAGGAACTCCAGAAAAAGACAGAAGAGATTGGCGTAGGGCAGATCGCAAGTGTCCATGGGCGTTATTATGCGATGGACAGAGATAATAACTGGGACCGCACGGAAAAAGCATATCAGGCATTGGTCGAGGGAAAGGGCAAAAAGGCTTCGGATGCGGTACAGGCAGTTGCAGACTCCTACGCAGAAGGGGTCAACGACGAGTTTGTCGTGCCGACTGTGATCGAGAAGGACGGCAGTCCGGTGGCTGTGATCAAGGCAAAGGATTCCGTTATTTTCTTTAATTTCCGCCCGGACAGGGCGCGCCAGATCACAAGGGCATTCTGTGACGAGGATTTTGATCAGTTTAACCGCGCAAACGGCTTTATGCCGCTTACTTATGTCTGCTTTACCGATTATGATGAGACGATTGGAAATAAGCAGGTCGCCTTTGCCAAGGAGACGATTGAAAACACATTCGGAGAGTTCCTTGCGGCAAACGGAAAGACCCAGTTACGGCTTGCCGAGACGGAAAAATATGCGCATGTTACCTTTTTCTTTAACGGCGGCGTTGAAGAGCCGAACCAGAACGAGGATCGTTCTCTGGTGAAGTCGCCTTCTGTTGCGACGTATGACCTGCAGCCGGAGATGAGTGCGCCGGAGGTAGGGGAGCGCTTAAACGCAGCGATCACTTCGGGCAAATATGATGTGATCGTGATCAACTTTGCGAATCCTGATATGGTTGGGCACACCGGCGTCATTCCAGCTGCGATCGCCGCAGTGGAGCGGATCGATCAGTGCGTGGGCGCCGCGGCAGAGGCAGTCAAAGAGACGGGAGGCGTGCTCTTTATCTGCGCAGACCATGGAAATGCAGAGCAGATGATTGATTATGAGACGGGCGCGCCGTTTACGGCACATACGACAAATCCGGTTCCGTTTATCCTTGTAAACTATGACGAGGGCGTTACGCTGCGCGAGGGAGGCTGCCTTGCCGATATCGCGCCGACGTTGATTGAGATTATGGGGTTAGAGCAGCCGGCGGAGATGACAGGAAAATCCCTCCTTATCAAAAAATAATACAGGTCATTGCAAAACGGTTCACGCAAATGCCTAAAAAAATAATCGTTTATCCAAAGTTTATGCGATTAAAACTTGAAATTATTATATTGCTGTGATAGAATGTTTTTTGTGTTTCTTTGGCATACTGTGCGGAAAGGGTTCGGGACAGATTCTGGAGCGCATGGCGGCCAGAGACATATTTTAAGCAGAAGACCACGGTTTCCGTCGCCGGCATTTTGCCTGGACGCAGCGCGGATCGTGGACAGGAATGGAGGAAATTTTCATGTTAAAGGTTATTCATGGTATTTTGTTGATAGCATATATCATCGTTTGTGTCGTGCTGACGGTCATTGTCTTGATGCAGGAAGGAAAACAGGCCGGTCTGACGGGTGCCATCAGCGGTGCTGCAGAGTCTTACTGGGGCAAGAATAAGGGACGTTCAATGGAAGGCGGCCTTACCCTTGCTACGAAGATTTTAGGCGTGTTATTTGTTGTTTTGTCTGTGATATTAAATATGAGTATTTTTTAGGCAAACATAAAATAGATGTTGTGTAGAGGACGTCTGGCCAGGGCACCGGTATTTATGCGGTGCCCTTTTCCGTTCGTACAGCTTATGCCAGATATCCGTTTATGGAAACCGGATGGGTATGGACGGCTATTTGTTTCTGAGCGAAAACAAATAGCTAAGCGAAGCTTATGCTTTGCTTTTGTGACAAGACATTGCTCCTGTCATGATGTATCGCCATCTTTGCGACAAGACGCAGGAGCGAACAGGCTTCGCTCAGAAATGAGGGATTACAATGACGAGAGAAGAATTAGAAAAAAAGAAAGAGATGATACTTGAGTTTATTAGCTCAAAGGAGTACCGCCCGGTTTCTGCCAAAGAGATGGGTGCGATACTCCAGGTACCGGCAAAAGAGAAAAAACTATTTCACAATGTGATTGATGAACTGCGTTCTGAGGGAAAACTCCATCTGGATCCGAAAGGAAAGATCAGGCAGATGTCCGACGACCTTTTAGAGGGGATTTTTATGGCGACGCAGAAGGGGTTTGGATTTGTGCGTGTCGAGGGAGAGAAGGAGGATATCTATATACCGGCGGAGGCGACAAAAGGCGCAATGGAAGGCGATCGGGTTCGCATCGCCCTGAATATGCATAGAAACGGCAGGAAGCAGGAAGCGGAAGTTGTCAGTATCTTAGAGCGCGGGATGCGTATCGTGGTAGGCACATATTCTATCGGCAAAAGCTATGGGACGGTTGTGCCGGACAATTATAAATTTCCGGGAGATATCTATATTGCCAAAGCAGATACCAAGGGAGCGATCACCGGGCATAAAGTAGTTGTGGAGATTACGGATTTTGGAAGTGAACAGAGAAATCCAGAGGGGAGAGTCCTGGAGATTTTGGGACATATCAACGATCCAGGGATTGATATTTTGTCAGTGATCAAAGCATATGGGCTGCCGGAGGAATTTCCGGATGAAGTGATGGCACAGGCGGAGAAAATCGCAGATGAGGTGCCGGAGGAGGACAAAAGAGGCAGGACCGATTACCGCAACCTGCAGACTGTGACGATAGACGGCGAGGACGCAAAAGATTTAGACGATGCGGTCACTCTGGAAAAGGAAAGCGGCATCTATCGCCTGGGCGTCCATATCGCGGACGTCAGCCAATATGTGACGGAGCATTCGCCATTAGACAAGGAGGCATTAAAACGAGGCACCAGCGTCTATCTGGTAGACCGCGTGATCCCTATGCTGCCGCATAAGCTGTCAAATGGGATCTGTTCGCTGAACCAGGGGGAAGACCGGCTTGCCCTGTCCTGTATCATGGACATTAACAGCAAGGGCGAGGTCGTGAAGCACAAAATCGAAGAGACGTTAATCCGGGTGGACAAACGAATGTCTTATACCAGTGTGCATAAGATAATAGATGAGAGGGATGAGGCGGAGAGAAAAGAATATGAAGAGCTGATCCCGATGTTTGAGCGTATGTACGAGCTGGCGGGGATTTTGAGGGAGAGGCGTTTTAAGAAGGGCTCGGTTGATTTTGATTTTCCGGAAAGCAAGATCACATTGGACGAGAAGGGCAAACCGCTCGACGTTGCGATCTATGAGAGAAATAATGCGCACCGGATCATAGAAGAGTTTATGCTGATTGCCAATCAGACTGTGGCTGAGGAATATTTCTGGCAGGAACAGCCTTTTGTATACCGCACCCATGAATCGCCGGATGAGGAAAAAATCCAAAAGCTTAGCGAATTTGTGACGCATTTTGGATATAGTATAAAGATCGGGAGCGACGATGAGATTCATCCAAAGGAAATCCAAAAGCTGATCCGCGCCGTGGAGGGAAAGCCGGAAGAGGCTGTAGTCAGCCGTCTGGCGCTCCGCTCGATGAAACAGGCGAAATATACAGATTCGTGCGAGGGGCATTTTGGGCTTGCGATGAAATATTACTGTCATTTTACTTCGCCGATCCGACGTTATCCCGATCTGCAGATCCACCGTATTATCAAGGAAAATCTGCATGGCCGGCTGACGGAGAAGCGGCAGGGGCATTATCAGAAGATCCTGCCAGAAGTCGCAGCGCAGGCCAGTCGGTTAGAACGGCGCGCAGACGAGGCGGAGCGCGAAGTGGAAAAAATGAAAAAGGCAGAGTATATGGAACAGTTTATCGGGGAAACTTTTGACGGGGTGATCTCCGGCGTGACAACATGGGGCATATATGTAGAACTGCCGAACACGATCGAGGGGATGGTCCGCGTGTCGGATATTCCGGGGGATTATTATTATTTTGAAGAAGAAAATTACCGGATGACAGGGGAGCGCACGCACAAGACCTACGAGCTGGGGCAGCAGGTGAAAGTGGTCGCAGACCAGGTAGACAAAATGCTCCGGACAATTGATTTCCGTCTGGTGGAAGAAGAGATGGAAAATACAGTGGAAAAAGACGCGCGGCCAGCGGCGGGAACAGACCAGACGGACAGAGCCGCCCAAAAAGCGCCAAAGGAGAAAGCGCGTAAAAAGAAAGTCAAACTTACCAGCACGGGCGAGCCGTTTTCAAAGAAAGAAAAGAGGCGCAGGAAAGAAAAGGCAAGAGAGGCGGCAAAAAAGAAGCCAGAGCAGGAAAGGAACGAGCAGCCGGGACGGCAGGACAGAGAAGAAACAGAGAGACAACAGCCGGATCATAAAGAGCCAAAGGTTCAGGCAAGAGAGGCGGCGAAAAAGAAGCCAGAGCAGGAAAGGAAAGAGCAGCCAGAACGGCAGGACAGAGAAAAAACAGAGAGACAACAGCCGGGTCATAAGGCGCCAAAGGTTCAGGCAAGAGAAGCGGCGAAAAGACAGGCAAAGAAGGGAAAGAAGAAGAAAAGACGGCTGGATGAAAAGAGGCTTGCAGAAAAGAGGGCGGCGCTTAAAAAGAGGCAGGAGAGGCTTGCAAAGAAAAAGGAGATTGAGAGAGCCTTTGCGAAGATCAAAAGGGCGGCTGCTGCAAAAGAGTCTGCAAAAAGGAGGCGTTCCGGCGGGAAAGCGAAGAAAAAATGACGATTAGATTGAAACAGAAATGAGGCGGGTATGGCAAAGGAAAATAACAAGCGAATGATCGCGAACAATAAAAAGACACTTTATGATTATTTTATTGAGGACAGGTATGAGGCCGGCATTTCTCTGGCGGGAACAGAGGTAAAGTCGCTTCGCATGGGAAAGTGCAGTATCAAGGAAGCGTTTATCCGCATTGAGCGGGGCGAGGTATTTATCTATCACATGCACATCAGTCCCTATGAGAAAGGAAATATTTTTAACAAAGACCCGCTCCGGCCAAGAAAGCTGCTCCTGCACCGACAGGAGATCCGAAAGCTTTCCGGGCAGATCGCGCAGAAGGGGTACACGATCGTACCGTTAAACGTGTATTTTAAGGGCAGCCTTGTCAAGATGGAAATTGGCCTTGCCAAGGGAAAGAAGCTGTATGACAAACGGCAGGATATTGCCAAGAAGGATCAGAGACGAGAGGCGGAAAAACAGTTTAAAGTGAAAAATCTGTATTGACAGGGAGGATGTTCAATGTATGTAAAGAGAATGAAGATAGGAATAGGGATTTTAATGACGTTGATCTTGCTGCTGGCCGGAAGGATTATCCTGATGGATGTCTTAGCGGCGGCGGACAGTGAGATAGCAAAGCAGGTAAAATCATCCGGGAGCAATGTGCCGTCTAATGTTTTAAAAGTTACTGCATGTTACTCCCTGATGGCGGATCGGGCGGCTGTCAGAGTGTCTGTGGAGGGAAAGTATAAGACGGATACGATGCTGTATGTGCCCGGAAAAGTGACTTCGGTAAAAGACGCGGCATGGAATCAGGCGGAGAAGGTGGGAAAAGACGGGCGCTTTTTTGTCAGCAAAAAGGGAACGTATTCTATATTAGTCCTTGACTCTAAGGGGAACGCCAAGATCACAACAGTCTCTGTGAAGATGGAAATGAGGGCTGTGTGGATATATTTCAGCGAGATGCAGAATCAGGCGGAGTCTCTGGCAAAATGGAAAAAATTTATCGATACGACTTATGCAACGTGTAAGAGAAATTATATCAATACTGTGATCTTACAGGTTCGTCCCTGTGCAGACGCCATGTATCCGTCGGACTATTTCCCGTGGTCGTTCTATGCCGCGGGAAAAGCGGGGAAAAATCCGGGATTTGATCCGCTCGCCTATGCGGTGGAGGCGGCGCATGAACAGGGGCTGTCTATCCAGGCATGGGTCAATCCGTACCGGGTCACGATGAGCACGACAAAGCTATCGTCTCTTCCGAAGGGCTCTGTTGCCAGGCGGTGGGCGTCGTCAAAGGGAAAGAAACGGAATGTGCTTTCTGTAAATGGCGCTCTGTATTTTAATCCGGCCAGGAACGCGGTGCAGGAGCTTGTGGCAAAAGGAGTCAAAGAGATCGTCAAAAAATACGATGTGGACGGGATCCATCTGGACGATTATTTTTATCCGAGCCTGGGAACTGCAAATAACAAAAAGTTTGATTACAGAGAATATATATCTTATGCGGCAAGGCAGAGAAAGGCGGGAAACTCTGTGAAGTCCCTGGTCGGATGGCGCAGGAGCAATGTTGACAGCATGGTGAGGAAGGTGTACGCCGCAGTGAAGGCAGTTGACAAAAATTGTCTTTTTGGCATCAGCCCGGCGGGGAATATTGACAATCTATATTCCAGGACGTCCTATTACAGCGACGTAAAGAAGTGGATGAAAAATCCAGGATATATCGACTACATATGCCCGCAGCTATACTGGTCGTTTACCCAGCATGTGGCGCCGTATAAGAAATTATTGGATGAATGGGCGTCTCTTCCAAGAAATAAAAACGTGAACCTGTATATCGGCCTTGCCGGATACCGCGCGGGGATTTCCCTGCGGGAGGCGAAGGCGCTAAGCGATACCGGCTGGGCTAAGAGCAATACGATATTAAAGCGCCAGGTACAGTATGGGAGAAAATCAGGGGAAGTAACGGGATTTTTTATCTTTTCCTATAGTACGTATGAGAATAAAAACGCCAAAAAGGAAGTAAAGAATATGAATAAGCTATTTGCAAGATAGGCGGCGTCCGTCCACTTGACAGATGGAGAAAAACGTGTTAGTAATTAGATTGGCAGAAAATTCTGCCAGTTACAGACGAGGCAGTTTTTAAATAAAACAGAGAGATGAGGAAGTTATGAAAAGCAGATTACATTGGGTGAAACAGTTAATTTTGACAGCGGTGTTTGTGTTATTGGCGGCGGGCTTTTTGCCAGGCGTGGCAAAGGCGCAGGCAGGGGTCACTGTTGTTGCAGACCGCGGCGAGGGGAGCGCGCTCTATACGATCAGCGGATTTGCCGCGTCTGCCAGGGAGGTTGTCCTTACGGTTGCGCTGCCGGATACTGACGAGGCGGTGTTGGAAAAGACGATTATCCTGACAGAGGCGGAGGCAGCGGCGGGGAGCTATACTGGAAGCTTTACGCTGGAAGAGCTGTCATCTTATCAATATACAGAGTACCAGGTGAAGGCGTCAATAGCCGGCGTCACGATCGGCACGGCCGCCTGTGATTTTTCAGTACATAAAGAGAAGGCAAAGCTGTCTGCGGACAGCGGCAGCGAAAAGGCTTCGAGGACGTTTATGTTTCGTCCTTCCGTTGAGGACGGAGACGTTCTGGCGCCTGGCAAAGGCAATCAGGTAAGCCTTTTGCTGTGGAAGAAGGGGAGCAAAGAGTCGGCGGCAAAGAAAGCCGGCACAAAATCCCTGGCGGCAGACGGAAAAGAGATGAGCTTTAAGGTCAACCTCGGAAAGACGATCAGCGGATATGGGAAATGGAATGGGAAGCTGGTGCTTTCTAACGACGCATTCAAAGAGAAGATTTCTTTGGCGCAGACTACTTTTGAGGTGGAGCCTTCCGTTAAAACAATCTCTGGCAAAAAGACAAAAGATTTGGAGAAAAAGGCGGCGTTTGCAGTTCAGTTAAAGGGCTTAAAAAATCCATATACGGTAAAGAAAGTGGCATTCCAGGTGTCAAACAGCAAGGGCAGGGAGGTATACCGGATCAAGGCGTCGAAAAAAAGCGAGAGCGCTTATGAGGCGGTTGTCCGCATGAAAGCGTTGGATTATAAACTGGGCAGCTATACAGTAAAGGCGTTTTTGACAGATTCTAAGGGCGTTGAGAAAGCGCTGGACGTCTCCTGCACCGTAGATCAGTCAGCGGACGCCGGGAAATGGACTGTGACAAAAAAACAGGACGCAACGGCAAAGGTCAAAATAACAGGAGCATACCTTCCGGGGAATATCAAAAAGGTTGCCTTTGTCCTGAAGCAGGATGGGAAAAAGCTCTCTTCCTATGAGGAGAAAGGGACGAAGCGTTCCTATTCCGCACGGTTTGAGCACAGCGGGACAGGCGCTTATGAAGTCTCTGTATATGGTTACAGTAAATGGGGCAAAAAGATCCTGCTCGGCCAGAAAACCTATACGATGAAGAAAAAAGATATGGGAAAGAACGGCTGGGTATATGAGAATTATGCAGGACAAAAATACCGTTTTTATTATATCAATAACGTAAAGCAGACAGACCTGACGGATATCCTGAATATCAAGAAAGGCGGTTCTGGCAGCAGGTTCCTGATCGAGATCAACCGTGCGGCGTGTGTTGTCAACGTCTATCTGTATAATGAGGAGACAGGAAAATATGATACGCCGGTAAAAACGTTTACCGTATCCGTCGGAAGAGATGTCTATACGAATGCAGGGGCGGGATCGCTGAATATACACTCTTCATTTACGCCGCTTGGCAGCTTTTCCATCTGTTCTAACGGCCAGGCAGTGCGCTATCCGTTAAAACCGATGCACGAGCCGGACGGAAGCGTTGTCTATGCAAGATGGTGTTCCCATATTGTGGGAAACGTTTATTTCCATGCGGTTGCAGTGGGTTCCCAGTCGCATTACGCACTGAGTTCGTATTCCTATAACCGGCTGGGCTCTCCGGCGTCTGCAGGTTGCGTGCGCATGACGGTGGCCGATGCAAAATGGCTTTACGATTATGCGGCGACAGGGACAAAGATAAAAATCGTCAGTGGAAGCAGCGCAAAGCCGGGGCCGCTTGGCAAAGCCCCGACAATAAAGATTTCCGGCGTAAACTACGACCCGACAGACCCGGAAGTTCCGGATTCCCGTAAGAAGCTGGATTATAAGGCAAAGAGGATCAGCGGCTATATGACAAAGAGCGGCAAAAAAGTAGGGTATTAAAAGGCTGGCGGCAGCTGTGATAGGATGGGTCAGCGGCAGACTATGCAAGTGAACTGGGATTCGTAGGAAAAAGCCGGCGGCAGCCGCGATAGGATGGGTCGGCGGCAGACTGTGCAAGTGAACTGGGATTCGTAGGAAAAAGCCGGCGGCAGCCGTGATAGGATGGATCGGCGGCAGACTGTGCAAGTAAGCTGGGATCCATAGGAAGAGGCTAACGGAAGCCGTGATAGGATGGGGAAAAATAGCAGGAATAATAATAAATGCCTGGCTGAGATTATCAGCCAGGCATTTATCGTGATGAGTGGAGCTGAGGGGAATCGAACCCCTGTCCGAACTCAAATCCAATGTCCTTCTACTGTCATAGTCAGTGATTTTTTATTCCCTCCTGCAACCGCCCGCTGACAGGCTGAAACAAGAGGTAGCTTCATCGTTTTTCTGCAGCTGCAAAGCTTAGGCAACAGAGTTTCCCGCAGGTCGATGCCGGCGATCCCAATGGCGGGACATCAGGGCCGACAAGCTGCAACTAGGCAGCTAAAGCTAAATTATCTTCAGCGTTTAATTTTGAATCCGAACTTTTAACGTGGTGTCCGACCACGGACAGCTTCTCCATCTTCAATGAACCCGTCGAAACCAGTACAACCCCAGGTTGTTACCAGTGATTAAACTAGATTATAACATGCGGATGTGCGGGTGTCAAGGGAAAACGGCACGAAAATGGCAGTTGTTTTCTTTGTCTCTTTTGACTATAATGTTATCATATCGTCAGAAAGGGTAATGAGAGATGATAAACAGTATAGAATTAAATCAGGAATATATCAGGCTGATCAAAGCGGATCAAGAGAAAAATCGGAACGGCGCGGAGCAGATGCAGGAATATCTGGAAAACTCAGCCCTGTATTACCGCAGGCACAACGACAGCAGATATTATATGTTACATATCCCGAAGGTATTTACAGAGGATCAGAAGAAAAAGTTTGAACAGATCACAGAGATGATGTACCGGATTTCGTGCAAGGTGATCTCAGAATATTTAAAATGCGAAGATTACCGTGCGTTGTTTCCTTTTTCAAAAGAGTTAGAGGAACTGATCTTGCTGCCGCGCGGCTATGACAGCCTGCTCCCGATGGCGCGGTTTGATATTTTTTACCATGAAGATACGGGAGATTTTTATTTTTGTGAGATTAATACGGACGGCGCCAGCGCGATGAATGAGGACAGGATCATGAATGAGGCGCTGATTGCCAACCCGGCGCATAGAAAGATGCTGCAGCGTTATTCGCTGCACTCGTTTGAACTGTTTGACAGCTGGGTGGAAGCGTTTTTGGAAATGTACCGGACATATGAGAAGGCGGAGCAGAAAGCGTTGCCGCGCATTGCGATTGTTGATTTTATGGACGTCGGCACGATCCATGAGTTTGAGGAATTTGCCAGGCGCTTCCAGAACAGGGGGATGCTCTGCGAGGTCTGTGATATCCGCTCTTTGTCGTACCGGGATGGAAAACTGTACACGCCGGATGATATGCCGGTAGACGCCATTTACCGGAGGGCGGTAACTTCTGATATCATGCGGCATTATGACGAGGTAGGGGCGTTTTTGCAGGCTGTGCGCGATCAGAATGTCTTTCTGGCGGGCGCATTCTGCACGCAGGTTATCCATAATAAGTGGCTGTTTTATGTGCTTCACCATGAGAGGAGCAGACAGTTTCTAAACGAGGAAGAGATTGATTTTATTGAACGCCACATCCCTTTTACCGGGTTGCTGAGCGCGGGCTGTGACAAAAATGAGCTGATAGAAAATAAGGATGATTACATTATCAAGCCGCTCGATCTGTATGCGGCGAGGGGAGTTTACGCCGGGGTCGAATGCGATGCGGCCACATGGGAAAAGCATCTGTCCGAATATATGGACAAGGACTATCTTTTCCAGAAATATTGTCCGCAGTTTCGCACAGATAATGTCGATTTTGTAAGAGGGGACGGCGAGCCGGCTCCATATATTAATATGACAGGGCTGTTCTGTTATAATGGGACAATGGCGGGGATCTATTCCAGGATGTCCGCGGAAAATATTATTGTTTCCTACCGGAATGAGAGAGTGCTTCCGACATTGGTATTAGATAGGTAATTGCGAAACTCGCTCAGCTCGTTCGCAATCTTGAATGAAAACAAAGAAGCATTCGCGACAAGCACGAAT
>CANQCD010000018.1 GCA_947589455.1 uncultured Lachnospiraceae bacterium | reverse complement strand
TCTGGAATGAGTGGAGCAGTTCCATGCTCCCCTGCAGGTTTTCTTCTCCCATTTACCGTCCTCCTGTGTGTTCATTATAACTGTTTTCGTCTGTTTTTACAATAATAGATTGCCGCCGGATTTTTCCGTTTTCGTAATAATAAATCGCCGCCAGATTTTTCTGTCTTCGTAATAATAGATCGCCGCCAGATTTTTCTGTCTTCGTAATAATAGATCGCCGCCAGATTTTTCTGTCTTCGTAATAATAGATTGCCACTGCATTTTTCCGTTTTCGTAATAATAAATCGCCGCTACATTTTTCTGTTTTCATAATAATAGAGCGCCGCCGGATTTTTCTGTCTTCGTAATAATAGATACGCCGCCGGATTTTTCCATTTGCAATGGGATTTTCCGAAAGCCTCTATGTTAAAAATAGGCGTCTGTTTGTTGTATGCTTCCCTACAACAAATACCGTCGTGCTCTTTAAAGCATTGCAACGGGTTCCTGTTCCCTATTGCCAGAGCGGGACGCAAACGGTATAATGAGGGCAGATTACCCTGCAAAAAAACAGCTGCTAACAAACCGAGACAAACTATAAATAAAAAAGAAAGGATAAAACTTCTATGAAAGACGGATTTATCAAAGCTGCCGCCATCACAACAGATATCAAGGTCGGAGATACTGTATACAACACAGAACAGATTCAAAAAGGAATTGAGCTTGCCCATAAGTCGGATGTCCGCCTTGTCGTTTTTCCAGAGCTCTGTCTGACGGGATATACCTGCGGCGACCTGTTTTTGCAAAATTCTTTATTAAACGGCGCACTGGAAGGACTTTCTACGTTGATTGCCTGTTCTGCGGACAAAAATATGCTGATCCTCGTTGGACTTCCTTTTTACCACAACAACTGCCTGTACAATACAGCCGCCGTTATTTTTAACGGAAGCCTTTTGGGCATGGTTCCCAAACAGCATATCCCGAACTATTCCGAATTTTATGAAGCGAGACATTTTTCATCTGCAGAATTTTCCTGCAAAACAATAGAAATACCGGAATTAGGGGACGCCGGACGCCAGATCCCATTTGGTCCGTCGCTTCTGTTCCAGGCGGAAAACCTGCCGGAGCTGGTTGTCGGGATTGACGTCTGTGAGGATCTGTGGATGCCGATCCCACCGTCCTGCCATCACGCCCTCGCAGGTGCAACCGTAATCGCAAATCTGTCAGCCAGTGATGAGACAACAGGTAAAAATATTTACCGGCGCCAACTGGTATGCGGTCAGTCGGCACGCCTGATCTGCGGCTATATCTATGCTGATGCGGGCGAGGGAGAATCTTCTACCGACCTCGTATTTTCTGCGCATAACCTGATCGCAGAAAACGGCACGCTGCTAAAAGAATCCCAACGCTTTGAAAACGGTATGATCGCCAGTGAAATTGACCTTGGGCGTCTGGTCAGCGAACGCCGCCGCATGACAACATATCACACAAACCATGCGGGAGAGCAGGACTTACATTATCAGACAATTTCTTTTTCGTTCCGCACTCTCTCGGAGACAAAGCTGACTCGATTTTATGCCAAAACGCCATTCGTTCCCGGGCGAAAGGGTGACAGAGACCGCCGCTGCAAGGAGATCCTGACGATTCAGGCAATGGGACTAAAAAAAAGACTGGCGCACACCCATTGTAAAAATGCCGTAATTGGCATCTCCGGCGGACTGGATTCCACCCTTGCCCTTCTGGTCACTGCAAAGGCTTTTGATATGCTGGGACTGGAGCGCAGCAATATCCTCGCCGTGACAATGCCTTGTTTTGGCACGACAGACCGCACTTACCAGAATGCCTGCGAACTCACAAAAATATTAGGCGCCAGTTTAAAAGAAATCCCAATCCATGAAGCCGTGAATCTTCACTTTCAGCAGATTGGCCAGGACAGCGCGGTACATGACGTCACCTATGAAAATTCACAGGCAAGGCAGCGCACGTTTGTCTTGATGAATTTGGCAAACCGGGTAAACGGCATTGTCATCGGAACTGGCGATATGTCGGAACTTGCGCTCGGCTGGGCGACTTACAACGGAGATCACATGTCAATGTATGGCGTCAACTGCTCTGTCCCCAAAACACTTGTCCGCTATCTGGTACAATACTATGCCGAAACAACACCGGAAACCAAATTGCACGACATATTGACAGATGTATTAGATACTCCGGTCAGCCCAGAACTCCTGCCGCCGGAAGACGGAAAAATCTCCCAAAAGACAGAGGATATTGTCGGGCCATATGAGCTACATGATTTTTATCTCTACTATTTGATGCGGTTCGGTTATTCTCCTTCAAAAATTTACCGCCTGGCATCCTATGCATTCAAAGGAGATTATGATGCAGAAACTATTTTCCAATGGCTGCGCACATTTTATCGAAGATTTTTCTCCCAGCAGTTTAAACGCTCCTGCCTGCCGGACGGTCCAAAAGTCGGAAGTGTAGCGCTGTCTCCCCGCGGCGACTGGCGTATGCCAAGCGACGCCTCCGTCAACCTGTGGATGCAGGAATTAGACAAGCTGCACGACCAAATAGAGTCCTGACGCTATCCTGTAGACTGCATACAGGATAACGGCGTTGTTTCGATAATCCGCTCACCCAATGGAAAGCCTGGCAATTATCTTAGATTGCATACAAGATAACACATTGTTTCGATAATCCGCTCATGACAGTCTGCTCGCAGAAATATCCCAGAGGCAGCCGGAATTAATTTCCGGCTGAAATTTTCTGCTGCTATGGCAAGATAAGCTCTTTCCCAAGCGAAAAGGAATATATGATCTTTTCTGAGACGTTTTTTCCCGTAAGCCGCTCCAATGCGCGGGCATAGTAATCAAGCTGCGCCCGGTATTTTTTAATTAACTCTTCTCCAGTACCGTCTTTCACAAAATCCGTTTTATAATCTACCAGCACAATCTCTTCCCCTTCGTAAAAGAAAGCGTCGATAATCCCCTGTACCATGATCAGCTCATCGCTGCCGCTTTCCGGATAAATCTCCCTCGCTTTTAAACCCAGCATAAAGGGCTGTTCCAAGCGCAGCGTACCGTTCTCTGCCGCCTGCGCCATCCTCTTTCCGATTCCTGAATCTGCAAAAGCCACAAACCGCCCGACATTTAAAAGCGCTCCCTCCTCTTTTGTCAGGTATCCCTGCTCTATCATTTTCCCAAGATAAGCCTGAAAATCCGCTTTCCTCCATTTTCTGTCCGACTTGCGTATTTCCCGGTAAGGATAATGCTCCATCACCAAATGATATAAAGTGCCTTTTGCAACGCCAGACATCTCCTTTTTATCCTGTAGGAAAGCAGGACGCGGAATTGGCTCTCCTCCCTCTCCTGCCGCACTCGCAGAAGCTGGCTCTTCTCCCTCTCTCGCCGCACTCGCAGAAACTGGCTTTTCTCCCTCTTCCGCCGCACTCGCAGAAACTGGCTCTTCTCCCTCTCCTGCCGCACTCGCAGAAACTGGCTCTCCTCCCTTTCTCGCCGCACCTGCAGAAACTGGCTCTTCTCCCTCTCTCGCCGCACTCATAGAAACTGGCTCTCCTCCCTCTCTCGCCGCATTCGCAGAAGCTAGCTCTCCTCCCTCTCCCGCCGCATTCGCAGAAGCTGGCTCTCCTCCCTCTTCCATCACATCTGCAGAAACTGGCTCTCCTCCCTCTCCCCACGCACTTGCAGAAGCCGCCGCGCCCAGGTACACTTCCTTCTCGCCCGCCAGCTTTTCTGCCTGCGCTGCGGCCTGGCGTTTTAATTCTGTCACGGAAACCTTGACCGGCAGCCCCGTCTCTTTCTGATATGAATAGACATAATTTTCCTGTTTTACGAGTGTCGCATACATTTTCTCGTTATACACTTTATCAATATTCCAATGTAACAAAAGCTGATATTCTTCTTCCGCGCTTTGGTACTCTTCTTTTTCTCCGCTCAGCACATCTTCTGCGGAGTAAATTTCCAATTGGTACAAACTGCTCTCTATACAGTCTTCAAATTTCCCACTCTCCATGCCCAACAGCATCTGCAAAGCCTTTCCCCGATCCATGACAGACGGCATGATCCAGTCCAGGTATGTCTGTGCGCTTCCAATCTGGCAAAAATCCTGCGTCTGTGCATATAACGCCCACTTTTTCATTTTGGAGGGTATATTAGAAGCTGTGCCTGACAGAAACAGCTTTTCTTTTGCCCTTGTCAACGCCACATACAGGATACGGATTTCTTCTTCGCGTATTCCGTCCGCCATCTGCCCGGTAATAAACTGTTTTGCCAGCGTAGTGCGCCTTGTCCGCAGCGCCAGGTCAACATATTCGCAGCCAACCCCATAATCTCCGTCCAAAACGGTCCTCTTCCGCACGTCCGTCATATTAAACTGCTTTCCCATTCCCGCCACAAACACGACTGGAAATTCCAGCCCCTTGCTCCGGTGTATCGTCATGATCCGCACGGCGTCTGTATTTTCCTCATTAATAGAAGCCTCGCCAAAAT
This sequence comes from uncultured Lachnospiraceae bacterium, assembly GCA_947589455.1. Lineage (GTDB taxonomy): Bacteria > Bacillota > Clostridia > Lachnospirales > Lachnospiraceae > Butyribacter. Next base: position 23,086 of record CANQCD010000018.1, on the reverse strand, counting down.
CAACATTTGCCTTCTGAAGGTTCTCAATATACCGCGAAAAGCCATACACTCCGCGGTGTCCGTTTCCGGCGAACTGGATTGCCTGCTGCAGGAGAATATCCAGATTTGCCTTTCTCTTTTCCCCGGCCGGCATGGCGGACATGATCTGATAAAAACCCGTCTCATCAAAAATCTTTCGCAACAGCTCATAGACGCTGCGTGTTTTTGCAAACTCCTGATAACCCTCCAATCTGTCCAAAAAAACGGACAGCTTATTTCTCAAATCTTTTTCCATCTTTTCCGGAATGCCCGCTGGCAAATCGTTCCCCTGATAAAATCCTTTCACTCTATCCCAAAAATTAATATCAGGCGGCATCGCCCCCAATATACCAAGCTCATCATCCGTCAATCCCACCAGGCAGGAGCGGAGCACGGCGACAAGAGGGATATCCTGCCTCGGATTATCAACTACATGAAGTAAATTCAAAATAGTAGCCACCTCCAGCGAAGTAAAATATCCCGTCCGCGTATCTGCATATGCCGGTATTCCCATATCATTTAAAACCTGGATAAAATCTTCTGACCATCCCGCAATACTTCGCAGCAAAATCGCAATATCGCCATAGCGCGCGGGGCGGTATGTCCCCTTGTCCATAATATACAAGGGATCTTCCCCATTTACCATCCCACGTATTTTTTCTCCGATAACAGCTGCTTCCAGCGCCTGACCCGTCAGATCCCCCTCCTTTTCCTTTTTGTCGATCAGAATGATTTCTGTCTTTCCCGCCGTCCGGTATTCTATTTCTGGAAATAAAGCGCCCGGCGACAGCCTTGCGCTCTCGTCATAACGGATTCCCCCGAAGCTTTCCAGCATAATCTTTTCAAAAATATAATTTGCCGACTCCAGGACAGAAGCACGGCTGCGGAAATTCTGCTGTAAGTCGATCCGCTTCCCCTTGCTCTCATCCTCACTGTAACGCCGATATTTATTCAAAAACAAATCCGGTCTTGCCAGACGGAATTTATAGATACTCTGCTTGACGTCCCCCACCATAAAAAGATACGGCTTTTTCTTCGGTCCGCGGCAGATACTGGTCAGCAAAAGTTCCTGTACATAATTACTGTCCTGATATTCATCTGTCAAAATCTCCTCATAATATTCCTGCAACTCCCTTGCCGTCTCACTCGGACGCACCCTGCCGCCGTCCTTTTCCACCAAAATATCCAGCGCAAAATGCTCAATATCCGCAAAGTCAACAATGCCCTCTTCCCGCTTTTTCTCTGCAAATGCTTTTGTAAAATCCTGCGTCAGCCGGAGCAATTCTTTGACAGACCCCGCCATCGCCTGAAGATCTGCTAACATCTCTTTCGGGCTTTGGAAAAAATATTTTTCTTTCAACATATCTATCCCATTTTTCTTATATCTCTCTCTGAGTTTCTTTACTAAATCCTTTTCTTCTTTGGGAACCTCTTTATCCGAAACGCGCCCCAGATTCGCCGGATTATATGTTCGAAACAGGCAATAAAGTTCCTCATATGTCCTCGCCTTTTCCAAATCCTTCAGATACTCAATATCACATTTAATCGCATGTTCATAGGGAAAAAGCCCCTTGGTATCCCTGCAGATCCTGTACGCTTTTTGGGCTATGACAAGATATTCCGCCGCATATTTTTTCGTTATTTCTGTAAGTTTTCTCACCCATTCTGCGCGGTTAAGCTCTTCCAGCGAATCCGCCTGATACATCTGAATGCAATCCGCAAGCCACTCCTCCGGCCACGGGTAGCTGGTAGAAATATCATAAAGCCCCAGTATCAGATCTTCCACCGCACGATCTGTCCGCCCAGTGGAAAAAATATTTGTAAATTTCAAAAAAGCGCTTCTCTTTTCTTCTTTTGCCGCCGCATACTCCTCTTCCAGAAGATCCGCAAGGACGTCCCGCTTCATGATCTCCAGATCCATCTCATCCCCAACAGAAAACATCGGATCCAAATCGATCACATGGAAATAGTTTCTGATAATTGACTGGCAGAAACTGTCTATCGTCGTAATCTGCGCCGTGTGGAGCAGACTTGCCTGTTTCTGCAAATGCTCGTTTTCCGGCTGCTCTGCCAGTTTTTTCTCCAATGCATTTCCAATGCGGGTGCGCATCTCCGCTGCGGCGGCTCTTGTAAATGTCACCACCAAAAGTTTGTCGATATCCTTTGGATGTTCCCCCTCCGTAATCTGTGCAATAATGCGCTCTACCAGCACAGCCGTCTTGCCGGAACCTGCCGCGGCTGACACCAGAATATTATTATCCCGCAGCTCAATAACTGTTTTTTGCGCCGCCGTCCACTGCGGCGCGTCCGAAGACGTCTTCTTCCCCTCTTCCTGCCGCTTCGTCATTCTGCCATTCCTCTTCTCCATTTTCCGCCTTATCCTCTCTATGTGTTATATGATACATCACTTCCTCATCACTTAACTTCTCCAGCATCCTGTAATGGTTGCCCGGAATCCTCCTGTCAAAACGACAGATACTGTGGTATGGGCAATGTACACAGGCATTTTCTCCAGAAGCATTATTCCACATATATGGATTTACCTCAATCTTTCCATCAAAAATCTGCTTTTTTATCTCAAGAAGTTTCTCATCCGTATACTCCAGCAGATGTTCAAAATCCTCTGTCACCAGCGTTTTCGACCTCTTTTTCAGCTCTCCGTACTTATCTGTCTCTACCGGTATGACAGACGATTCCACGTTGCACGCCAGCTCTCCGTTTTCTGCCAAAAGCGACTGATCCATCGACTGAAGGATTGACATATCTTTATTCACCAGCCCATCCATCCTCAGGCTGTATAAAATTTTTTTCTCTGCCGAATCTTTCTCCTTGCACTCAACAATCGGATCGTCAATATTGTAATAAAGGATACCGGCAGGTATCACAAGTTTTTTCGCCTTTTGCGCTTCCTCCCTGGTAGCTGCCTTCAAATAGATCATAAGCTGCAGCTGCAGCCCATAGTACAGATTAGACAAAGAGATGCCTTCCCGCCCCGTTTTATAATCAACAATCTTTATAAAAGAAACATTTTCCTCTTTCATTTTATCAATCCGGTCAATCCTCCCGATCAAACGGAGGAGCGGCTCTTCTTTCTCGAACTCCTGCAATACCTCGTCGCCCCTTTTTTCCCCTAACGCTTCAAAAGAAAACTCACTGTCCACAGTCTGAAATTTCCCCATGCCCATCTGTTTCGTGATTGCCCAGATTGTCCTGTCAAGGATACGCCGGAGCCGCTCGATCAGATACGTATCCCTCTCTGTACTGTATAAAAGCCCATTCCGATATCGCTCCACCGCTTTATTGATACACTGATCCGCTTCGATATGCTGTTCCTCTTCCGAGACATCTTCCCAGCTTCTGCCTTCTGCGATCAGCTTCTGGGTATACAGATCCAAAGCGTCATGCACAATATTCCCAATATCAAAAAAGGCGACCTGGTGCTCCATCCGCTCATGCAGCTGCAGCCCATAGCGCATAAAATACGAAAACGCACATGACGAATAGCGCTCAAACTGCGAGATACTCGCCGTCAGCGTATCCTGATATAAAAGCCGCACCACTTCTTTCGACAGACTGGTCTTTGTCTCTCTGTAAAACGACGCCTCCAGCAGTTTGAGCGTCATCTCTTTTCTCTTTTCCTCTGACATATAATACGAAAAAATCTGACGCCATTTTTTGTCCCCATAACGCTTCTTGCGCAGTCCGTCTATCAGATATTCCACGCCAAAAGACGTCCCCAGGAGATGGCGGTCGTCCCGCCGCTGTTCCTCTACCGTAATTTCCAACTCTGGAAACAGTTTGCAGACTCGTTCAATAATATACGCCGGATTTTGCGCCTTTCCGTCATTTCCCGATTCGCAGAAAGTCAGATACAAATGATCCGACGGCTTTGTCAGGTTCAAGTACAAATAATACTGCTCCGTATATACCGTATCTCTGACAGTCGGCGCCAGCTCAAACTCTTCCTCCGCCAAAAACAGCCTCTCAGAATCCGAGATCACGCCGCCCCTGCCGCCGCCCTTTGGCAGGTTGCAGTCATTCATCCCCAGGAAAAATAAATGCTTAATATGCGCCAGCCTGGTGCGGTTGATATCCCCTACTAACACCTGGTCAACCCCCGGTGGTATCAGCCCGATCCTCGCCTCGTCAAAACCAGTATCCAAAAGCTCGCGAAACTCTTTTAAAACCATCGTTTCCCCGCCCAAAAGCTCCGCCAGCCTGTCCAGCACTCCTAACACAATCTCATAAATCTGGCTGTACTCCCGGGACAGAGAAAGTTCCCCCTCTTCCTGAAATTTTTCTTCCAGTTTCTTGATCGCAATATAATACCTCTGCTCTTCCATCCACTCGCATATCGCCTGTACGTATTCCAGGACAGTATGTCTCCCTTTCCCAATCCTTTCATATAACCCGCCGATCTGTTCTACCGTTTCCAGCCGGACAGTATCCAGCTCCAAATTCAGCCGATACATCTGCTGCGGGTCTTTTCCGCGGAACGCATCGGCGGCCTTCCAGATGGAACACCATTTTTTATATCCTCTGACGCCAGTCGCACGGAGAAAATTATCTAACAGGTAGCTCTGTTCTTCTGTTGCGTTAGAAAAAATATTCTTCTCAAACAGCATCACTTTTTCCGCCTTAAAATTACTCTGGAAAATATCCAGCACGCCCCGGATCAATTCAATAAAAGGATGCTCCAAGATATTCTTTTTCCTATCGACAAAGCAAGGGATCCCGCACCGCGCAAAAACTTCATTTGCCAGAACCCCATAAACCTCCAGATTGCCTGTGACCACGGCAATATCGCGATACCGGCACGACTTTTCCTGCAAAAGCATCATGACTTTTTCCGCGACAAAATTTACCTCATTCTCCGGCTGTTTTAATATATGGACAGAGATATCTTCCGGCTTTTTTTCATAACACTGCACCGGATAACGGAATAATGCTTTTTCTAAGTGATTCAGCCCGCCCCCCTCGGCGAAGCGGCACTGCCCCGCCTTCTCTCCTGTCCATATTTCAGGACAGACTTCGACCCGGCGATCCCTCGCGATCTTCCGCAAACGCACCATCGTATGCTGGCTCATATAGAACAGCCCGTGCTTCGGCCCCATCTTTGCAATCGATTCCCGCCTGTCCATCGTAACGGTAATATAAACTTTCTCTGACATCACTAACAGCTTTTCAATAAAGCGATACTGCGTCGGCGTAAAACCGGTAAAACCATCCAGACAGACAATACTGTCCCGCAAAAGTTCCGAGTACTCCGCCACATCAGAAAGCACCGTCAGGATTTCTTCCGAAGTGATATAGTGGTCTTCCAGATATTCCCGGAAAGCCGTGTAAATCTTTTTCATGTCCTGCAGCTTCCGCATCAGCGCCGGATGTTTCCCCGCCGCCTCGATCATCTCATCCAGCGTCTCCTCATCCGCCCCATACTGCATCAGCTCTGACAGGAAGGATTTGATCTCCCGGACATACCCTCTTTTGTGAATATTCCTGCCAAAATATTCCAGCTCGTCCTCCATATTCTCCAGGACTTCCTTTAAGATCATCGTCTTGTCCATATCGTCTAATACCGGCACATGGCAGAAGCCAGTCTCATCAAACACGCGAAACGCCAGGCGCAGGAAACTCTGCACCTCAATATTCATGATCCCCTTTACCTCTCTGACAGAGATCAGCTCTTTCTGCGTCTGCATCGTAAACTGCTCCGGCACAATGAAAATATAATTCCGCTCTGGGAACTTCCTTGCCTCTTCTGACAGAAGATGTTGTATATAATATGTTTTTCCACGTCCAGAACCACCCAAAATAAGCTGTAAAGACATCTTTTTCTCCTTGTTTCTCACAATTTCCCATTCGAAAAAAAACACCTGCCGCTTTTTTTGAAAAGCAGCAGATGTTTTTTATTTTTCATGCTCTTTGAGAAGCTCATTTACCGTATCGACGATCACCTGTTCCGTATACTGGGATTCCTCTGACAAAACAATCTCGTCGATTGTTTTCCCCGCCGCCAGCTGCTGTGATATTTTCTCCACTGTCGGCGCCATCAAAGGGTACATTGTCTCAATGCTTTCATCCAGATTGATCAACTCAACAGATTTTACACAGTTTTCATCCAGGGACAGCTGCAGATCCATCGCCGCATCCCCAATGTTGACTTCCTTTGTATAAATTCCCGCCTCATAGATCTCTTCCGGCTGCCGGTTCAGGGAAACCTGATTCTTGTTTCCATCCTTGCCAGGCCAAAACATAATAGCCAGTATAACCAATAAAACAATCCCGAGCCCTGCAAATATGGCTGTATAAATAAGCTCTCTTAACTGTAATATAACGATTCTTGTTCTTGCCATAACTACCTCCGGTTTCCCCTTTTCTTTAATCATTATATTCTGGTTTCCGGCAGTTATGACTATTTTATCGCTCTGGCACAAAATTAGAACAGATCATGTATCCGCTGCTATTTGCCCTTTTTCTGTGTCGCCTGCTGCTCCAGCTCATAGCGCTTCGCAGCCTGACCCTCCAGCCATTTCAGACAATCCTGATAGCCATACGCTTCTGTCTTTTTTATCATATTATTGACCAGCTTGTCAAACTCGGCGTCTGACTTTGCATACATTGCCTTCCATGAACCATTTTTGATCTCTGTCGTAACCTGCGCCCATGGAGTTTTTAACTCTTCCGGCGTCTTCTCCATCGTAAAGGAAGTTCCCGGCACAACGACATAGTCTCCCTGTTCAAAATATTCTGAAATATTCTGTGATTTATTATATGTCCTCCAGTCCTGCTCAATCTCTGTCTCCGCCTCAGAGATATTGCTCTTCCAGTTATCGCTGTTATACGTCTCGCCGTTAGAGTCCGGATTTTCCGCATCAATGGACCATGTCTCGATACCCGCCTGCAGCACGCCGTCCTTGAATGTGCCTTTATGCTTCTCCATTTTGGTCTTTTCGTTTTTGTGACACTGTATGCCAAGGTCGGTAAAATACGTGTTCCCTTCCTCGTCATAATCCCATGTCTCGCCCTGCGGGCCGTATCTTGCCACCATGCTTCCCTCCGGCGTACACAGCCAATTCAGGATTTCCATGCAAAGATCCGGATATTCCGTATTCGCCCCGATTGATATAATGCGGGTTCCGCCCTGTGTATTCATTCCATACACGATTGGTTTTGCATCCTCCGGCTTCATGCAGTACATCATCTTGCCTTTCTCGGTATGCGCCGGTTTATTATAGGCGAGCGAACCACTGTAATTAAAGATGGAGAAGAACACGCCGCCATTTTGTACCTTTGCGGCCATCTCGTCATACGTCTGTGTCATAGAATCCGGGTCTACCAAATCTTTCTGATATAAGGTATTAAAGAATTTTAACATCTGGAGATACGGACCGTCTTTTTCCATTGCTCCATGATATTTCCCTGTCAGCGGGTCGTATAGTCCAATCCCAAACTCATCATAGCCATAATATGCCGATGCCGTCGCTTTGACATACATGACCATGGAGTCATCCCAATCCGGCCACATAGATACGGCATATGTCTTATTTCCAGAGTCATCCTTCGGACAAATCCTGCGCATATCCTCCATCAGTTTAACCATATCATCCAGATTTTTTATTTTCGGATAACCCAGCTTCTTATACAAATCCCAGCGGACGTCCCAGTTATAGAAAAACATCTGATGATCCTCGTTTGTCGTTGCAACGCCGCTGCCAAAGCCGTACAGCGCATCACTCTTGCCATTTGTGATCTGGGAAGTCAGTCCCTGATTTTTCTTGATGGCGTCCGGCATATGTTCCTTGATATAAGAGCCATATTCTGTCAAAATATCGTCCTCGTTCCAGTCAAACAGCAGCCCGGCGTTTACCGCCTGCGCATAGTTGTCGCCGTCATTTCCCCACACGACAATATCTCCCAGGTCGCCGTCTTCCATTCTCGTGGCCAAAACGCCGTTTCCATCCGGAATAATATTTAATTCAACATTAAACTTATCCTTCAAAACATCTGCCATCCAGCCGGTCTGCATACCGGAATAATTTGCCGTCTGGCTGTAGACGTCCAGCCGGATCAACTCGTCTCCGCTGTTTTTGCCTTTTTGTGCACAGGAAGTCAAACCTGTTATCAGACTGACGGACAAGAGCAAAGACGCCGCCTTTTTTCCCCATCTGATCTTATTCATTTTACCGCTCTCCTCTCCTTAGTTGCTTTCATTTTGTGCTTCTATTCTGCGAAATACCTGTAACGCAAATCCGCTGACTGTCAGCATGATACATGCCGGTCCAATCAAAATCCCCAGAAAGATAGTCGTCCAATTCCAAAAGATAACCAGAAATTCTACGATCAATATTATGATCATAAAGATTGTCTTCGGGAAAAAGCGTATTAAGATCGTACAGGAATTTCTCATGGAATTTAGCAGCGTATTTTCATACCTGGCAATCAGCGGAAACGCATACACTGTATGCAAAAACGCCATAACCGACGCGATCACGCCAATTACCAAAAATGCAAAATTCCATTTATTAGCATATAAATACAACTGAAAATCAAGATATATTGCATAGGCTGCCGCCATTTGAATGATTCCCAGTATTGTTCCCTGTTTAAAATTCGCCTTAAATTCTCTGAAAAAGTTTTTCGCGATATATCCCTCTCTCTCATCCACCATTTTCAACGTAATACTATATACTGCTGTCGTCGCAGCTCCCATAGTCACAATCGGCAGGCTGCAGATCAGCCATAAAACATTCAGCTTCAACATATCCAGAAGCCGGGACATGAACTTATATAACCCTCCGTCAATGCTAAAAAAATTATTCATTGAGTTACTGCTCCATTCCGTATATTTCCCATTTTATATTTTACCGCGCCTCTATAATAGACCGGCGCCGCCATATACTTCGGCTCTTGCCTCCATTCATCTGTGGACATATAAACACGCAGACCGCTGTTTTGCTTCGGCTCTTGCCTCCACTGTACAAATTAAATTTAAGATAAATAGGGCTGTTATAGAAACAGCCCTATTCCGTAAGTGCCCGCCACGGTTCCATGGCAATCCGGCGTTATGCCGAAATCCACCACAGTCCGCAGTGTCTGTTTACAAAATATGATTATTTCTTTGATGATGCTCTTACTTCATCTTCTAATTGTTTCCTTCTGTTTGCCTCGTTCTGAGACCACTTCACGCAATCTTCATAACCATATTCTTTACACTTGTCAATCATTTCCTTGACACGCTTCTCATATTCTGCATCTGACTTAGCATACATTGCTTTCCAGGATTTATTCTTAATCTCTGTCGTAACCTGTGCCCATGTCGTCTTTAACTGCTCAGATTTCTCGCTCTTTGAATAAGAAGTTCCCGGTGCAACAGTATATTTGCCCTGCTCCATATAATCATTGATGCCGGCGCATCCTGTCTTATCAGACCAGTCTTTCTGGATGTCATACTGTTTTTCTTTCAGCGTATTTTTCCAGTTATCGCTGTTATACGTCTCGCCATTTGACTCAGGATTTGACGCATCGACAGACCATGTCGTATTTGTGATCTGAAGAGTACCATCCTGGAATGTTCCCTTATACGGAGACGGCATTTTTGTCTTTTTGTTCTTCTTGCACTGCTTACCTAAATCTGTCAGGTATGTGTTTTTGTTTTCATCATAATCCCAGCACAGGCCTTTTGGTCCCATATCTGTCGTGATACGTCCTTCCGGTGTTGACAGATAGTTGATCACTTCCATGCACTTATCAGGATATTCTGTGTTCGCACCGATTGACCAGATACGGTCGCCGCCCTGCGGGTTCATACCATAAACGATCGGAGAAGCCTCTTCCGGCCTCAGGCAGTACATATACTTGCCGTCTTCCAGATGAGCTGTTTTATTATATCCAAGAGAACCTGAATAATTGAAAATAGAGAACATCGTACCGCCATTCTGCACTTTCTCAATCATCTTATCATAGTTCTGCGTCATAGAGTCCGGATCGAGCAATCCATCCTGATACAGGTCGTTATACCATTTCAGCATGGTGAGATATGGACCGTTCTCTTCCAGAGCGTCATGATATTCGCCGGTTGCCGGATCGTACAATCCGATACCCATTTCATCATAACCGTAATATGCGGTTGCCGTTGACTTAACATACATTACCATGGCGTCATCCCAGTCCGGCCAGAGAGATGCGGCATATGTCCTGTTGCCGGAATCATCCTGCGGACAAAGCTTAACCATGTCTTTCATCAGCTGCTTGAAGTCTTCCATATTTTTTACTTTTGGATATCCTAATTTCTTATACAGATCCCAGCGGACGTCCCATGTATAGAAGAAACTCTCATGATCCTCACTGGATGTTGCCACGCTATGACCAAAACCATACAGAGTATCCTTCTCCCCATTTGTGATGGTAGAAGTAAGCTCCTGGTTCTTTTTCAGCGCTGCTCCCATATTGTCCTTGATATAAGGACCGTAATCTGACAGGATATCATCCTCGTTCCAGTCGAAAAGAAGTCCGTTCTTCACAGCTGTCGGATATTTGTCGGAATCATTTCCCCATACAACGATATCTCCCAGATCGCCGTCCTCCATACGTGTCTCGTACGTACCGTTTCCGTCCGGAATGATATTCAGTTCAACATTGAATTTTTCTTTGAGGATATCAGCAATCCATCCTGTCTGTTTTCCGGAGTAGTTTGCAAGCTGGCTGTATACATCCAGAGTAATCACTCCGTCCTCACCTTTTGAACCGCCGGCGCCACAGGCAGTCAATCCGATTACCATAGTAGACGCCAGAACCAATGATGCCGCTTTCTTTAATATTTTCTGCATTCTATGCTCTCCTCCTTTAATTATTTTATTCGCCGCCGCCTGCAGCTGCCCGGATATCAGGCAATGACCGCCGCAGACAACAGCGTATGTTTTTTTGATCAACCCTTTACAGCGCCCAACATAATACCTTTCTCAAAATACCTCTGCATAAATGGATATACGCAGAAGATCGGGATTACAGATACCATCGCCACTGTATACTTGATAACCTTTGAGTTCAGCGCCTGCTCCATCGCCTGCTGCGCCGCCTGACCGCTTACACCCTGGCTCATCAGAGTACCCAGGTTGGAAGATTCGTTCAGATAGTTATACAATCTGTGCTGCAAGGTAAACAGCGAGCTGTTTCCAGTCATTAACAGCAGGGAGTCCTGCAGGGAGTTCCAATGTCCTACCGCGCCGAAGATCGCAATCGTCGCAAGGATTGGTTTGCTCAAAGGCCAGATTAACTTTCGGAACACAACCATATAGGATGCTCCGTCAATAAACGCGCTCTCTTCCAGTTCGCCCGGAATCGATTCGATATATGTCTTGACCAGGATAATGTTATATGGCTGTACGATCATCGGGATGATATATGCCATATAGTTGTTTGTCAATCCCAGCAAATCCATGTTCAAATACCATGGGATCAAACCGGCGTTAAAATACATGGTAATGACCAGAAAGCGGTAGAAGAACTTTCTGTGCCACATTTCCTGCTTTGTAACAAGATATCCGACAAAAGCAGACGCCAAAACCATCAGGGCAGTACCGATAACCGTCCTGGTGACTGTGACAATAAACGCTGTTCCTAAGTCGCCTACTTCCGTCATTGCGATATAGTTTTTCAACATCGCTCCAAAATGAGGGTTTTCAGGCGAACCCGTCATCGGATAAAAGTTGATCATGCCTCGTTTTACCAGCTCATTTTCAGAGATTGTGTTGATAAACAGGTAGTAAAACGGAAAGATACAGGTAAAAGTAAATATTCCAAAAAACAGATAGTTTACAATGTTGAATATCACATCGCCTGGTTTGGTACGGTACATTTTTTTATGTTTTTTGTAGTACTCTTTTTCCTTTTTTGCATCAATTTTTTCCTGTGCTGTTTTTGCCATGTGTATTCACCTCCTAGACAATGCTTTCTCCACGGAGCAGCTTCGATACTCCATTTGCCATAAACAGTAACACAATACTTATTACCGACTTAAACATACCTACCACCGTTGAAAGTGGAATCTGGTCGTTGCCCAGCAAATGGTATACATATAAGTCTAATACGTTCATCTTGTCATGGTTATCCGCATTCTCGAATACCAGATACTGGTCAAGTCCGTTGCTCAGGATACCGGCGATAGCCATAAGCAGCAGTACGAAGAATGTCGGCAATAATCCAGGAAGTGTAATATGCCGTATTTTCTGGAACCGGCCCGCGCCGTCCACCGTCGCGGCTTCATAGAGCGACTGGTCGATACCGGAAATACCGGCGATATAGATAATGGCGCTCCAGCCAATTCCTTTCCAGGTACCCCAGCCCCACATCTTAACCCAGACGAGTGAATCACCCATCAGGTAGTTCTTTGCCTCGTTCTGTGTGATCAGCTTTGCCTGTACTGCAAATGTATTGATGAATCCATCTGTAGAGAAGATAGACAGCGCTACTGCATATACAAGTACCCAGCTGATGAAGTTCGGAATGGTCGTAAACGCCTGGACAAAACGGCGGAATTTCATGCTTCCCACTTCACAGAGGAATACGGCAAATATCATCGGAAGCCACGTCGTAATAACGTTCAATCCGCTGATTCCCAGCGTATTCTTCATAACGTTGAGCACGTCGCTGCGCACCATCTTGTTTTCAAACAGGTAGGTAAACCATTTCAGCCCGGCAAAATTATCCGCTGTCAGCGTTCCTCCTGACTGATAGTCAAAGAATGCATATCTCCAACCATACAGCGGCAGGTAAGAAAACAGGAATGCAAGAAATGCAAACGGCAAAAACATCAGGAACAGTTTGAACCTTGATTCCATCTCATATCTCATATCTTTAGATGCTTTTGGCATAGTAACGATCAGAACAATCGTAGCTATCAGTATGACAGCCGCCATGATACCATACACAAATACGCCGACTGGCACTTCCGGGTCGATCTTCTTAAGAAAACGTGGATCTCCGTTCTGCACCTCAATATAAGCCACATAACAGATAACACATCCTACGATTTCAACCACAGAACCAATCGCAGAAAAAATAAAACCTAATCTCTGCAGTTTCAAGTTACCAAGCGAACAGCACGCACCTGCCGCAATACCGAGAATACCGATAAAAGCGATCAGAACGCCTATGTACGCAATGATGATAACCATTTCGTCCATCTGCCCCGACCTGATAATACGCACAGGGGATGGAAGTAACGAGTTGTAAGAGATTGCGCTGGTAAACAGTGATATCTTATTACTGATCACACCGCAAACTTTAGCAGGGTTTGCAATCGGGAAAAATATCATTGCAACTGTAAGAACAGTCAGCGCACGAATGATAACAAACAGCGCTCCCTGCAGACTTTTCTTTTCTGTCTTTTCCTCTTTCATTATTGACCTCCTTATAATTATTTTTCCCACCCTTTTGACAGAACTTTTACTACTCTTATTCTATCAAAAAGTGCATTTTTAGACTACCTTAAATAAAGGAGTCTGTATACACTTATTTTTACACACGTTATTTTCACGGTCCATGGAAAGAAAAAGGGCAAAAAGCCTTTTGCCCGCACAAACCCCCTGTGTTCTCAAACTGCCATCCCATCTCAAATGCCAAAAACTTTTTCAGGCAAGCTGCCCGGTATAAACCGTAAATACTCTCCGACGTTCCCATCTTTTGTGGAAAAAGAGATGAGATATTACTATCTCATCTCTGATAATATCTTTCCAAACTTACAATTATTTCTTCTTGCGCGTTACAACAACCACAACTACTATCACTACAACAACTGCTACACCAGCTGCAACCGGCCAAATCGGGAAGCTGGAGCTGTCTTCTGCAGACGCATTGCTGCTTGCGCTGGATGTTGCTGAACTGGAGTCAGAGGTTGCTGAGCTTGTATCTGAGTTTGTATCTGAGCTTGCATCGCTCTCTGTCTCGCCTGTCGCATCCGGATTGTCATAGTTGAAACCGGAAACAGTAAACGTGATCACTACGGAATCATTCGGAACCATCATACCTGTCAGCTGTGGAGTCTCTTCATGATATGAGTCAACCAGAACAGCATTCAGAATACCCGGATCGTTCAGATCGTCCTCTCTCCAGGTAATCTCGGATGGAGCTCCCTTGTCAACATCGTCAACGGTTACATGGACATCGCTAAATTGAACTTTATCTTTTGCATCTTTCGGAATATCCGTTGAAATGCTCAAAATTGAAAAAGTAGGTTCATTTGCCGGCGTTGAGCCGTCCGGAGCCTGCGGGCTTGCAGCCTGGCCGTTGATCCCTTCGATCTTGATCGTATATGTTCCATTTCCTTTCAGCTCTGCGTCGGTAACTGTCGTTCCTTCAATCGCATAAGCCTCCTCGGAACCCAGAGCGCCGTTTAACTGATTCCAGATTTTGCTCTTCAATCCTGTTCCATCGTCGCTGTACCATGGATTTCTATACACCCAGCTCTCTGTACACTGGAAGTTTACATAAGCATGGTAAGTCCCCGCCTCGTCGAATTTTTGTTTTCCAATCTTCTTTGCCGCTTTTGTTGAAGCTGCTGACGCCGTATTTGGCACAACGGCAAATGAGGACAATACCATCAGTCCTGCAGCTGCAACCGCAACCATCTTTCTTATTGATTTTCTCATTATGCTTTCCTCCTGACTTCATTTATTGATTATTGATGTACACAATCGTACTGTATTATTTTACCAAAAAAATACGAGATTTGCACCATAAAATTTAGATATTTTTACCCTAAATAATTTTACATTTTTATTATTTTATATAAATAGCAGTCTTTTTATACAAAAAAAGACCTTTTCTTTGTGACTTTTTACCAGTACCGCGCTTCAACTCTCTTTTGAAAACGGTGTCCGCCCTCCTGCCCATCCGCTGGGAAGCGGATTGTTGCCGCAGTCCATCTCCCAAAAATGCTGTCGAGCTCCACGCCGTACTTTTCGCCGTACAGGATTTTGAGCCGCTGGTTTACATTGCTGATGCCGATATGCCCCTGTTCTACTGAAGCGCCATTCCGCAGAGCCGTCTGCATCTCGTCCAGCCGATCCGGCATGATCCCCACGCCGTTGTCCCAGACCTGTATGATAACTGTGTCGTCTGCCTGATCCAGCGTAACTCTTAACAGCCCGTCCTTTTCTTTTGCCTCCAGCCCGTGGACATATGCATTTTCCACAAAAGGCTGCATGATCAGCGGTACGACCAGCATCTCTGTATTGACCGCCGGCATCACCTTTACTTCCGAGTGGATGCGGTCGCCAAACCGAAAATCCTGGATAAACAGGTAATTTTGGATCAGTTCGATCTCCGACCGGAGCGTGACCATGCTGTCCCCGACCTGGATATTCCTGCGCATGATCTTGGCAAGCATTTTTACCAGTTCTTCTATCTCAGACTGATGGTTTATTTTTGCCTTCATCCGGATTGTCTCCAGTGTATTATATAAAAAATGCGGGTTGATCTGGCTGGCAAGCATCTTAAATTCTACTTCTTTCTGTTTCGTGTGCAGTTTTTCTTTTAAAACCTCTTCCTGCGCCACCCGCACCGTCAAATCCCTGATATCTCCCGCCATTTCTTCCAGCTCCTGATATATCAGCCCCACCTCGTCTTTTCCCTCGATCGGTTCTACCTTGTCATACTCGCCAGTCGCCACGAGATGCATCTGCCGCTGGAGCCGCGCCATCCGGTTACTCTGGATCGTAGAAAATACAACGATCAGCCCAAAGGAACACAAAAGCCCGATGACCACTACCGCCATGCCGAAAACGCCAGTCTGCGTGATACTTGCCAGAAGACTCTGGTAATCCTGCACGCTGACAACCGTATAGTGCACGCTGGAGTCGTCGGGGTAGATTTTTTCATATGTGACGAGGTAATCTCTGACTCCGTGGTCGATCGTGATGCAGTTATTGTCTGTCTTGCTCTTTTTTAAATGCTTTTTCAGAAAATCGTATTTGTCGGCCACGTTAAAATTTGTCAGCAGCACGTCTCTGTCCTCATAGTACAGGACGGTGTTGACGTCGCGCTCCGCGAGCCGGTTCGTCAGATTGGCGCTCCGAAGCTGGACTGCGAGAATCCCCAGAAGCTCGCCCTCAGAACCCTGAATCGCCCTGGTAAGCTGTATCACCGGCACAGTTTCGGAAATGCTGCTGTCATAGGACCAGTATGTCTTGCCGTCGCGGTAAGTCGTGGGAAGATACCAGGAAATCTCATTGAGCCGTCCGCCGTCCAGATAGCTGATATAATTATTTTTGCTTGTCTCATTGACAACATAGATTCGGATATCTGAAATCTCCTGTACATAATATTCCTTATATTTGTCAATATAATTCAGGGAACGGCAGTCTTCTTCAAAGTCTTCATCGCTTTGATAATCCATATGGTTGATACGGGACAAAATCTCCTGCACGTTCTTGTCGTTATAAATCTGCTGTGATACATCCTGCGCGACACGCATCGATTCCATAAGAGATGTGCTGATAAGGGAAATCTCCTCCTGCTGGGCAGTCTGGTTCTGCATCAGCAGGAGCTTTTTGCTCTGGCTGCTTGTATATAGCAATGCAATGACAAAAGGAATAATGCCTCCTATTATATAAATAAGAAGCATTCTTTCCCTGAATTTTATATTGCCGCTAATGCGTATTTTTTTCCGAAGTCCTTTTTTCGTATTCTTTTCCATGGTCAATTATCAATCTTAAACTGTACCTGCAGCGGCTGTTTTAAAGCCTTTCCCCCCAGAGACTTCACCTTCGTGGTAATATTTAATACATAAGATTCATCCTGTGCATATGGTTCCAACGGCTCCACTTCAATCTCGTTTTCCAGTGAATTGTAGCGGATCGCTGTCTTTAACGGCGACATATTTACCGTCGTAACATACAGATTTACATTATTTACTGTCTTTGGATCCAATGGCACATTAAACTTGATCTTCCAGAGAAAATTACCGGTTTTGAACTTCAGATCCTGCCTGACCTTATCCTCCAGACCTTCCGTCATGGATTCAAATGCCAAATAGCTTGCCATATACTCCACCGCCTTTCCGTATTCATAAAACCATTCTAACACAAAATGGACGATTTGTGTAGTTCTTTCTCATCCTGCTTTTCGTTCAAGCTTCTGCACGACGCCTTCATCACTCACTGGAGTCTCTTCCATCGTTGCGCTCAATGTATTCGGCTTGTGCCTCTTTCTCATCCTGCTTTTCGTTCAAGCTTCTGCACGGCGCCTTCATCACTCACTGGAATCTCTTCCATCGTTGCGCTCAATGTATTCAGCTTGCGCCGCTTTCTCATCCTGCCTTTAGTTTAAACTTCTGCACGGCGCGTTCATCATCGACTGGAATCTTTTCCATCGTCGCGCCCAGCGCATTCAGCTTTTTTTCAAAGCATTCATAACCGCGCTCAATATATTTGATAGAGTCTACCGTTGTATATCCGTCCGCAGCAAGCGCAGCGACGACCAAAGCGGCTCCCGCGCGGAGATCCGGGGCGCTGATGGCAGCTCCGGTAAGCCCCTCCGTGCCCTCAATGATCGCAACGTTTCCCTCTACTTTGATATTTGCGCCCATCCGCGCCAGCTCATCTACATATTTAAAGCGGTTTTCAAAAATACTTTCCGTAACGGTGCTGGTTCCCTGGGACAGGGCAAGCAGCGTCGCGATCTGCGGCTGCATATCCGTAGGAAATCCCGGATGCGGAAGCGTCTTGATCTGTGTATGGCTGAGCCTGTGATCCGCAGCCACGCGCACAGCGTCGTCAAATTCCTCAACCTCAGCGCCGATCTCAATCAGTTTATTCGATATCGCCTCCAAATGCTGCGGGATAACGTTCCTGATCAGCACATCGCCCTTTGTCGCAGCGGCGGCAACCATAAATGTCCCCGCCTCAATCTGGTCGGGAATAATGGAATATTCCGTCGCATGGAGACGCTCCACGCCGTTGATACGTATTTTATCCGTACCGGCGCCCTTGATGTTCGCGCCCATACTGTTTAAAAAGTTGGCGACGTCTACGATATGCGGCTCTTTGGCGGCGTTTTCAATCACCGTCTTGCCCTCTGCCAGACAGGCGGCGAGCATAATATTGATCGTTGCCCCGACAGATACCACGTCAAGAAAGATATGGCTGCCTGTCAGCGCATCGGTATAAGTATTAATCATTCCATATTCGATATTGACCGTGGCGCCCAAAGCGCGGAATCCTTTCAGATGCTGGTCAATCGGGCGGCTTCCGATATCGCATCCGCCCGGCAGCGCAACCTGCGCCCGGGAATATTTTCCCAGAAGCGCCCCCAAAAGATAGTAGGAAGCGCGGATTTTTTTGATCGAATCATAATCAATCGTCATATTATTTATCGTACTGCCGTTGATTTCCACTTCGTGAGGGCCAAGCCGGTTGACTGTAGCGCCAATCCCTTCTATCGCGGTAAGCAGAACGTTGATATCTCTTACGTTAGGCAGGTTATCGATCATAACAGTCTCATCTGTCATGATAGCGGCTGCAAGTATGCCCAGAGCGGCATTTTTCGCTCCGCTGATGGTGACTTCCCCCTGTAGGCAGGCACCGCCTTTAATAATATATTGATTTTCCATTATAGCACCTCATCAAATCCGATTTCATTTTTCCATTTCTATATGTCAACAGTCGACCGTACTATTTTCCAATCGTTTCTCTGCTTCAATCCGGATGTAGTTTTTCTGGAAACCTGTTCAAAAAACGACGTGTGTAGAATGCGGCAAAATCTACAGTTGCGCAAATCTGCACATAACCATTATTATAAACAAATCCCCTGATATGTCAACAACAAAAGACAAAACTGACAAACTTTTGCCATATCGCTTCCGGCGTTTCTCTCAAAGCAGTTTATTTTTTCCTGTTTTCAAAATAAACAAAGGAATCAATGGCGTCAAAAATATCCTGGAATGTCTCGCGCGGAGCCACGTCAATATATTTCCGCAGGATCTCCTGCTCGTCAGTGCCGTGGTACCGCCCATAAAAAATATCATATAGATTATGCCCGCGGACATAAATCTTGATATCCTCCATATGATCCTTGATATCCTGTTTATTCTGTATGCGGAAATTTTTGGCCCGCAGCATCCTCTTAAAACTGGGAAGCTTAAACAGGTAGTCTTTGTATTTTTTGTATAAAATATTATAAAAATCTTCCTCCGATTTTATGACACCTATTTTTGCCATTACTTTCGGTTCAAGGAAATAATTTTCAAAAGAATAATATTTTAATATCAGCACATTTTTCGGCGTCACCCGGGGCAGGTTGCCAACATCTTCCTTCGCGCGCTGCTCATAATAACTGCAGAGCTGTTTTTTCAGATATTTCGGGTTTTTGCCGTCACTGTCGCGGATCATCAAAAACTGATCCTTTAAATAAAGCTGGTTAATATATTTTAAATTAGCATACGTCTTAATATTGGTGCAGCTGTTTGTCGGGACAATGGTAATCCGCTGCAGATTGCCGTCCTCGTCAAATATCTCGGAGTAATATTTTTCCAAAAGCAGGGGAAGGCGGTTCCTGTCCTGCTTTCCCTCTACGATAAAAACAAAGCTGACATTCATCAGGTCATTTGCCGTATAACCCAAGTCGTCTAAGATCACGTCAACATTTGTATCCTCTTTCACAATCGTATAATACTCGCTGTCTAAAACGACTTCTTTGATCTGTTTCGTAGAAAAGTTAAATATCAGGTTTGGCGAATGGGTCGAAAAAATCACCTGATTTTTTTTGCTCAGCCGGAATAAAATCTCACTTGCCACTTTCTGTAATTGAGGATGGAGATATATTTCCGGATCTTCAATCATAATAATACATGGAAGGGTACTGTCCTCGTCAATGTATGCTTCCAGGAGGGAGAGAGCATAAATGCTCCTGAGTCCCTCGCTGAGAAGATTGATCGAGCCGCCATATCCCCCGCGCTCCCTGTTATAAACTACCGTGTCGATGTGAAGCAGGCTGTCGATATCGTAATTCATAACATACTGGATCTCCTGGGAAGGACTTCCGTTTGCGTGGAAATATTCATTTACTTTTTTGGCAAACTCATTCAAATTAGTACGAAACAGTTTATATTGTAAAAGGCGGGCAGTTTCAAAAAGGGTTAGTTCCTCCGGTGTCTTCTTATTAATGAGGCCAATGCACTGAAAGCACCGGTCGCATATTTTTGTTGCATCAAAAGTACATTGGTTGTCTTTCAGCTTCTGGAAAGACTCTTTGTCATAGAAACTAAATACATCATTCTGCAGCGCCTCGAGATTTCGGTTCTGGTCAATATGATAAATTTTGGGGAAAATATCCCGTATAAATTTATTTTTTTTCTGGACTCCGTCAGAGTAACGCACATTCTTTTCCGGCGTGACAATACAGGTAAAGGAAATAACGCCGTCCTGGAAGGATGGGAGCTTTTCCTGAAATTCCTCACACCAGACTTCGTAATCCCTCGCCCGGCTGACAAGACCTTTTGTATAATAAAAATACAGATCGCTGTCAGTAAACTCTATCTCAAGAGAGATTTCTATCGGCTTATTTTTGTCAAGAAATTCGCGTTCCTCTGCCTGCTTGCTGCCAGAGGCAAGGAGAAGCGCATCAATAACAGAAGTTTTTCCGGTATTGTTTTTCCCGACTAAAATCAGGGCATTTTCAATATCGTTGATCTCTAACTCCCGGATTGATTTAAAATTTTTTATTTTGAGATAACAAATTTTCAAAGCAACTCCCCCTTTATCATATTGTATGACTTTGCAGACAGAACGTTCTATCTGCGTGGGTTTTTTCGTGTGTCCTTTTTTGCGTTCTTTTTCTTTTTCCTGATCGAATAACCAAAGCTTCCCAGCTCCTTTCCCAGGGAAAAATAGCTTCCGTGGGAATAGGCGACCAGCCCGCTTTTGTTTAAATGAAACCGGTTCTGCTCATCCATAAACTGCCCGTCTGCATGTACTGCGGTAACTCTTGCGAGAAACAAGTGATGCGAGCCGAGCTCCTCTACCTTTGTAACCCTGCATTCTATGTTCACAGGAGACTCGGCAACCAGCGGGCACCGAACCGTGTCGGCGGCAAGCTTTGTCAGACGGCATTCCTTCCATTTATCAATCTCCCTGCCGGAGCGGACGCCGCAAAAATCTGCGGCATATACCAGCTTTTCTGTCGTCAGGTTTATCACAAACTCTCCGGAATCTTTTATCATCTGATAGGAATAACGTTCCGGCCTGACCGAGATGGAGACCATCGGCGGATTGGTGCAAACCGTGCCCGCCCAGGCGACTGTCAGGAGATTCGATTCCTTTTCTATATCGCCGCAGCTGACCAGTACGGCAGGCAGCGGATATAACATATTCCCCGGCTTAAAATTAATCTTTGGCATATGCTGCTTCCTTTCCTCATGCATTTCATGCGATAGAACGGATTTGCTAAATCCAACTCCGCTGAATCGGCAACCGTGCGCTCCCGAAACTCTCATGCATTTCACACGATAAAACGGATTTGCTGAATCCAACTCCGCTGAATCGGCAACCGTGCGCTCCCGAAACTCTCATGCATTTCATGCGATGGAACGGATGGTAATCCCCTCTGTCTTGCTCAAATCGATAAACTCTGACCCAATCCGGACAACCGGGCGGGATAGTGCATTTTTGTTGCTCAGCACGACAACCCCTCTCCTGCCGTCCGAAAGGATTACTTCCGAATTAATATAGGAATCTGCAACTCCTTCCAAAAATGGAATAATATATTTTGGCTCAAACTTTTCATAGCCTTCCGCCTCAAACAAGTTGATCACCTCAAACGGACACAGCGGCCCGCGGTATACCCTGGCGGACGTCGTCGCATCGTAAATGTCGGCGATCGCCACAATCTTCGCAAAATCATCAATCTGACTCCCCTTTAACCCATTTGGATAACCGGAGCCGTCACAGCGCTCATGGTGCATCAGCGCCGCCTTTTTAATGCGCTCGTCAATTCGCATGGAATTTAAGATATGATACCCTCTCTTTGGATGGAGCTTTACGACAGAATACTCTGTATCTGTCAAAAGATCGGGCTTCTTAATAATGCTTTCCGGTATCATCATCTTTCCGACGTCATGCAGAAGCCCCGCTAGCGTCAGAATATCGATCTCTTCTTCCGACAGATGGAGCCATCTGCCAAAAATATTGCATATGATCGCCACATTCAGGCAATGGATGAATGTCACATCATCATACTTGCGCATATTCTGCAGCATATGAAATGTATTCATCGGATTGGGATTCATCACAATAATGTCCTTCGTGTGGTTTAGAAGTTCGTTCGCCGTCAAATCCTTTCCCTCTTTTGTGATAAAAGAAGAGAGGGAGTTTTCGAGAACCAGCGCAGATTCCAATACATTTTTATTAAAATTTTCGTATTCTCTCGTACTGCGTATGATCTCCAGATAGCCCGGCTCAAAATTTTCATGGGCAAGAGCTCTCCTCTTGTTCACCGCCGCAAACTGGCAGACTTTGTCGTTCCTTGCAGCCGCGGCCTCCAAAGAAGCATAGCCTAACTCATGCGCTGAAAAACTCTCTACACGGATCGCAATCTCATGGATAGAATAAAATTTTAACCTTGTGATAATATGGTTATCCAATACAGTCCCCTTCTGCACGATAACCTGCCCCCCATAAGTATATACATCCTCCGCTATTACCATATCCGGAGCAGCAGAGGACACAGTAATTGAAATTACCTCCATGTCCATCTCCATTCTGCCGCCAGACCTGGCGGCACAAAACCAAAAATACCTTCTTTGTGAATAGCACGGCGCCTGTGTAACAGGCGGATTCCATAGCACTTTTTGTTAAGCCGTGCTTCCCTCGTGAACACTTCGTGTTCCCTCGGTCGCGGGCTTGCGCCCTATGTCGATGTCGTCTGGCAAATCCGTCTGCAAGCAGCCGTTTTGTCATCCGCCCTCGCCGCACGGCTTATTGCTTTCGCGGATTCTGTAGCACTTTTTGTTAAGCCGTGCTTCCCTCGTGAACACTTCGTGTTCCCTCGGTCGCGGGCTTGCGCCCTATGTCGA
>CANQCD010000017.1 GCA_947589455.1 uncultured Lachnospiraceae bacterium | reverse complement strand
ATTTGATTTTACCTGACATGGCAGCGACAGAATCAGATAGTGCGTCAGCACGACGCCTGTGCAACAGGCGGATTCTGCCGTGTCAGCAGAAAATCAAGCGCGAACAAAGTGAGCATTTGATTTTACCTGACATGGCAGCGACAGAATCAGATAGTGCGTCAGCACGACGCCTGTGCAACAGGCGGATTCTGCCGTGTCAGCAGAAAATCAAGCGCGAACAAAGTGAGCATTTGATTTTACCTGACATGGCAGCGACAGAATCAGATAGTGCGTCAGCACGACGCCTGTGCAACAGGCGGATTCTGGAGTCCATTATACCATATCTTTTTTCAATTAACAACATTTAACAAATTTTCAAATCTCCGGGCAGTATAAGTATCCTATCTTCATTTTTTGATTTATCGAATGACATAATATCCAGTGCTACTCTCCTCATCTGCAACATTGGATTTCCACCAAAACACTGTTCCACCAGTTCCTCCAGTTTTCCCACAACTTTTCTAATATTGCCATAACAGCCGGCTGCGTTGATGTGAATTTGATACCGTGCTTCAACATACCCATAACTTTTCTCGTTTTTTGCTCAATCTCTCTGGCGGTATGTGGTATGTTCACTCGTCAACATCAGATGATTTCCAACGATTGTGTATTCACGCTCTATGTACTCTTCCATTATGGGGAACATATCCTGTATCAGAAATGCACTTTCCCTATTATCGTTCAGTTTGACAATAGGAAGGATGTCGCAAAGTTTTCCGTTTTTTCCTCTTTTGCCTGCTCGAATCGGCTGTTGCGCTCCCCTAATTCCACGGTTGATGTCGCCGCGCAACTGCCTAAAATAACAGCCGCCAGCAGCACAGATATAAAATGCAAAGATTCATAATACCTCTTTTACATACTGCCTGGCGACAATAAACGCATACTCCGCAATGCGGATTGCCATAGAGCCATCGTCGTAACTCTGACACTCCAGAAGATAAAACTCGTTTCCGATCTTCATAATAATATACTGTTTTTGAAAATCAAGCCTTTCTGTATGTCTGGAAACAACGCGCCGCTTCCTCTGCGGATATGCCGGTTCTTGCCTGCAGCCTCTCTAAAATGGCATTGTCACTAAGTCCAAATTCCGTGCCCATTTCGATAATTTCCTGAATTTGTCCCTCAATCAGTCCGGAAGCATGTCCCTCCGCAAGTCCCTCAATCAGTCCGGCTTCTTTTCCGACACGCAGCAGTCTTTCTGATTCTGTCTCAAGTACAATTCCTCCCATAACGTTCACCAGCCTTTCCTCATTGCTATTTCCATTCGTGATATGCGTAATGATTGTATTTACAAAATTCATAAGATCGATGATCTCGTTTCTGGTAAGTTCTCCTGTCTTGTGCAGCTTTGTTATTTCGTCCCGAAAATACTTCAGATCCTGTTCGGCACGTTCCGTCCCATTTTCCGATATGAGATCCTTTTCGTATCTTGCGATATAAAAAGGAATATATGGAAAGAGCCGCTTCTCAACGATATACTCTTTTGTCAGTGTTTCCAGTATGATATTTTCGGATTCGTAGCGCACTTCCTGTCCGTTCGGGAATATAAAGGTAATGGATGTCTTTTGAGGCGTCCGGTCTGTCCGTTTGACATAGATCACGGAAAACTTCGGCATCGCCAGCGTCACATTGCCACTGTCCCATTTTGCGTACTGCCTGGCGGCGATAAACGCATACTCCGCAATGCGGATTGCCATAGAGCCATCGTCGTAACTCTGACACTCCAGAAGATAAAACTCGTTTCCGATCTTTAACAGGAAATCGGACTCAAACACCTTGATTGTACTGCTTCCGTCGGTAGCATTGCTTTCCGTCAGATAGCCCTCGGAGGGCAGGATCTCAACCTTGGCGTCGTGTGGGTACTGTTTGCCAAAAATATCGTTGATCACAGGGATGAACAGCCTTTTGTGCTTGCTCTTCAATGTCTTAAATACGTTGTCATAGTCTCGGGTTGTTTTCTGCATATATTCTTCCTTTCTTATCATTTGAAATGTTAAAAACGATATAAGAAAGGAAAAACAAATCCTTTCCTGTATTATACCGTTTCCAGTTTCCGGTTGCAACAAAAATGTGTAGTATAGTGAAGTTTGATGGGTTAATAGATACCATTGTCTGTATGCGGGGTTTCGTGTTTTTAAAAATATTCGGATGTCCAATATGTGTATTAAAATATAAAGATACCATATGCGTGAATCGTGTAACAATGCCCGGATGATTCGCGACAGGTATGCAGATATAAGATATCTTTGTGTATAGTAACATACGTCCTTTTCTGTGTCAAGTGTTTTTAGGGATTTTGAGTAGGCCTATGTAAAGGAGTTTTGAGTTCTCCCGTTGTAGAGATTTTAAGCCCTCCCATTGTAGAGGAGTTTTGAGTTCTCCCATTGCGGAGATTTTAAGTCCTCCCATTGTAGAGGAGTTTTGAGTTCTCCCGTTGTAGAGAAGTTTTGAATCCTCCCATCGTAGAAATTTTAAGTGCCCCATTATAGGGATTTTGAGTGCCCCCTATTTTTTTCTGAAAGACAGTTGTAGTCTAAAATAAGAAATGCAAAAACACTTCTTAAATGTTATAGTTAAATCACGACAACATAGTGTTTCAAATCACGGCAACATAACATTTCAAATCACGACAACATAGCGTTTTAAATCACGACAAGCGAAAAAGAGCTGCCGCACGATATTGTGCACGTCAGCTCTTTTTCTTTTATGCGCCTATTTTGGCGTTTTAAAAAATGAAGCGTACAAATTTATGACTGTTGTTTTGTTGTTATCTTTTTTATTTGACTTTTACCATTTTTACGTTGCTAAAGCTACCATAATGTTTCTTTCCGTCTACGATCTTATAAGCGCGGACTTTGACATAATATTTCTTTTTGCTCTTTAGCTTTCTGACTGTTGCCTTTATGGTTTTTGCTTTCTTTACAGTCACTGTCTTTTTGCCCTTGGTAACTTTCCTGTCTGTTCCTGCCACTACCTGATATCCGGCTGCATCAGAAACTTTCTTCCACTGAACGGTAATCGTCTTTTTCTTGTTAGAAACTGCCTTTTTGACCACTACCTTTTTGACTGTAACTTTTTTCTTCCCGCCATTTGATTTATCGGATGGCGGTGTTGTTGGCGTGGTCGTCTCAACCGGCGATGTACTTCCCGGCGCCGCTGTCTGACCCGGTGCGGCTGTTTCTCCCGGTGCGGTCGTCTCATTCGGTGATGTACTTCCCGGCGCCGCTGTTTCTCCCGGCTCGGTTGTCTCGCCCGGTACAGCTGTCTCATTCGGTGCGGCAGACGATGTACTTCCCGGCTCGGTTGTCTCGTCCGGTGCCGCTGTCTCGTCCGGTTCGGTTGTCTCGTCCGGTGCAGTTGTCTCGCCCGGTGCGATTGTCTCACCCGGTGCGGCTGTCTCGTCCGGCGTGACTGTCTCCTCCGGCGGCATTGATGGCAATTCAAGAACAATCTCTAACTTAGCCGGCTCACTCTTCCCCGCCTGATATTTGGCTGTTTCTTTTGAGGTTGCTACCACGTAATACGTCCCGATCTCTGTCGGCTTTGACGCCATTCTTTTCTTACATTCTGCATCCCTGTAATATAAATAAGTC
This sequence comes from uncultured Lachnospiraceae bacterium, assembly GCA_947589455.1. GTDB lineage: Bacteria > Bacillota > Clostridia > Lachnospirales > Lachnospiraceae > Butyribacter. Next base: position 24,412 of record CANQCD010000017.1, on the reverse strand, counting down.
AACGAGCTGTCCCCGACATACTCTGCTGTCGTTGGCTCCCATTCCGTTCCAACGGCAAACATCATATCTTTCAGACGAATGCTTGGAAGCAGCTTCTGTATCTGCGCTGTGACCCGAATCCTTGTGATCGCCATCGGCGGATCCGCCTCCCTCTGCAGGCGGTGCACTGTGACCTGGATCGGATAGTCCCCTATCGCCGCAACCTGCGGAATTTCGGTAAGCTTTTCCCCAAGGCTTCCATTTGACTGGACATTCTGAAAAATAACCTCGTCTGTCTCCTGTGTTCCCGTAACAGAAACCAGCGGATGCGCTTTTTCATCATAAATCCCTGTATACGGCTCTACTGCAATCCCTTCTGCCTCTGGAAATGCTTTGAGGTGATTTTCCTTTCCCTCATCCTGCAGCGACTTATACGCTGTCTCCCACGTGTTGCTCTGCTGGTCGCACCACACATAGGCATTCGTATCCAGCAGCTTCAGTGCATAGCAGGAAAGCTCTTCAGACAGAATATATAGATTCTGCAAAGCTTTGCAGCCACTAATCGTCTCCCTTTCCAGTGTCCTGACAGTAGACGGCAAAATCAGCCTTTTCAGACTGCTACAATCCTTGAACGCATAAGGACCAATCTCCTCTAATCCTTCCGGCAGGATAATCTCCTCCAGACAGTCACATTCAAGGAATGCGTTCTGATGAAGCGTTCTAACAGAAGATGGCAGCGTAACGCTTTTTAAAGATGTGCAGCCCGGAAAGAGATTGGAATTTGTCAAATCTTCAATTCCCTCCTCGAAAGTAACAGATTCCAGACCGGTACACCCCTCAAACGAACGACATTTAATCCCCATAATATTCTGCTGATTTACAGAAGACTCCCATCCGCCGCTTAATGACGCCGGCAAAGTAACCGATTTTATTCCCGTACAGCCTTTGAACTCACAATAGCCTAACACCCGCAGCCCATCCTCTATTTCCAGGCTCTGCAAACCGGTGCATCCTGCAAATACATTGTCGCCCCACACGTCAACAGAAGCCGGAAGTTTCAGCTCTTTCAGCCCCGTACAACCTCTAAATGCATAGCACCTGACACATAAAATTCCATCAAGCGTGACAGATGTAATCTCTGTCCTGTCCAAAAATGCACCCACGCCAATACTTGCAACAGTGACAGTACGATCCGTAATGCCCTCCGGCAACGATCCGTCCGGTAACTGTACAGTTTTTGGGATAGTAATCTCTGTGGCTTCCTCCGGTCCGCCCGTAATCTCCGCCATCCATTCTCTTCCCAACTCCTCTTGACCATTTCTTCTACTTCTCTGGAACAAAGAAAATTGATATCCTGTTGCCTCGTCAGTATATACCTGTTCCGGCGAAGTAATCTTCTCATAATGATATGTACTTCCATCCGGATATTTCTGCGAAACCAGAGTAAGAGTTTTGGCATATTCCAACCTGTCTTGCGCCGTCTCCTCCGTCGGCAATGGACTCGCCGGTTCTGCGGTGTCCTGCGCACCTTTCGCAGTCGCCCCGCCGTCGCCCGCCACCTTCTCTGCAGCCTGCATCCCCACTGTCAGAACAGGGGCGGCAGCTGCCACACTGCCGCCCCCAGTTCCAACTGTGGAAAATACCATGCTAACAGACAAAAAGATACTTAAAATACCTCTCTTCATGGAATCTTCCTTTCCGAAAAGCCCATCAGGCTTCCCATTTTATTCTACATTTACAAATTTTACTAATGCCCGGCCGCCAGTACATTCATCAATCCAGCTTACAAACTCCCTCACCATACGACCCAGCACCTCTATTCATCCTTGCCCTTCATAAAATCCATTCAAACCTGTCCCATTATTCGGACATCCATCATCCACAACACCTCAGATTCGTCCTGCAAAAAAGACATTCCCTTCCCCACACAACAAAATATCATGCATGAGACTCCAGCCGAACACTATTAGAAATCCAATGGCATAGAAAGAACATTTCCAGTCCTTCCCTTTCTATTTCTGCTCATGCTGGACAATCCTTCTGTCCTCAACGCACAGCAGAATGCGGTGCATGGGTTTCCAGCCGAGCGGTATGCTATAAAAACTACTGACACGAAAAGAACATTTCCTATCTTGTCATTTCCGTTGCAACCGACAATAGCGATTTCCTTTCGTCCTCAACGCACAGCAGAATGCGGTGCATGGGCTTCCAGCCGAACACCATTAGAAATCCGCTGGCATAGAAAGAACATTCCCTATCTTGCCATTTCCGTTACAACCGACAACGGCGATTTCCTTTCGTCCTCAACGCACAGCAGAATGCGGTGCATGGGCTTCCAGCCGAGCGATATTATGAACCCGCTGGTGCTTAAAGGGCGTCTTTCAGCCCTTTTACGCACCACTGCGAGGTTCATCTAAGCTGCAAAGCGGTCGCGAGGCGGAAGTCGTGCGCCGCTTCTGCGTCCGTTAGCCGACACACTTCCGCAGCCGCCTCAAACTTCCACAGCCGAAATCTTTCCGTTAGCCGACAACACTTCCGCAGCCGCCTCAAACTTCCACAGCCGAAATCCTTCCGTTAGCCGACACACTTCCGCAGCCAACTTAAAAAGCACTTACTTCACTTTAACGGTCTTCACCTTGCTCCAGCTTCCATAATGCTTCTTGCCCTTCACCGTCTTATAAGCACGGATCTTCACAAAATACTTCTTCTTGCTCTTGAGCTTTTTAACCGTTGTCTTCACCGTCTTAGCCTTCTTGATCGTCACAGTCTTCTTGCCCTTCTTCATCTTCTTATCAAGACCAACGACAATCTGATAACCAGTCACGCCAGACAGTTTCTTCCAGCTGACAGTAATCGTCTTCTTCTTAGCAGACTTCACTTTCTGCAGCGTCACCTTCTTCACGGTCACTTTTTTTCTTTCGGTATCTCCCTTGCCATCATTGCCAGAAGGCGTCTGTGTCGGCACAGCGGATGGGGTTACTGTCGTGTTCCCATCAGATGCGTTTCCATTCGGGGTACCACTCGGCGCAGCTGTGCTGTCGCTTGCCGGCAGATTTGTTGTAGAAGGAGCGCTGCTCCCGGATGGATCGCTGCTGCCAGCTGGCGGCTCTGTCGACGGTGCGCCTGGCTCTACCGTATTGACAGGCTCTGACGTTTCGTTTACAGACGGCTGGTCTGTTGTGGGAGCATTGCTGCTCTCTGTCGGCGGCTCTGTAACGACGCTGTCCTCTGTCGGCTCCGGGCTGTCCAACGGCGGCAGTGTCGGCTCTTCCGTTGCCTCCGGGCTCAAAGTCACCTTAACCGGGATTTTAACATCCTTCCCAGACATAGTCAGAACATGGAGAACAGTCTCTCCCTGTTTTACCCCTGTCACCACACCGTTCTGGTCGACAGAAGCCACTCTCGGATTCTCACTGAACCACAGAAGTTTTTCTGTCGCGTCAGCCGGCGCGGCAACTGCAGAAGCGCTGACGCTCTGGCCAACCACTGCGGCAACCCCATCGTCTGCTGTAATATCAGATACCGGTATTTCTTCCTTACCCTCCGGAATCTCTACTACCGCATTAGAAATAGTAAGCTCAATTGTCACTGTATTTTCCTCGTCAAGATATTCGCTCGAAGGGAACGTAAACGCTGTCGTTCCAGCGTTGCTCCCGACAACCATGTCCGAGATATAACATTTACTTTCAGCCCACGCATTGAGTATGGCAAAGTCGAACGCACCATCAGAACTTCCAAAGGATTGAACCATCCCGTTCTCATCCAACTCTTCTTGCTTAGCTCTGTCATAAGTAAATGTATTGCGTTTCAGCGTATGGCTGTGGCCATTAAACTTTATACTGTCAATGGTAATGTCCGCACTTTTTAACATAGTCTGCCCTGCGATGCCTTTAAATGCAGTGACATCTTTTATATACAAGCTATAGAGCGGCTGGAAATTACTCTTTGCCCCGGTCAATGTCAGGGTATATTTCCCTGTTCCGTTTTCACCGATTTCCAGATAATCTTTTCCGCTCAGTGTGCTCCAGCCATTGATCTGGGCATAAAGCCCTGCTTTAAAGCTCCTTGGTTCCGTCACCTTCACAATGCAGTATGCGCTCGGTCCGTTTGGCACAGTTGCCGTAACCAGGCATGTACCGACGCCCTTCGGCGTCACTTTGCCCCGGTAGCTTACCCTTGCCACACTCTCATCCGAACTTTCCCATGTAATCGTGTCCTTTGCGTCTCCAGGCGTCATCTCGGCAGTCAGCTGCTGCCCAGCGTCAGTCAAATCCATCGTGATCGTCTGCTTATCCAGGCTAACCGCCGTCGCCGTGCCACTCTGTCCGCCAAAACAACCGACAATAGCTGTCACAATTTCTGGCTGCATCACCTTTCCGGCAGAACGGAATCCTTTTTTCTTATCCTGCTCTGTGCCGCGGGAAATCAGCGAATACCCAAAATCCCCACTCCAACCATTATCCCAATATACCGGAATACAGCCGTTTTTCTTTGACTCAGTGCAGACTTTCCATGCAAAATAGGCGCGGAATGAATTATTCTCCAAATCCACATTGCCGTCCGCATCCTTTCCGCTATTGTCCTTCGTCGTCTTGTCAATCGCGCCATACTCGCCAATCACAACCGGATAGCCTTTGGAAGTAAACACTCTTTTCAGCTTGGCAAAACTGTCTTCCATGTCTTTTTCCGTGCCGTAGCCTGCTGTCCTGCTCGCATCGGCTTCCTCGCCCCATTGAGTGACGTGATAATCTTCCTGCCCACAGAAATCCCACGGATTATAATAGTGGACTGATATCATAATACGCTTTTCCTCTTCCGGGATATCAGCGCTGCGGTTATTGTCCTCCGGAATCTGGAAGCCATAATTGCCCGCCGTATAATCAATATTTGTATTAAATCCCGGTATCAGGAGCCAGCGCTTCGCATTATTTCCGCCTGTTTTCCTAACTGTATCAACAAAAATCTGATTGTAATCATTAATATTCCCATAGACTGACCGAACCGCCTTTGTCGTCGCACTCTCATCCTTGTCATTGACTAAGTTCGCGCCAATCTCATTCATTGATTCAAAAATAAGATGTTCATCATAATCCTTGAACGCCTCTGCAATCTGTCCCCAGACTATCTCATACTTCTTTTTGATCGTATCCTGATCCTCAGCATCCGGCAAAAGCCAGCCACCCTGGACTGATTTGTAACCGTCGCCATGCATGTTGATCACCACATAGAGATGATACTTGATAGCCCAGTCAACAATCGTTTTTATACGATTCACCCATGTCTGATCAATCGTATAATTCGGAGCCGCTCCAATCTTGCCAAGCCATGACACCGGAATGCGGATCGAACTAAATCCATTCGCCTTCACACTACGTATCAGACTCTCCGACACTTCCACCCCACTCCATGCTGTCTCATTCGGTATTCCACCACTACTCGCTTCCAGTTGGTTTCCCAGATTCCATCCAGCGCCCATCGCTTCCGTAATCTGCTCCTGGTTCAAATCAGTAAAACTGCTTCCCGCAGCCTGCGCCGGTGCCGGCGCCGGAATAAATCCCACGCCCATCCCCACAATCAGCGCAAAAGAAAGAACCAGCGCCCAAAAAATTTTGCGTCTTCCCTTCATGTAATTCTCCTTCCCATTCAAAATCAAAAAAACTACTTACCTTTCCATTACGGCCGACAAAGAAAATTCCCTTCCGTCACCGTTAGGCAACCCTTCCGTTCCCATCACACAACAAAATACAGTGCATGGACTTCCGGCCGAATAATATTGTAAATTCACTAACACTAAAAGAACCTTTCCCTCGCCATTTCCGTTGCAACTGACAAAAACAACTTCCTTCCGTCCCCATCGCACAGCAGAATGCGGTGCATGGGCTTCCAGGCGAGCGATATTATGAACCCGCTGGTGCTTAAAGGGCGTTTTTCAGCCCTTTTACGCACCACTGCGAGGTTCATCTAAGCTGCAAAGCGGTCGCGAGGCGGAAGTCATGCGCCGCTTCTGCGTCCGTTAGTCGAAATAAAACCTATTATTTCACTTTGACGGTCTTCACCTTGCTCCAGCTTCCATAATGTTTCTTGCCCTTCACCGTCTTATAAGCACGGACTTTGACAAAATACTTCTTCTTGCTCTTGAGCTTCTTAATCGTCGTCTTCACCGTCTTAGCCTTCTTGATCGTCACAGTCTTCTTGCCCTTCTTCATCTTCTTATCCAGACCGATGACAATCTGATAACCAGTCACGCCGGACAGTTTCTTCCACTGTACGACCATTGTCTTTTTCTTCTTAGAAGACACTTTTTTGATCGTTACCTTCTTTACAGTAACCTTCTTATTAGACGAATCTGTACTCGGTTTCTTTGTAGCCTGGCCATCCGGAGCTGCCGTCTGCTGTGTACCCGGCTGATCGGTCGGAGCTGCCGTCTGTGTTCCCGGCTGACCTGAAGGAGCCGCCGTCTGCTGCGTTCCCGGCTGGTCAGAAGGAGCTGCCGTCTGTGTTCCCGGTTCCTGAGAAGGAGCTTCTGTCTGTGTTCCCGGTTCTTGAGAAGGTGCTTCTGTCTGCGTTCCCGGTTCTTGAGAAGGTGCCTCTGTTTCCGTTCCCGGTTCTTGAGAAGGAGCTTCTGTCTGTGTTCCCGGTTCTTGAGAAGGTGCTTCTGTCTCTACAGAAGGAGTTGCCAACGCTGCAATCGCATCTTCTACCTTTTTCTGAGCCGCCTCAATCTGTGAAACTGTTCCGTTTTCTTTTGCCTGGCGTGCTTCTTCCAGTGCAGTCTGGAGCGCATTCCAGCTCTCCTCTGTATAATCTGTGCTGTTTAATTGATCAACAGACTGCAGCACGCTGTCAAGTTCTGCCACTGCATCGTCTGTCGGAATCATTTCCAGTGCATCCAAAGCATCCTGTACTTTCTGCAGAGCTGCCATCACTCCAGAAAACATCATATCTTTTATCTCATCTTTTTGAGCTGTTACTTCCGTAACAACAGCCTGTAATGCTTTCCAGCTGTCCTCTGTATAATCAGATGCTACAAGCCCTGCTACAGTCTCAAGGGCAGTGTCCAGTTCTCCCAGAGCGTCGTCTGTCGGTACAGGAACCAATGCTTCCCTTGTCTCGCGAAGCTCTTTTTCTGCATTGACATATTCTTGTACAGAGACATTACTTATGCTGTCCTCCAGCATAGAGGCAGCCGTCTCTCTTGCGCTTTCAAAATCATCCCAGAGCTGTGCCTCTTCATCTGTACTGATTTCAAAATAGAAATAATCGTCCTGCTGTACAGACTGCATACTCTGATATGTGCTGTCCAGGAATTTTTTAACAGCTTCGCGCAGGATATTTCTAGCCTTCAGGTAATTTACCGTCTTCTCATAGTTGGTAGCGCCCGTTCCGGCTGTCTCATCCGCTTTCTGTTTTTCCTCCAGATACTTTGTCCAAAGACCTTCGCTGTAATCTTCCTGGTTCAGCGAATCTGCCGCTGTCTTATCCGCTGTATAGAGAGTTTCTATCTCATTTGGCTTATACAGGATATCTGCCGTCCAGTCTGTCCCGTTGTCCCCGGTAGTACCGTTTGCATATTCCTTTAAAAGATCGTATGTGTTTCCATTACAGATAACGACAAGATCTTTCGGCGTGTTTATGAATAAGATGTCTGCTTTGGAATTTCTGGCTTCAGGGAATGTTGCTTTTGTATACTCATCATTTTCAAACTCAACATACGTAAGTTTCTCGCATCTGCCAAAAATATCTCCCTTTGCAATATTCGTCACCGTCTCAGGAATCACAATATGTTCCAAGCCACTGCCAGTGAAGAGATAGGACGGAATCTGTGTGATCGCCTCTGGTATCTCCACTGTCTTAAGGTTCGGACATTCATAAAACGCTGCGGTTTTTAATGTCGTGACATGAGATATGTCAATCGTTTCCATCCCTACCCTGGAAAGCGAATACTCGCCAAGCGTTACAACTGATTCTGGCAATGTAACCTCTGTGACTTTTTTACAATCAGCCATAAAACGGTTAGGAAGCTCGGTCACGCCATTCGGAATGTTGATTTTCTGCAATTCACTACAGCCATCAAAGCAAGACTCTCCAAACGTCTGAACCTCATCCGGTACCGTGATACTGCTCAACAGAGTCTGCTGGAATGTTTTTTTCTTGACTTCTGTCACATCGCTGGTCAATGTAACCGTTCCTGAGAGCTGGTTACAATAAGCAAATGCACCTTCCCCGACCGCAGTTAAGGTCAGATTCACCTCTTCTGTCCATTTCCTGCACTGTTCAAAGGCATAATTACCTACTGTTGTTACGCTGTCTGGAAGATCAAACGTGGTCAGTTCTGGCAAATTCCTGAAAGCCATATTTCCAACCTTCTCCAGACTCTCTACGCCTTCAAACTCCAGTTTGATCTCTTTGATCTCGCTCTTGTAATCCTTCCAGGACACTGCGCTTTCGGTTGCATAATCCTTTGTGACCAGTTCCTTGTTGGTGATTGTCAAGAGTCCCGTCTTGTTGTTATACTTATACCCGTCTGCCGTAATTTCTCCAAAAACTGTAAACGGCACAATATTGCTTGATGTGGCAAAACAGTTGTCGTTCCCGGCAGTATATCCGCGCACATAATAATGTCCCGCTTTCTCCGGCAGCTTTGACGGATTGCCACCGTCTACCAGCGTTGTTCCTGCCGCGTCAGTATAATATTTATAGGTCACGCTGGAATCCTCTTTCTCGTTGAGCGTGACTGTCGGATTGGAAGCCGGATCAGAAGCATTTTCTGCATCGTAATCCTTCATCGCAATGCGCAGCTTGTTCTCTTTTGCAACTAACGCATCAAAGGTTTTCTCTGGTGTGTCAGTCACTACCTTGATCTTCTCATCATTGCCCTCTTTATATGTCGCCAGCTGCTCTTTATCTTCTGCAGTCGCTACATAGATTGTCGGAGTAATATCGCCAAAGCTAAACGTTTTCGACGCATCCCCTGTCATCGTCCCTTCCAGATAGATTCTCTGCAGAGAGTTACAGCCTGTAAACAACGTATCCTTAGCATCCCAGCTCTGCTTAGGGGTGAAAGTATCCGTCACGCCCGGAAGGCGAACCCAAACAAGCGAAGTACAGTTACTAAACATAGCGACGCCCGCCACCTCTTTATTGACCTGAAGTTTTGGCACATTGACTTCCATCAGGCTGCTGCCGCCGCTTTCTACCAATGGCAGGGAAGCGCTCTCCAGTGAAGTACAATTTTGGAACAAGGTATTGCCCGCTTTCTTCAGCGCTGGAAGTTCGACTGTTTTTAGCTTTGGCAAATTTGCAAAACATCCGTTTCCAACTACTGTAGCCAGAAGCGGCATATCAATCGTTTCAATAGAAGAACAATTCTTGAAAATAGAATAACTGCCTTTTAAATCTGTCAGCTCTGGGAAATGGACTTCCCTCAATGCACTACAGTCACTAAACATACATGTCGTCTGTACGCTTGTCGTGATCTGTGTAACATGCTCCAACGTAATATTTTCAAGCGAAGTACAGTTACTAAATGTATAAGCTTTATCTGGAATCTCCGTGATTCCCGGAAGCTTCACATCTGTCAGAGAAGTACAGTATGCGAAAGTACCCATCTGAAGATTTTGCAGCTTTGGCATATCGACAGAAGTCACAGCTGTACAGTAATAAAAAGGATACATCCCGCCCTGTGTTGTCAAACCTGCGAAAGACAGCGACTCGATCGTATCATTGTAGGCAAATGCATATTGATTTACCGTTGTAATATGATCTGTCCCTGTCAGCGTTGCAATCTTGGACGTCATATCCGATGTTCCTGCGAAACTGTAATCGCCAATCACTGTCAGCTTTTCCGCTGCAGAAAAATCGACCTCTGTCACTGATTGATATTCTTTGTAAAAAGAGTAATTACCTACTTTTGATACATTGCCTGTAAAGACAATCTTATTGATGTCGTATCTGTGTTCATACCACGGCGCTGTAGTATAGGCGGTTCCTTCCGCTTTTTCTGTGAAATCCGGCATATCGCCCTCGCCGCTGATCGTCAGGACGCCGTCCTCTGACAAAGACCAGTGGTGCGTTGGATTCTGCCAATTGCCGTCGTCGCCCTTGGTTCCTCCAAAATCACCTTCCGCCTTTGCAGCCTCGTCTGACTTTCTCACAGCATCTGTTTTCTGCTTTGCTGCAGTTTTCTTAACTGCCTCCACAGAAACAGACGCCTTGCTGTTTTCCCCATTTGCTGCAGATGCTTTTACAGTTCCTCCAACCGGCGCCATCGTAAAGACAAGCGACGCCGACAAAAGGATACTTAATACATCTTTTCTCATGCTTTTACCTCCTTTTCTTTGTCAAACATTGCACCTTGCGCCGCTATGCCAAATTTTGCCCAGCCGCAGACAGCTAAAAAGCAGTTATCCCACCCGACCAAAGGCCGGAGATACGCCCACTTGCCGGCTCCAAACAGCCGAAAAGCGACTATCCCACATGACCAAAACGTCAGGGAACACCCGCTTGCCCGACTCCAGGCAGCCGAAAAGCGTTTATCCCACCCGGTCAAAAGTCAGAGATACGCCTGTTTTCCCGATTCCAGACAACCAGAAAGCATTTACCCCACATGACATGAAACGTCAGGGATTTACCCGCTTGCCAGCTCCAAACAGCCGAAAAACGTCTACCCCACTTGACCTAAAAAAGTCAAGGATTTATCCGCTTGCCAGCTCCAAACAGCCGAAAAACGTCTACCCCACTTGACTTAAAACGTCAGGGATTTACCCGCTTGCCAGCTCCAAACAACTGAAAAACGTTTGCCCCACATAACATGAAAACGTCAGGGAACACCCGCTTGCCAGCTCCAAACAGCCGAAAAACGTCTACCCCACTTGACCTGAAACGTCAGGGATTTACCCGCTTGCCAGCCCCAAACAGCCGAAAAGCGTCTACTCCACTTGACTTGAAACGTCAGGGATTTACCCGCTTGCCAGCCCCAAACAGCCGAAAAACGTCTACCCCACTTGACCTAAAAAAGTCAGGGAACGCCTGCTTGCCCGGCTTCAAACAGCCGAAAAGCGCTTATCTCACATAAGGGATATGTCTGCTTGCCCAGTCACAGACAGCCAAAAAAAGCCGCCGCCATGCCGCAATATGGCAGAGAAGCGCAAACTTCGTTGAAAAAAAGAAAAGGCAAAAAAAGAGACAGCACATATAGAATGGACCACAAAGCAAATATAAGCAATCGCTGTAATTTCCCAAAAGGGCGCACTTTCTAAACCACAGGCGCATGGGGTACTATGCCACCTCTGGCATTCTGGCACGCCGGAACACTGCACTGCTCCTTTTGCCTTATTCTTTTGTCCGATATCGGCGGGAAAAGCTGTCTCTGTTGTTATTTCCGTCAATCCCCATACCACATAATATGGATTATGTGGTATTACAGTGTCTGTTTGTGCCTACCCTACTGTTCATTTTTCACCTGAATTATTATGTTGAAGTTCCTATTCACCATGAAATATTCAACATTTCGCAATTTTTCTGCTTTTTTAGCCGAAAAATGCCCCAATGAAGATTACATATGCAGAATTTGAGATTAGTCTGTGAATAACAACATGGTTCTGTCTATTGAAAAATGACAAATAATGATTGAAATCATGCTGATATCATGCTATAATTGTCGTGATATTAAGGCAGGAATACCACATAATCCATATTATGTGGTATTACACCGCCCGCGGCTTCCTGTTTTTCCCAATCTGCCTTATTCGGGATTGGCGCCGCTGATTCGGTGTATCACAAAAATACGAGATTCATTTCATCCAGCTGCTTTCGACATTCATAGCTGGATGTTTTTATATAAATCCGCGTTGTCTCAATGCTCCCATGCCCTAAAATATCCGCAAGTTTTCCAATATCCTTATTCTTTTCGTAAAAAGTAACGGCGAATAAATGCCGCAGGTTGTGCGGAAAGACTTTGTCCTTCTCCACACCGGCGCGCTCGCACAGCGCTTTCATCTCTTTCCAGATATTGCTCCGGTCAAGCGGCTTGCCGCTGGAGGTGCAGAATACCACCCCATAACGGATGCCTTTCCTCCGGATGTAATTCATAAGGCGTTTCTGCAAAGGCTGCGGCAGCAAAACCTGACGCTCCTTTCCCTTGCAATAAATCTGTGCGACCCCTTTTTTTACGGCGCTGACTGTTATCATCTGCAGTTCGCTGACACGCAGGCCGACGGCACAGATCGTCTGGATCACCAGCGCCAGCCGCAGGTTTCCGATCTTTTCTGCCATCCGAACCAGCTTTTTGTAATCGTGCTTTGTAAAGTTCCTGTTTTCTGGCCGGAATGTCTCTTTCTGTACTTTATATGTTTTGATCCGAAGATCATGCCAGCCCATAAAGCTAAAGAAACGGTTCGCTGCGACCAGATAAGAATTGATGCTCTTTGTCTTATATTTGCCGCAGCTTTTCAATTGTTCTTTGTATTCAATGACCAGCTTCTTGTCCAGCTGTCTGCCATCCGCAAAATCCGCCAGCTTCTTTATGTCCCGCATATACTTTTCTACAGTAAGTTTTCCTTTTTCTTCTCTACGGAGCTGTTCCGCAAAGCTCTCCAAGCATTTTTCTGTGATCACATATTCCATACGCTTTTACCTCCATACTATTCTATTACTTAAAAAAGACCGCTCCTCTGCAAACAATCCGCGAACCGTTGTGCAGAACACTTCATTGTAATTACAGTGTAACCAATTTTAACGCGGGTGAAAAGAGGCAATTTGCTTATTTTTAGCATTTTTAGTATATTTTTTTGAAAAAAAAACAGGCACGCCGAATGGTATGCCTGTTTCTGCCTGATAATTTTCTTTTATTCTTCCGCCTCTTCCTCGGAAGCAGTTTCTTCTGTCGAGGTAGAATATACCTCTTCATCTTCCTCTAACGGGATTTCTTCTACAATGACTTCTTCTTTCTCGCCCTTTTCTTCTGCGAGTTCGCCCGCCATTGCAGCCTCCTTTTGGAGTAAAAATTCTTCTGCAGCTTCATCCGTATCCAGTTTTACAGAACGGTAACATTTCATTCCAGTACCGGCCGGAATCAGCTTACCGATAATCACATTTTCCTTCAGCCCGACAAGCGGATCGATCTTTCCTTTGATCGCCGCATCGGTCAGAACCTTCGTTGTCTCCTGGAAAGACGCCGCAGACAGGAAAGAATTGGTAGCAAGCGCCGCTTTTGTGATCCCAAGCATAACCTGCTTGCCTTCCGGCGGCTCTTTTCCTTCTGCTGTCAGCTTCTCCACAGCGTCCTCATACTCCAATGCGTCTACCATGACGCCCGGCATAAAGGAAGAATCTCCGTTATTCTCAATGCGGATTTTCTTTAACATCTGGCGCACGATCACTTCGATATGCTTGTCGTTGATCTCCACGCCCTGCAGGCGGTATACGCGCTGTACTTCACGGATCATGTAATCCTGCACGGCGCGGACGCCCTTGATCGCCAGAATATCATGCGGATTGACGCTTCCTTCCGTCAGCTCGTCTCCGGCCTCCAGCTCCTGCCCTTCTGTTACCTTGATACGGGAACCGTATGGGATCAGATAGGCTTTCTGCTCGCCGGTTTCTTTATTTGTTACGATTACTTCGCGTTTCTTTTTCGTATCCTTTAATGTCACTATGCCGCCAAACTCTGCGATAATCGCAAGTCCCTTCGGCTTGCGCGCCTCAAAAAGCTCCTCGACACGGGGAAGACCCTGCGTGATATCATCGCCGGCAACGCCGCCGGTGTGGAAAGTACGCATGGTAAGCTGTGTACCCGGCTCTCCGATTGACTGCGCCGCGATAATACCGACAGCCTCTCCTACCTGCACCGGTTCGCCCGTCGCCATATTTGCACCGTAACATTTTGCACAGACGCCGATATGAGATTTGCAGGTTAAAATAGTACGAATCTTAATCTTCGCCTCTTCGCCCTGCTCCATAACCGCCTTTGTGCGGACAATCCGTGCAGCACGCTTCGGCGTGATCATATGGTTTGCCTTCACGATCAAATCGCCGTTGTCGTCATACATATCTTCACAGGCGAAACGTCCTGTAATGCGCTCTTCCAGCGGTTCGATCATCTCCTTGCCGTCAGTAAATCCGGAAATTTCCATGCCCGGAATATCATCTTTGCCGGCACAGCAGTCCGTCTCGCGGATAATCAGTTCCTGCGAAACGTCTACCAGACGGCGGGTGAGATATCCGGAATCGGCAGTACGCAGCGCCGTATCGGACAAACCTTTCCTCGCGCCATGCGCAGAGATAAAGTATTCCAATACGTCGAGCCCCTCACGGAAATTCGACTTGATCGGCAGCTCGATAGTACGTCCGGAAGTATCCGCCATCAAACCGCGCATCCCGGCAAGCTGCTTGATCTGCTTCTCGGAACCACGCGCCCCGGAATCCGCCATCATAAAGATATTGTTATATTTGTCAAGCCCTGTCAGCAAAGCTTTTGTAATCTCATCATCGGCGACTCTCCAGGTATTGATCACCGCCTTGTAACGCTCTTCCTCTGTCAGCAGCCCGCGGCGGAATTTCCTTGAGATCGTCTCGACTGTCTTCTCCGCATCTGCCAGAATCGTCTTCTTTGCCTCCGGCACTGTCATATCGGAAATAGATACCGTCATTGCCGCACGGGTAGAATATTTGTAGCCGAGCGACTTGATATTGTCCATCGTCTCCGCCGTCCCGGTTGCCCCATGGGCGTTAATGCATTTTTCCAAAATCTGCTTTAACTGCTTTTTGCCCACATGGAAATCTACCTCCGGCACCAGGAAATTCTCAGGCTTGCTCCTGTCTACAAAACCTAAATCCTGCGGGAGGATCTCATTCAAAATAAACCTTCCCAGCGTAGACTCTACCAGCCTGGTTTCCTTTTCTCCATTTGCGTTGATGCCGCTCCTGCGAACCTTGATCTTTGCATGAAGCGTCAGTTCTTTATTCTCATACGCTGTGATCGCCTCGTTGACAGACAGATAGTAATTGCCCTCTCCCAGCGCGCCCGGTCTTTCCTGCGTCAGGTAATAGATCCCGAGCACCATATCCTGTGAAGGAACGGCAACCACGCCGCCGTCTGACGGCTTTAACAGGTTATTCGGCGACAGCAGCAGGAAACGGCACTCTGCCTGCGCCTCCACGGACAGCGGCAGATGTACTGCCGTCAAAATCGGCGTTAAAAGCCGTACATACCAGAGGATGCAGCTTGATCGCCTTGCCCTCTACCAGAGTAGGCTCAAACGCCTGGATTCCCAGCCTGTGAAGAGTAGGGGCGCGGTTTAACATAACCGGATGTTCGCGGATAACGTCCTCTAAGACGTCCCATACCTCTGGCTGGAGCTTTTCCACCATCTTCTTTGCCTGTTTGATATTATGCGCCGTGCCATCCGCCACAAGTTCTTTCATGACAAACGGCTTGAACAGCTCAATCGCCATCTCTTTTGGCAGACCGCACTGATAAATCTTTAATTCCGGCCCTACGACGATAACGGAACGTCCGGAGTAATCCACACGCTTGCCGAGCAGGTTCTGGCGGAACCGTCCCTGTTTTCCCTTTAACATATCCGACAGGGATTTTAACGCTCTGTTTCCCGGACCGGTGACAGGACGTCCGCGGCGGCCGTTATCAATCAGCGCGTCAACTGCTTCCTGCAGCATCCTCTTTTCGTTTCGCACAATAATATCCGGCGCGCCTAATTCTAACAGCCTCTTTAAACGGTTGTTGCGGTTGATAATACGGCGGTACAGATCGTTCATGTCAGACGTTGCAAAACGTCCGCCGTCTAACTGCACCATCGGACGCAAATCCGGAGGGATCACAGGAATCACGGTCAGGATCATCCACTCTGGCTTGTTCTCGGAATCCCGGAATGCCTCGATAACCTCTAATCTCTTAATGATCCGGGCGCGCTTCTGTCCGGAAGAATTTTTCAGCTCTTCCTTTAGAGCATAGGATTCTTCCTCCAGGTCAATGCTCATCAAAAGTTCCATAATGGACTCTGCGCCCATGCCAGCGCGGAACATATCGCCATATTTGCTCTTCGCTTCCTGATATTCCATCTCGGAGAGGATCTGTTTCTGGGCAAGCCCCGTCCCCTCCTGTGTCTCCAGTACAATATAGGAGGCAAAGTATAATACCTTCTCTAAATTTCTTGGCGATACGTCCAGAATCAGCCCCATGCGGCTCGGTATCCCCTTAAAGTACCAAATATGGGACACTGGTGCGGCGAGCTCAATATGACCCATGCGCTCGCGGCGCACGGCTGCCTTTGTGACTTCAACGCCGCATCGGTCGCAGACAACGCCTTTGTAGCGGATTTTCTTATATTTGCCGCAGTGACATTCCCAGTCCTTGCTCGGTCCAAAAATCTTCTCACAGAAAAGACCGTCTTTTTCCGGTTTTAAGGTTCTATAATTAATGGTTTCCGGCTTCTTTACCTCACCGCGGGACCACTCCCTGATCTTTTCCGGCGAGGCAAGGCCGATCTTAATTGCATCATAGGTGATGTTCTGCTTTTCTTTCACATTGCTTTCTGCCATAGTAACCTCCATCTGCCCTCTCAGGCCCTGTTATTGATTTATCGGAAACAAGAATCTCTGTCAATCTTCATACATATCGAAAGCCGCCTCTTCCAACTCTTCTGCGGTACCTTCCGTGAATCCCGCTGATTCAAAGGATTCTTCATTTCCAAAGGCAAAATTGTCATCACCATCAATCAATGGCTTGATTTCATCATCGTTGCTCTCTTCTACATCTTCTGTCATAAGGACTTCATTTCCATTTTCATCCAAAACAGTCACATCCAGCGCAAGCGCCTGAAGCTCTTTTAACAGTACCTTAAACGACTCCGGAATGCCCGGCTCTGAAATATTGTCGCCCTTAATGATCGCCTCATACGTCTTGACACGCCCGACAACATCATCGGATTTCACAGTGAGGATTTCCTGCAGGGTATAGGCGGCGCCATATGCCTCCAATGCCCAGACCTCCATCTCGCCGAAACGCTGTCCGCCGAACTGCGCCTTGCCGCCCAACGGCTGCTGTGTTACCAGCGAATATGGGCCGGTAGAACGGGCATGGATCTTGTCGTCCACCAGGTGGTGCAGCTTCAGGTAATGCATGAAGCCTACTGTCACGGCTCCGTCAAAATACTCTCCAGTACGGCCGTCGCGGAGATGTACTTTGCCGTCGCGGTTGATTGGAACGCCTTCCCATTCCTTTCGGTAGCTCTCATTCTTTAGCAGATACTCCATTACCTCCGGCAACAGAATGTCTTTATATTTTTCTTCAAAAGGAATCACGTCTTTCAGGCGCTCGATCGCCTCCTCGTCGCCTTCTTCTTCCGCCTGCGCCCTTGCCTCTTCCAGCTCCTGCGCGTTTAAAGGCGTATTGACGTAATCGTTGGCAAGCTCTAACGTATCCATGATATCAAACTCGTTTGCGCCGTCAAATACCGGAGTCCCTACGTTGAAGCCGAGCACTTTTGCCGCAAGGCTCAAATGGATTTCCAGTACCTGTCCGATATTCATACGGGACGGCACGCCCAGCGGATTTAATACAATGTCCAGCGGACGTCCGTTTGGCAGGAACGGCATATCCTCAACCGGCAGCACGCGCGAAACAACACCTTTGTTTCCGTGGCGTCCCGCCATCTTATCTCCCACCTGTATCTTCCGTTTCTGGGCAATATAGATGCGCACTGTCTGGTTTACTCCCGGCGGCAGCTCATCCCCATTCTCGCGGGTAAATACTTTTGCGTCTACAATAACGCCAAATTCGCCGTGAGGTACTTTCAGAGAGGTGTCCCGCACTTCCCTTGCCTTTTCGCCAAAGATCGCGCGCAGAAGCCTTTCCTCGGCTGTAAGCTCTGTCTCGCCTTTTGGCGTTACCTTGCCGACCAGGATATCCCCGGCGCGCACTTCTGCGCCGATGCGAATGATCCCTCTCTCATCCAGGTCTTTTAACGCTTCATCCCCGACGCCCGGCACGTCTCTTGTGATCTCTTCCGCGCCGAGTTTGGTATCTCTTGCCTCCGCCTCATACTCATTAATGTGGACAGAGGTATAAATATCTTCCTGTACCAGCCGTTCACTTAACAGTACAGCGTCCTCGTAATTATATCCCTCCCATGTCATAAAACCGATCAGCGGGTTCTTGCCGAGTGCGATCTCACCGCCGCAGGTCGAAGGCCCGTCTGCGATAACCTGTCCGGCTTTTACCTCGTCCCCTTTATCGACGATCGGACGGTGGTTCATGCTGGTTCCCTGGTTGCTGCGCTGGAATTTGGAAAGCTTGTATCTGTGCTGCTTCCCGCTCTCCGTCTTCACAACGATCTCATTGGATGCGGAACGCTCTACTATGCCGTCCTCTTCTGCGATCACGCAGTTTCCTGAGTCAACGGCTGCTTTCATCTCCATCCCTGTGCCGACAACCGGCGCTTCCGTCACCAGAAGCGGAACTGCCTGACGCTGCATGTTCGACCCCATCAGCGCACGGTTTGCATCATCGTTCTCCAGGAATGGGATCATGGCGGTCGCCACGGAAAATACCATTTTAGGAGATACGTCCATCAAATCTATTTTCTTTTTCTCAAACTCGGAAGTCTCATCGCGGAAACGCCCGGAGACATTCCTGCTTATAAAATGTCCTTCTTCGTCTAATTTTTCATTCGCCTGCGCAACGATAAAACGATCCTCCTCATCCGCAGACAGGTAGATCACTTCGTCTGTAACGCGCGGATTTTCCGGCTCGCTCTTATCTACCTTGCGGTACGGCGCTTCGATAAATCCGTACTCATTGATCCTGGCATAGGAAGCCAGGGAGTTGATCAGACCGATGTTTGGTCCTTCTGGCGTCTCTACTGGACACATGCGCCCATAATGGGTATAGTGTACGTCGCGGACTTCAAATCCGGCGCGATCCCTTGACAGTCCGCCCGGCCCCAGCGCGGACAGACGGCGCTTGTGCGTCAACTCGGAAAGCGGGTTGTTCTGATCCATAAACTGGGACAGCTGAGAGCTTCCAAAGAACTCTTTTACGGCTGCTGTCACCGGCTTGATATTGATCAGCGACTGTGCCGTGATCGTTGTGATATCCTGTGTGGACATCCTCTCGCGCACAACTCTCTCCATGCGGGAAAGACCAATGCGGTACTGGTTCTGCAGGAGCTCGCCTACCGCGCGGATACGCCTGTTCCCCAAATGGTCGATATCATCATCATTGCCAATGCCATACTCCAGATGGATATTGTAGTTGACGGAGGCAAAAATATCTTCCTTTGTAATATGCTTTGGCACCAGACCCGCTGCATTCTGCCGGATGGCTTCCCTGACAGCTTCTTCCCCTTCATTTGCTTCTAATATCTTCGCCAACAGCGGATAATATACATTCTCCGTGATCCCCAGCTCCCTCGGATTAACTCCCGGCAGATACTCTCGCAAATCTACCATCATATTAGAAAGAACTTTCGTCACGTGCTCTTCTTTTTCCACCATAACGAACGGAACTGCCGCATTCTGCATCTGCACGGCAAGCTCCTCCGTGATCAGCGTTCCTGCCTCAAACACCTCCCCCGTCACTGGCGAGACGGCGTCTTCCGCCAGCTTGCAGCCAGCGATACGGTATTTGAAATGCAGTTTTTTATTGAATTTATATCTGCCGACCTTTGCCAGATCGTACCGTTTCGGATCGAAAAACATACTGTTTAATAAGCCTTCTGCGCTTTCGACAGACAAAGGCTCGCCCGGACGGAGCTTCTTATATAGCTCCAGCAGGCCGTCCTGGTAATTCTCGGTCGTATCTTTCTCAATGCTGGCAAGGATCTTCGGTTCCTCACCAAATACTTCTTTTATCTGTTCATTGGTCCCAAGCCCAAGAGCCCTCAGGAATACTGTGATCGGTACTTTTCTGTTTCTATCTACGCGGACTGAAAATACATCGTTGGAGTCTGTTTCATACTCAAGCCATGCGCCTCGGTTCGGAATTACAGTAGAAGAAAACAATTCTTTTCCAATTTTATCATGCCCAATGGCATAGTAAATTCCCGGAGAACGCACCAGCTGGCTTACGATAACACGCTCTGCGCCATTGATGACAAAGGTACCGGTCGCTGTCATCAGCGGCAGGTCGCCCATGAATATCTCATGTTCCTTGATCTCCTCCGTTTCCTTGTTATGCAGGCGCACTTTTACCTTGAGCGGAGCCGCATATGTGGCGTCCCGTTCCTTACACTGGTCAATGTCGTACTTCGTCTCGTCGCGGCAAAGCTCAAAATCCACAAACTCAAGGCTTAAATGTCCGCCAAAGTCAGAAATCGGTGAAATATCACGAAATACTTCACGCAGACCTTCATCCAGAAACCACTGATAAGAATTTGTCTGTACCTCAATGAGGTTCGGCATCTCAAGCACTTCCTGCTGGCGGGCATAACTCATCCTCACGCCATTACTAACTGTAACCGGATGTATCCTGTTTTTCTCCATCGATGTTTCACTCCTTATTTTATAGAGTATTATATTACTTGTTCAAAGTAACAAATCTTTTGCGGCGCGGCAACCGCTGATGTGCCGTCGGAAAGGCCTTCCGATGAAAAATAAAATTTCCAGAAAAGAAAGTCTTTTCAATCACATCATCTTATGCTATACTAGTGACATAAGGTTTTTTACGGTATACTCAGCCACAATAGTGCAATTTTCATCTTAGCGCAAAAACACTGAGATGTCAAGCACTTTTTTTGTCTTATTGGGAAAATTTTCTTTGTTTTATGGGAGAGAATTTTGTCTTATTTGGGAGATTTTTGTCTTATGGGAGTGGTGTGTAAGGGCACAAGCGCTGGCGGTTCCTTTTTTATGCGATAGGAAATTTCCTAAAATGACCGGCTTCTTCGCAGACAAGAAATTCATACGAAGCTGCTTTATTTTATGAGAGTGGTGTGCAAGGGCGCAAGCGGCTCCCTTTTTTTGAGATAAGAGGGCTTTGAAACGTAGTGGCGAAACGCTGGTTTTGCCTTTTTTATGATAAAGATAAGGAGGATACACAATGGCAACAATCAACAGCAAGAAATTACTTTCAGACATGACGCTGGAGCAAAAGGCCGGGCTTTGTTCCGGCGCTGATTTTTGGCATACGGAAGCCTGCGAAGAACTCGGGCTTCCACAGATCATGGTGTCGGACGGCCCGCACGGACTGCGCAAACAGGAACAGGAAACCGACCATGTCGGGATGGCAGAAAGCATAAAAGCAATCTGTTTCCCGACAGCTTCTGCATCGGCATGTTCCTTTGACCGGGATTTATTGGAGCAGATTGGGGACGCCCTGGGAGAGGAATGCGTCGCTGAGGACATTGCCGTCCTGTTAGGACCGGGCGTTAATATGAAGCGTTCCCCTCTGTGCGGACGCAACTTTGAATACTTTTCCGAAGATCCTACGCTGGCCGGCGAGATGGGCGCCGCCTTTGTCAAAGGCGTACAGAGCCACAATGTCGGCACCAGCCTGAAGCACTTTGCCGCCAACAACCAGGAACAGCGCCGGATGAGCGTCAGCGTCCTCACAACCGAGCGGGTGCTGCGCGAAATCTATCTGACCGCGTTTGAAACGGTTGTCAAAAAGGCAAAGCCATGGACTATCATGTGCAGCTACAACCGGATCAACGGCGTCTACTCCTGTGAAAACGACTGGCTACTCAATCAGGTGCTGCGAGACGAGTGGGGTTATCAGGGACTGGTCATGACAGACTGGGGCGCAATGAACCGGAGGGTACCGGCTCTCAAAGCGGGTCTTGACCTGGAGATGCCTTCCTCCCACGGTGAGACCGACAAGCAGATTGTCGAAGCCGTAAAGAACGGCACGCTCTCCGAGGAGGTTTTGGATCGGACGGTGATGCGTATCTTAAATCTCGTGAACCAATTTATATCCAACAAGCCGGATAAAAGACCATCCTATGATAAGGAAGCGCACCATGCGCTTGCGAAAAAAGCGGCGTCTGAGTCCGCCGTCCTGCTAAAGAACAACGGCATCCTCCCATTGAAGTCCGGCAGTAAGCTCGCGTTAATCGGCGAGTTCGCCAGAACGCCGAGAATCCAGGGCGGCGGCTCCAGCCATATCAACTGTTCCCGCATTGATTCCGCCCTGGAGGCATTCCGGGCAATCAACAAGCTGCCGGCGGAACATATCTGCGAAGGCGGCGTATGCAGGATGGTTCCCGCCGTACATTACGACATCTCTTTTGCGCCGGGCTATATCACCTCGGAAGATCGAACGGAGGAAGCGCTTTTGCAGGAAGCAGTCGAAACGGCAAGGGGAGCGGACGCCGCAGTGATCTTCGCCGGCCTGACGGACGCCTTTGAATCAGAAGGATACGACAGAACTCATATGAACCTGCCGGATTGCCAGAACAAACTGATCGACGCTGTCTGCTCTGTGCAGGAAAATGTAATCGTTGTGTTGCACAATGGTTCTCCAGTCTGTATGCCGTGGCTCGCTAAAGTATCCGCCGTCCTGGAAATGTATCTTGCCGGACAGGCGGGCGGCAGCGCCTGTGCCGATCTTCTGACTGGACGCGCAAACCCTTGCGGAAAACTTGCGGAGACTTTCCCGCTCCGTTTAGAAGACAACCCTTCTTTTCTGGATTTCCCGGGAAGCCGCGATGAGGTTTCCTACGGCGAGGGGGTATTTATTGGCTACCGCTATTATGATAAAAAGAAAATGGACGTGCTGTTCCCGTTCGGATATGGACTCAGCTACACCACCTTTGCTTACAGCAATCCGGCGCTCTGCATAAACGGCAAATCGGCGGAGACTGCAGACGGCGCGCCTGCCAAAGCCCTGGACACGGACTCCATTACGGTATCCGTTGACGTGACAAATACCGGCGGCACTGCCGGAAAGGAGATTGTCCAGCTCTATATTAAGAATTTTATCGGACTGGAAAACCGCCCGGAAAAAGAGCTCCGCGATTTTGCAAAGGTCAGCCTGGAGCCGGGCGAGACGAAACGCGTCTCCTTTGCTTTAGATAAACGCGCCTTTGCTTATTTTAACGAAACCGCCGGAGACTGGTTCGTTGAGAGCGGCGTGTATTCTGTGCTGATCGGCGCTTCCTCAAGGGAGATCACACATGAGCTCCCGCTGAACGTAGAGGGTACGAAGCGCCTGCCATTCCGCGCATGGGACATCACGACCTGCGAGGATGTGGAATTGTTCTCGAAAAAACCGGAGCTTTTGGGACGCTTCTTTGAAAACAGCGGCTTCTCCGCACCGGAAACAACCGGCGACGACCTCGGCGAGGGAACGGCGGGATTATTAAAATCTATCTATGCAAACACGCCGCTTCACGCTACGCTGTCCTTTAGCGGCGAGAAACTGACCTATGATGATATCCAGAAATTTATCGAGGAATTAAATAAGGCAGAGGAGTAATATATACCGGCGGGGGCTCCCGCCGGATTTTTATAAGCCAGGAAATTGCAAGCTCTCCTACAGGAGGGCTTTGAAATGTAGTGGGGCGCTTGCAAGAAACACGAATTGTTTCTTGCAAGCGCAAAACGCTGGTTTTGCCCTTTGTTCTTCCATAAAAACAGCCGCTTCGACGGAATCTTTCATCCGCCAAAACGGCTGTTACTTTTCTTATGTAGATTTTTGACTGATTATTTCAGCTTACCTGTGACAGTAATAGAAATGCTCTTCTTCGGCATTGTCTTAATGCTTGCAGCTTTGCACTTCTTTTCTGCATTAGGATTCCACATGTTTACAACCATAACCTGTGTATTCTCTTTTGCCTCTTTGCCTGCATCCGGCGTCAGATATGGTTTGCTGATTGTCTTAACTGTCTTGCCATCCATCTTTAATGTTACCTTGCTAACAGATAATTTCTTCTTCTGTGTTCCCGGAAGGTTGGTGTCTACATAGATTACATTCCATCCCTTGTCCTTTGCAAATTTTTTCAGGTTCTTTCCTGTTGCGCTGACTGTGAAGTTCACTTTACCCTTCTTGAAAGAAGCGTCCTTCACGCTGATACCGGAAATCTTTTTCTTATCATTTCCGTTCTGAACCCCGTTACGGTCAGCATCATGGTTGTTTGCAACACCGTTATAACTCTTAGACATAAAGCACAGATAAGCTTTATAGGTAGATGCTGCTTCTGCTTTCTTCGGTGCAACCGGTACTGCGATAGATGCTGCTGCTACTGTTGTTGCTACTGTGAGTGATAAAACACTCTTTGTCAATCTTGTTAATTTCATGACTTCTCCTCCTCATTCTGATTTTAAAGTTCCATCTCTCCCCAAATGGGGTTTTGGTATTAAAAATAATAGCACATACGGCGTGATTTGTCAACAAACCGCACATTTGAGTTTCCCCATTTTTTCTGAAAGACAATTGTAGTCTAAAATAAGAAATGCAAAAACACTTCTTAAATGTTAT